>NZ_CP019426.1:600000-855000 GCF_009834515.1 Pseudomonas sp. R84
CAGCGAATCCGCTCCTCGCGCACGACCCAGCCGGTTTGTGTCGCAAAGCTTTCGGCCAAATACAGACCTCGGGTGCTGGCGGCAACGAGTTTGTCGCGCTTGAGCGTGTACAACTCGGCCAGTGGTGCGCCGTCCTTGAGTGGCATCAAGTACAGGTCGGGGCGCTTGCGGTCGAGTCGGGCCACTAGTTGATCACCCTCCAGACGCTCGTCGACGTGGAACAGGCTCAGGGACTTGGCTTCCTTGGGCACATCCAGGCGCAAGTCGTAAATCAATTGCAGCGAGGCGGTTGGAAGGTGCACATAGGCCCGGGGCCGTTCGAGCAATTGCAGATTGGCGCTGCGTATGGGGCGCGCGGAGCCGGACAATGGCGTCAGGCGAAACGGCAGGGCTTCGCGATAATGCAGGGCCGCAGAGTAGGGTGCTGGCAGCCAGGTGTCGTTGAAACGCCCGCCGAGCCAGCCTTCCGGTGTCTCGAGCAAGCACTCTTCGGCAATTTCCTGAATCGCCGTGTGCAGCGGAATATTCAGCTCATGCGCCGGCACGTAACCGGAAATCAATTTGAGCACGACGTCGCCACGGTCCTGTCGGCGCTGGCGCACCAGCACCCAATAATCGCGATTCTGCCAATGCAGGGTCAGACGTACCGAAACGCCGAGATTGGCCAACTCCAGCGAGAAACGCTCAGTGTCGGCCACGCTCACCGGTTTGCGTCGCTGCAAGGTCTGCGCAAAGTTCAGCGGCATGCCGACGCTCTGATAGGTCAGGCCTTCGGGGGTAGCTTCGACGAACAGCGGCAGGGTCTTGAAGTTGCTCGGGTTCTTTCTGATGAGCGTGCGCGGCATATCGGCTCCTGCTTAAGGCCGCGAAGCGGCGTCAGTGACCACGTAGGACCTGGGCAACGGTCGCAACGTTGTGGGCGAGGTGCAGCGGATTGATCGTGCCGACAATAGCACTGGCTACGCCAGGTTGCGCGAACAGCAATTCGAAGCTGGCGCGCACCGGATCGACGCCCGGGCTCAGGCAAACATGACCGCTGGCCAAGGCTTTTTTCACCAGAATGGCTTTGCCGTGGGCAGCAGCATAGTCAATGACAGCTTTCTCGTTTTGTTCGTTCAGATTGTAGGTGACCATCGCGCAGTCGCCTTGCTCCAGTGCTTTCAAGCCACCTTCGACGGTTTTGCCGGAGAAGCCGAAGCCGCGAATCTTGCCTTCGGCCTTGAGCGCTGCGAGTGTCGCGTAAACATCTTCATGCTCGAGGATGGCCATGTCGTTGCCGTCGGAGTGCACCAGCACCAGGTCGATAAAATCGGTTTCAAGACGTTGCAGACTGCGTTCCACCGACATCCGTGTGTGTGCTGCACTGAAATCGTGGCGCGACAGGCCATCGGCAAACTCCTCGCCGACCTTGCTGACGATTACCCAGTCTTGCCGCTGGCCGCGTAGCAACGGGCCAAGGCGTTCTTCGCTGCGACCATAAGCCGGAGCGGTGTCGATCAGATTGATGCCCAGATCGCGCGCCTGACGCAGCAGCATGCGCGCTTCGTCGTCGCCGGGAATCTGAAAACCGTTGGGGTATTTCACCCCTTGGTCACGGCCGAGTTTGACCGTGCCCAGGCCCAGTGGCGAAACCGTCAGACCGGTGCTGCCCAAAGGACGATGCAGGTCATGCAGGGTGGCAATGGTCATGGCAGCAACTGCTCCCAGGCGGGAACGCCCATCGGTGGTTTTGGCAGCGCCGGCAAAGGTTCGGCGGCTTGCGGCTGGATGCCGTCGCGCTCAAGAGAGGCGATCACGCGATCGGCGAAGTCCGGCGCCAGCGCCAGTTTGGTCGGCCAGCCGACCAGCAAACGGCCCTGTTCGGCGAGGAAGGCGTTGTCCGGACGCGTGAGGCCGGTTTGCAGCGGTTCGGCACGGTCGACACGCAAGGTCGCCCATTGCGTGGTGCTGAGGTCGATCCACGGTAACAACTGCGCAATCTCTTTCTGCGCGGTGGCGATCTGCTCGGCTGGCTCGCGGTGCACGCCTTCGCTTTCGGCGATGTCGCCGCCCATGTACCAGACCCACTGGCCGTCAGCGGCCGGGTGCGTGGTCACGGTGATGCGCGGTTTGGTGCCGCCACCCAGGCAGTGGGCGTATAGCGGTTTCAGCCCCGGCCCTTTGGCGATGATCATGTGCAGCGGGCGGCGTTGCATGGCCGGCTGAGTCAGGCCAAGGTCTTCGAGCAGTTGGGCCGTACCAGCGCCGGCGCTGAGGACAATACGCTGTGCGTGAATCTCGCGACCGTCGACTCTCAAGCCGACCAGTACACCCGCTTCCAGCAGTGGCTCGATGGTTTGCCCGGCGAGCAGGCCATCGCCGGCCAGATCGGCCAGACGCTGAATCAGGCTCGGCACGTCGACCACCAGTTCGGCGAGGCGATAGACTTTGCCCTTGAAGCGTTTGTCTTGCAGGGCCGGCGGCAGTTGCTCGCCCTTGACCTGATCGACGCGGCCGCGCACGGCTTTGCTGGCGAAGAAACTGGTGAGGTTGCCGGCCAGAGTGCCCGGCGACCACAAATAGTGAGCTTCGGACAGCAGGCGCACACCGGAAAGATCCAGTTCGCCATTGCCGGCCAGCGCTTCACGCCAGCGCCGCGGCATGTCGGCGATGGCTTCCGAAGCGCCGGTCAGGGCACCGTGCAGCGCGTACTTGGCGCCGCCGTGGATGATGCCCTGGGACTTCACGCTCTGCCCGCCGCCGAGACTGGCACTTTCCACCAGTACGGTCGAAAAACCCTGGCGGCGCAGACGCGCGTTCAACCAGAGGCCGGCGACACCAGCGCCGACAATCAGAACGTCGGTGGAAATAACGGATGGCATGCAGCGACCTCAGTGTTCAAGACGAGGGCGCAGTATACAGACTCGGGAAAGGGGCGGATTTGTCGATGATCAACACGTGGAATACAAAACCTGTAGGAGTGAGCCTGCTCGCGATAACGGTCTTTCATTCAACAGTTATGTTGTCTGATACATAGCTATCGCGAGCAGGCTCACTCCTACAGGGGATGTGGTTGGATTTAGTGGCCGGCGGTCTTGGAGAACAGCTGGATCACGACGACGCCGAGCACGATCAACGCCATCCCCAGCATCGCCGGGATATCCAGTTTCTGCCCGTAGATGAACAGCGCCGCTACGCTGACCATGACAATGCCCATGCCCGCCCAGACCGCGTAGGCCACGCCGACCGGTACGGTACGCACCACCAGCGTCAGCATCCAGAACGCAATCGCGTAGCCGACGATGACCAGCACCAATGGCAGCGGCGTACTCAAGCCTTTGACCGCTTTCATCGAAACGGTGGCGATCACTTCGGCGCAGATGGCAATGGCCAGGTAGGCGTAGGCGTTCATGTTCAAATCCTCAATGTGAAACGTTGCTTGCTGAGGCGGCATTCTAGTGATTCGCCAGATGGGGTAAAGTCATTACCTATCTGTTACAGAGATGGGTCGGTGAGTCAGCATGCAGTGGAATCTGGATCAACTTCGGGTGTTTGTCGACGTCGCCGAGCACCGCTCGTTTTCCGCCGTGGCGCGCCAGCAGCGCAAAGCGCAGTCGGCGATCAGCAGTGCGATTGCCATGCTCGAAGATGACTTGGGCGTCAGCCTGTTCGAGCGTAGCAGTGGCCGTCAGCCAACGCTCACCGAAGCGGGCGAAGCTTTGCTCGAAGAAGCGCGGGAAGTTCTGCGTCAATGTGAACGCCTTAATGGCCGGGCGATGGCAATGATGCGGGGACAGGAAGCACAGTTGCGCGTGGCGCAAGACGAGGCGATGCCCTATCAGGCGCTGGTGGAAAGTTTCGGTGAACTGGCCGAGCAGTTCCCCAGCCTGGAAGTGCAACTGACCAGCGCCGCTCAAGGTGAGGTTGCACGCAAACTGGTCGAGCGCCGCGCCGATCTTGGCCTGTTGTTCTATCACGATGAAATCCCCGAAGCGCTGGAGCGCCGCGTGCTCGGCAGCGTGGAGATGGTCACGGTCTGCGGGATCAATCATCCGTTGGCGGCACAGTCCTACGTGACCTGCCAGCAACTGGCGCAGCACCGGCAATTGCTGATGTCGACGCAAACCAGCGTTTATCCCGGCAACGAGCCGGCCAGCCCACAGGTGTGGCGCGCCGACAGTTTCTACGTCATGTCCGAATGGCTGGTGCGCGATCTCGGCTGGGCCTGGTTGCCGCGCCATGTGGTGCAGTACTCGGCGTATCAGGGCTTGATGGTCGAACTCGACAGCGAATGGACGCCACCGGCGCTGGTGGTGGAACTGGTCTGGCGCCGCGACGAACCCCTCGGCCCGGCCGCGCGCTGGCTGGCCGAACGTTTTGCCGTGCACTTGCGCGCGATCGGCGACAAAAGTCGATAAACTCCGCCGCCATGAATAGAACTCTCTACACCGCGCTGTTTTACCTGGGGCTGCCATTGGTGGCGATTCGGCTGTGGCTGCGCGCACGCAAGGCGCCGGCGTATGCCAAGCGGATCGGCGAACGCTTCTCCTACGGCATGCCGAAACTGCAACCCGGCGGCATCTGGGTGCACGCGGTGTCGGTGGGCGAAAGCATTGCTGCGGCACCGATGATCCGCGCCTTGCTGCAACGTTATCCGACGCTTCCGATCACCGTGACCTGCATGACCCCGACCGGATCGGAGCGGATTCAGGCGCTGTTCGCCAACGAGCCGCGCATCCAGCATTGCTATCTGCCCTACGATTTGCCGTGTGCGGCGGCGCGCTTTCTTGATCGCGCTCAGCCCAAGCTTGCGGTGATCATGGAAACCGAACTGTGGCCCAATCACATTCACCAGTGCGCCAAGCGCGGGATTCCGGTGGCGCTGGCCAATGGACGTTTGTCCGAGCGTTCGGCACGCGGCTATGGCCGCTTCAGCAAACTGACCGAGCCGATGCTCGCCGAAATGAGTCTGTTCGCTGTACAGACCGAAACCGAAGCCCAGCGCTTCCGTGATCTGGGCGCGCGTGCGGAGACAGTCGAAGTCACCGGTTCGATCAAGTTCGACCTGACCATCGACCCGCAACTGTTGCAACGCGCCGTCGAACTGCGCGGGCAGTGGCAGGCGCTGGAGCGCCCAGTGTGGATCGCCGCCAGCACCCACGAAGGCGAGGACGAAGTGGTGCTCGATGCCCACCGCCGCTTGTTGGCCAATCACCCGGATGCGCTGCTGATCCTGGTGCCGCGGCATCCGGAACGCTTCAACTCAGTGTTCGAGTTGTGCCAGCGCGAAGGCTTTGCCACGGTGCGGCGTTCGACTGCCGCCAATGTCGATGCGCAGACGTCGGTGCTGCTCGGCGACACCATGGGTGAATTGCTGTTTCTTTATGCACTGGCAGACAGCGCGTTTGTTGGCGGCAGTCTGGTGCCTAACGGCGGGCACAACCTGCTGGAGCCGGCAGCACTGGCCAAACCGGTGATCAGCGGCCCGCACCTGTTCAACTTCCTCGACATCGCCGCGCAATTGCGCGAAGCCGGAGCGTTGGCCGAAGTCGATGATGCCGAAGGGCTGGCGGTGGAAGTACAGCGCCTGTTTGAACTGCCGCGTGATGCGCAGCGCATGGCGGAGGCCGGGCTGGCGGTGATGCGCCGCAATCAGGGCGCGTTGCAGCGTTTGCTCGATGGTTTGGGCAGATTGATCAAGTAAAGCAAAAAGATCGCAGCGTGCCGCAGCTCCTACAGGGAAACGTATTCCGATGTAGGAGCTGCCGAAGGCTGCGATCTTTTGTTTTTAAGGCTTAAGGCCGGGCCTTGAGCTGCGCCTCGGCCGCCTTGGCCAGATCCGGTGGCAGGAAGTCCTTGTCCGGGTTGTAGTCAGCCTTCAAATACCGCCGCAGATCTTCCAGATCCCCCGGGTTCAACGTCCCCGCCGCCTGCTTCAAGCGCAGGTTGTCGAGGATGTAGTCGTAGCGGGTGTTGTTGTAGTTGCGCACCGAGGTGTACAGCTGACGCTGCGCATCGAGCACGTCAACGATGTTGCGCGTGCCGACCTGATAACCGATTTCCGTGGCTTCCACAGCGCTCTGGTTGGAGATGATCGACTGGCGGCGCGCCTGCACTTGCTCGACATCGGTGTTCACTGCGCGGTGCAGGTTGCGGGTGTTCTCGACGATTTGCCGACGCAGCGATTCGCGCTGTTGTTCGCTCTGATTCAGTTGCTCATACGACTGGCGCACTTGCGAGCTGGTCAGTCCGCCGCTGTAGATCGGGATATTCAGTTGCAGGCCGACCGTGCTCTGTTCGACGTTGCCACCGTAGGGCGCACCGAACGAGTTCGGGTTGGCGAAACCGAGGGCGTCGTTGTCGCCTTTCTCGTATTTCGCTACCGCGTCGAGGGTCGGCAAGTGGCCGGCCTTGCGTTGCTTGAGCGTTTGCTCGGCAGAGCTGACCGCGTAGTTGCTGGCGAGCAGATTGAGGTTCTGCCGCGCCGCCGTGTCGACCCAGGATTTCGCATCGTTCGGCGCCGGCGGCAGGATCGGCAACGTGTGGACGATGCCCTGAATCGAATTGTACTGACGGTTGGTCAGGGTGATCAGCGCTTCGAACGCATCATCGACCTGACGCTGCGCAACGATACGGTTAGCCCGGGCGGTGTCGTAACTGGCTTGCGATTGCAGCACGTCGGTCTTGTCCGAAAGGCCGACATCGAAACGTTCGTTGGACTGGTCGAGCTGGCGCTTGAACGCCGCTTCTTCCGCCTTGGTCGAGGCGAGGTTGTCCTGACTGCGCAGCACGTTGAAATAGCTTTCGGCCGATTGCAGGATCAGGTTCTGTTCGGTCGCCGACAGTTGCAGCGCGGCTTGCTCGTTGACGTCTTTCGCGGCCTGGTACTGGAACCAGCGATCGGCGCGGAACAATGGTTGGGCCAGAGTCGCCTGATACGAGTGAGCGCTGCGATTGGCGGTGGCCGAAGGCTGATCGATCGACGTACGCACATTGGCCACTTCGGCGCCGCCCGACAGGTTTGGCAGCAGCCCGGCGCGGGCCTGCGGCACCACTTCTTTCTGTGCGCCGTACTGAGCGCGGGCGGCGGCCAGATCGGCGTTGTTGTCGACAGCTTCCTGGTAGACGCTGACCAGATCGGTTTTGGTCGACAAGGGCGCTTCTGCTGCCCAGGCCATTGCGTTGGACGCACAAGACACGGCAACAGCCAGTGAGAGTTTGCGCAGCATGAGGCGATCCCTAGCATTAATATTATGGAAGTAATCCGGGCGCCAACGTTAAGGCGCAGGCCCCGCAGCGTCAAGGCGTGGCGGGGCAAAGCGAGTGTAGTTGTGCATTTGCCTCACAACAATCGGCCAAGCCCCTGTATTTATGCCATTCATCATGGTGTTTGCTGCGGTGTTGGCGTTCTTTGCCGGTTGTGTCTAGACTGGCCGGGTTCTTGTCGGGGTGCCTTGCTATGAGGCTGAGATCGAATAATTTCGGATCCCGTTGAACCTGATCAGGTTAGCGCCTGCGTAGGGAACAAGATTTCTCGTCACCCGGCGAGTCCTCTTGTGCTTCGTCCGGGAAATTGTTCGACAATCGAACGCTCGACGACGATGCACAGCACCGGTCCTGGTGCGTCCGTGCCTTTCAGGTTCTGCTCCGACAATCCACTGCCTGGATGCTGTCTGGAGAGCCCGTGATGACTACAAAATCAAAAAACGCGATCAACCTGAGTGACTCGGCCAAGGTCGATGAGCAATCGGTCAAGCCGTTCACCCGTTCGCAAAAAGTCTACGTTCAGGGCTCGCGCCCGGACATCCTCGTGCCGATGCGCGAAATCACCCTCGACGTGACGCCGACCGATTTCGGCGGCGAAATCAACGCGCCGGTGACCGTCTACGACACCTCGGGCCCGTACACCGATCCGAACGTGGTGATCGACGTGCGCAAAGGCCTCGCCGATGTGCGTTCGGCGTGGATCGACGACCGTGGCGACACTGAGCGCCTGGCGGGCCTGAGTTCCAACTTCGGCCGCGAACGCCTTGCCGATCCGGAACTGACCAAGCTGCGCTTTGCCCACGTCAACAATCCGCGCCGCGCCAAGGCCGGTGGCAATGTCACGCAGATGCACTACGCGCGTCAGGGCATCATCACGCCCGAGATGGAATTCGTTGCCATCCGCGAAAACATGAAACTTGAAGTGGCCCGCGCCGCTGGCCTGCTGGATCAGCAACACCCGGGCCACAGCTTCGGCGCCAGCGTGCCGAAAATCATCACCCCGGAATTCGTGCGTGACGAGATCGCCCGTGGCCGCGCAATCATTCCGGCCAACATCAACCACACCGAACTGGAACCGATGATCATCGGCCGTAACTTCCTGGTGAAGATCAACGGCAACATCGGCAACAGTGCTTTGGGTTCGTCCATCGAAGAAGAAGTGGCGAAACTGACCTGGGGTATTCGCTGGGGCGCGGACAACATCATGGACTTGTCCACCGGCAAGCACATTCACGAAACGCGCGAGTGGATCATCCGCAACTCGCCGGTGCCGATCGGCACGGTGCCGATCTATCAGGCGCTGGAAAAAGTCGGCGGCGCGGCCGAAGACCTGACCTGGGAGCTGTTCCGCGACACGCTGATCGAGCAGGCCGAGCAGGGCGTCGACTATTTCACCATTCACGCCGGTGTGCTGCTGCGTTACGTGCCGCTGACCGCCAAACGCGTGACCGGTATCGTGTCCCGTGGCGGTTCGATCATGGCCAAGTGGTGCCTGGCGCATCACAAGGAAAACTTCGCCTACACGCATTTCGAAGAAATCTGCGAAATCATGAAAGCCTATGACGTCAGCTTCTCGCTGGGCGATGGCTTGCGTCCGGGTTCGATTGCCGACGCCAACGACGCTGCCCAGTTCGGCGAACTGGAAACCCTCGGCGAACTGACCAAGATCGCCTGGAAGCACGACGTGCAAACCATGATCGAAGGCCCGGGCCACGTGCCGATGCAGTTGATCAAAGAGAACATGGACAAGCAGCTGGAGTGCTGCGATGAGGCGCCGTTCTACACCCTCGGCCCGCTGACCACCGACATTGCGCCGGGCTACGACCACATCACCTCGGGTATCGGTGCGGCGATGATCGGCTGGTTCGGTTGCGCGATGCTCTGCTATGTGACGCCGAAGGAACACTTGGGTCTGCCGAACAAGGATGACGTGAAGACCGGGATCATCACTTACAAGATCGCCGCGCACGCAGCGGACTTGGCCAAAGGGCATCCGGGCGCACAGATTCGCGACAACGCCTTGAGCAAGGCGCGTTTCGAATTCCGTTGGGAAGACCAGTTCAACCTCGGTCTGGATCCGGACACCGCGCGTTCGTATCACGATGAAACCCTGCCGAAGGACTCGGCCAAGGTCGCGCACTTCTGTTCGATGTGCGGGCCGAAATTCTGCTCGATGAAGATCACTCAGGAAGTCCGCGAATACGCGGCCAACCAGCGGATCGACGCGGTCGACGTGGACGTCGCCAAAGGCCTGGCGGAACAGGCCGAGCGGTTCAAAAAGGAAGGCAGTCAGCTTTATAAAAAAGTGTAAGCGGCAAGCTGCAAGCTGCAAGATATAAGCACATGCGAAACCTGCTTTTTCTTGCAGCTTGTGGCTTGCAACTTGTAGCTATCACTCCTGTGAGATCAGCACCCTTGAGCATTCAACCCAGCACCTATTCTCCCGACCTCGCCGTGCCCGCTGACAAGCGTGTGTTCGGCGGTCGCGATCTGTTTTCCCTGTGGTTCTCCCTCGGCATCGGCCTGATGGTTCTGCAGACCGGCGCATTGCTCGCGCCAGGTCTGGGCCTGTCCGGTTCGCTGCTGGCAATCTTCCTCGGCACGCTGGTGGGCGTGCTGCTCCTGGCCGCCGTTGGCGTGATCGGCAGTGACACCGGCCTGTCGTCGATGGCTGCGCTGAAGCTCAGCCTCGGCAGCAAAGGCGCGAGCCTGCCGGCGCTGCTTAATCTGCTGCAACTGATCGGTTGGGGCTCGTTCGAAATCATCGTCATGCGCGACGCCGCCAGCCAGCTCGGTACCCGCGCGTTCAGCGAAGGCTCGCTGTGGTCGAACCCGGTGTTGTGGACGCTGTTTTTCGGTGCGCTGGCCACCTTGCTCGCGGTGAGCGGGCCGCTGACCTTTGTGCGGCAGATTCTGCGCAAGTGGGGCATCTGGCTGCTGCTGGCGGCGTGCCTCTGGCTGACCTGGAACCTGTTCGCCAAAGCCGATCTGGCCGATCTCTGGTCGCGTGCCGGTGACGGTTCGCTGCCGTTCGCCGTGGGCTTCGACATTGCCATCGCAATGCCGCTGTCGTGGCTGCCGCTGATCGCCGACTACTCGCGTTTCGGCAAACGCGCAAAGAATGTTTTCGGCGGTACTGCCGTCGGTTTCTTCATCGGCAACTTCTGGCTGATGAGCCTCGGCGTCGCCTACACCCTGGCCTTCGCGCCAAGCGGTGAAGTCAATGCGCTGCTGCTGGCACTGGCCGGCGCCGGTTTGGGCATTCCGCTGTTGCTGATTCTGCTGGATGAGTCGGAAAACGCTTTCGCCGATATTCATTCGGCGGCGGTGTCCAGCGGGATTCTGTTGCGCCTGAAAGTCGAGCATCTGGCCTTGGCCATCGGCGTGATCTGCACGCTGATCGCCCTGCTGGCGCCGTTGGCGCAGTACCAGAATTTCCTGCTGTTGATCGGTTCGGTGTTTGCGCCGCTGTTCGGCGTGGTGCTGGTGGATCACTTCATCCTGCGCAAGCGCAGCGCTCAGGTCGCGTCAGCCGCATTGCGCTGGCCGGCGTTGTTGGCGTGGCTGGGTGGCGTGAGCACCTACCATTTGCTGGCGAATCTGTATCCGGATGTCGGCGCAACCCTGCCGGCGCTGGTGCTGGCAGGGCTGTTACAGCTAGTGCTCGGTCGGGCCTTCAGTTACGGCCGGGAAACAGCTCAGGCTTGAGAATGCCGTTCAGACGCGGATAGGGAATCTTCAGTTCGACGTGGCCCAGCGCGTAAGGCGCAATAGTGGTCACGTCGTACTTGAGGATCACGCCGCCATAGGTCAGCGCCACGTTCGCGGTTTTCACGAACGGCCAGTTCGCCACGAACTCCGGCTCCTGATCGAGCTTGGTGCTGATCAGCCAGCTATTGTGCGCGACCTGCGCCGCCTTCCAGAACGCCTCTTCCTGACCCGGCACAAGCATGTCGGACAGGTTCAGCACTTTGTGCTGCTGGCGCGAATAGTTGATGAAGCCGCGACCCGGGGTGCCATGCGCGCCGCCGGTGTCGAGGTAGCTCGACAACTCGATGATCACCAAGCCGTCATGCTGCTCACGTACTTTCGCTTGCAGGTAGCTGCTGTTGCGCGGGCCGGCGCTGGCCAGAAACTGATCGCGGTAGGCCGCCAGGGTCGGCGCTACCGGGGCGTTTTTCTCGGTGCGGGTCATTTGCAGCAGACGTTTTTCGATG
Source organism: Pseudomonas sp. R84 (assembly GCF_009834515.1). Taxonomy (NCBI): domain Bacteria; kingdom Pseudomonadati; phylum Pseudomonadota; class Gammaproteobacteria; order Pseudomonadales; family Pseudomonadaceae; genus Pseudomonas; species Pseudomonas sp. R84. The sequence goes on from NZ_CP019426.1 coordinate 611,463, forward strand.
ATGCCATCCAGTGCAGGTTCGGCCGGGAAGCGCAGGGTGTCGATGTTCACCAGTGGGCAGTCCGGGTTGGAACAGCCGGGTTTCAGGGTTTCCGATGCATCGCGGGTGGTTTCCAGCGGCGTGCGGTAGTTGGGCTGGAACAGGCTGGCGCACGCGCCCAGAGTCAGGGCAATGGCGGCCACGGAGGCAATTTTGAAAAGCGACATGGGCGTCCTTTCGAAAGCAGGGGAAGGCAAAAAGATATCCGCTTCGACTCTCGCAGAAGCAGTCAGTTCGCCACTAAGCTAATTAGAGTGGGTTTCGCCTCCACCGTCCATCCCGCTGACGGTAAAGGGGCTGCATCAAACCGTTCGGGCGCGTTAGGATGGCGCGAAGTCGAGGTTGCCAGTAACAACCAGCAATCTCGTAATGGATCTGCAGTAAAGAGGATGCTCATGACTGATTTTGCCAACGCCATTCCGACCGCTGTCGATATCGTGCGGCGCGAAAAATGCTACGAGGGCTTTTACAAGCTCGACCGTGTTCACCTGCGCCATGAATTGTTCGCCGGTGGCATGAGCCGCGAAATCAACCGTGAAATCTTTGTCCGTCACGATGCCGTGTGCATGCTGCCGTACGACCCGCAGCGCGATGAAGTGGTGCTGATCGAGCAGTTCCGCATCGGCGCCATGGGCAAGACCGACAATCCATGGCTGGTCGAGCTGGTCGCTGGTCTGATCGACAAGGATGAACAACCGGAAGAAGTTGCTCACCGCGAGGCGCAGGAGGAAGCTGGGCTGGACATCAAGGCCTTGTGGCCGATGACCAAATATTTCCCGTCGCCGGGCGGCAGCAACGAGTTCGTGCATTTGTATCTGGGGCGTTGCAGCACTGACGGCGTTGGCGGCCTGCATGGCCTGGAAGAAGAGGCAGAAGATATCCGCGTCACGGTCTGGGCCTTTGAAGATGCCTTGCAGGCCGTCCGTGATGGACGCATTGCCAACGCGGCGAGCATCATCGCCTTGCAATGGCTGGCGCTGAACCGCGCCGAAGTGAGGGGGTTATGGTCGTAAACAAGCTGCGCGATCGTTATCGAGTCGACCTCGTGGGGCTACAAGCCGCCTGCGAGGCCAACTACGCGCGCCTGATGCGACTGCTGCCGGACATGCGCAGCGAGCCCGAGGCGCGGCGCATCGCCGTGACCCAGGGCGAGCAGATGCTTGGCGTGCTTGCCCTCGAAGTGCTGCAAACCTGTCCCTACACCACCACGCTGCAGGTGCGCCAGGAACACAGCCTGCCATGGCTGCCGGTGCCGCAACTGGAAGTGCAGGTCTATCACGACGCACGCATGGCCGAAGTGGTCAGCGCCGAACATGCACGACGCTTTCGCGGCATCTATCCTTATCCGAATGCGGCGATGCATCAGCCGGATGAAAAGGCTCAGCTCAATCTGTTCCTGGGGGAATGGCTGAGTCATTGCCTGGCGTTGGGGCACGAGTATGAAGTCGTACGCTAGTTGTGAACTGTGTCCGGTTCGGCGGTTTCCTCTTTCTGTCATCCCCCAGCATAATTGCGGCACTTGATCGATTCCGTGCTTTTGCCTTGGGAGAGCGCCTTGCCGAGCGTATCCATGTTGACCTCCGCCGATCCGGCGTTGCTGGTGCAGTTGTCCGACAGCCATTTGTTTGCTGAAGCGGACGGCACGCTGTTGGGCATGAACACCCGCGAGAGCCTGCAAAAAGTCATTGAGTTGGTGCTGGCGCAGCAGCCGCAGATCGATCTGATCTTGGCCACCGGGGATATTTCCCAGGACGGCACGCTGGAGTCGTATCAGCAATTTCGCGAGATGAGCGCGCAGATCGCTGCACCGGCGCGGTGGATTCCCGGTAATCACGACGAACCGATGATCATGGCCCAGGCCGCCGTGCAGAGCACCTTTCTGGAGCCAGTAGTCGATATCGGCAACTGGCGCGTGACTCTTTTAGATTCGGCTGTACCCGGTTCGGTGCCGGGGTACTTGCAGGACGATCAACTGCAACTGCTGGCGCGTTCGCTGAGCGAAGCGCCGGAGCGGCATCATCTGGTGTGCTTCCACCATCACCCGGTGTCGATCGGTTGTGCGTGGATGGAGCCGATCGGTTTGCGCAATCCTGACGCGTTTTTCGAGGTGATGGATCGGTTTCCACAGGTTCGTGCGGTGCTGTGGGGGCATGTGCATCAGGAGATTGACCGTGAGCGCAATGGCGTGCGGTTGATGGCTTCGCCTTCGACGTGCATTCAGTTTGAGCCGGGGAGTGTGGACTTTAAGGTGGGTGAGCAGGCGCCGGGGTATCGCTGGTTGCGGTTGTTGCCGGATGGGCGGTTGGAGACTGGCGTGGAGCGCGTCACCGGTTTCGCCTTCACTGTCGATTACGGCTCCAACGGCTATTGAGCGGCAAATCAAAACCCTCACCCCAGCCCTCTCCCGGAGGGAGAGGGCTGGGGTGAGGTGTATTGCGTCATGCGCCGACCTGAAATACTGAGTTGATTATGGATTCGCCCAATCACTTTCAGGTCGGTGTATCTCTTTAATATCCCCCAATCAGTCCCCTCTCCCTTTGGGAGAGGGCTAGGGTGAGGGCCGCCCTTGCTGAATGACCAATTTCTTGAAACCACCCCCAATCCAATCTTCTCTCCCTGTAAACTCCGCAAACCCAAACCGACACCCAGGGAGCTCAAATGTCCGGTTCGATCCTCTATATCCACGGTTTCAACAGCGCCCCAGCCTCGAAAAAGGCCTGTCAGCTGGTAACGGTGATGGAGCAACTGGGTTTGAGCGACAAACTGCGTGTTCCGGCCCTGCATCACCATCCGCGCGAAGCCATCGGTCAGTTGGAGCAAGCAATCGCCGAGCTGGGCAGCCCGCTGCTGGTGGGAAGCTCCCTCGGCGGCTACTATGCGACTCACCTGGCCGAGCGCCATGGCCTGAAAGCCCTGCTGGTCAACCCGGCGGTCAGCCCGCACCGAATGTTCGACGGCTATCTGGGCACGCAGAAAAACCTGTATACGGATGAAACCTGGGAATTGACCCACGACCACGTCACGGCCCTGGCCGAACTGGAAGTGCCGGCGCCTCAGGATGCCCAGCGCTATCAGGTCTGGTTGCAGACCGGCGATGAAACACTGGATTATCGCCTCGCCCAGCAGTATTACCGCGCCTGCGCCTTGCGTATTCAGGCCGGCGGCGACCACAGTTTCCAAGGCTTTGCCGGGCAATTGCCGGCGTTGCTGAGTTTTGCCGGCATTGGCGCCGATGTGTATCAGGCAATCGATTTCACCGCACTGTGAAGTCTTGCCCCTATTTCATGAATGACTGACGACGAGACCCTATGGCCACTCCCAGCGCTAGCTCTTATAACGCCGACGCCATCGAAGTCCTCTCGGGCCTCGACCCGGTGCGCAAACGCCCCGGCATGTACACCGACACCAGTCGGCCGAACCACCTCGCCCAGGAAGTCATCGACAACAGTGTCGACGAAGCTCTGGCGGGGCATGCCAAGTCGGTGCAGGTCATCCTGCACGCCGACCATTCGCTGGAAGTCAGCGACGACGGTCGCGGCATGCCGGTCGACATTCACCCGGAAGAGGGTGTTTCGGGCGTCGAGCTGATCCTCACCAAGCTCCATGCGGGCGGTAAGTTCTCGAACAAGAACTACCAGTTCTCCGGCGGTCTGCACGGCGTGGGTATTTCCGTGGTCAACGCCTTGTCGACCGAAGTCCGTGTGCGCGTCAAGCGTGACGGCAACGAATACCAGATGACGTTCAACGACGGTTTCAAAGCCTCGGAACTGGAAATCGTCGGCACCGTCGGCAAGCGCAACACCGGCACCAGCGTGTACTTCGCGCCGGATCCGAAGTATTTCGATTCACCGAAATTCTCCATCAGCCGTCTCAAGCACGTGCTCAAGGCCAAGGCGGTGTTGTGCCCGGGTCTGCTGGTCAGCTTCGAAGACAAAGGCACCGGCGAGAAAGTCGAGTGGCATTACGAAGACGGCCTGCGCTCCTATCTGGTCGATGCCGTCAGCGAATTCGAACGCCTGCCGGACGAGCCCTTCTGCGGCGCGTTCGCCGGTAACAAAGAAGCGGTCGACTGGGCGTTGCTGTGGCTGCCGGAAGGTGGCGACGCGGTGCAGGAAAGCTACGTCAACCTGATCCCGACGGCGCAGGGCGGTACCCACGTCAACGGTTTGCGTCAGGGCCTGCTCGATGCGATGCGCGAGTTCTGCGAATTCCGCAGCCTGCTGCCGCGCGGCGTGAAGCTGGCGCCGGAAGACGTCTGGGAGCGCATCGCGTTCGTCCTGTCGATGAAAATGCAGGAGCCGCAATTCTCTGGCCAGACCAAAGAGCGTCTGTCATCGCGTGAAGCGGCAGCGTTCGTCTCCGGTGTGGTCAAGGACGCCTTCAGCCTGTGGCTCAACGCCAACCCGGAAACCGGTCTGGCGCTGGCCGAACTGGCGATCAACAACGCCGGTCGCCGCCTGAAAGCGAGCAAGAAAGTCGAGCGTAAACGTGTGACTCAGGGCCCGGCGCTGCCGGGCAAACTGGCCGACTGCGCCGGGCAAGACCCGATGCGTTCCGAACTGTTCCTGGTCGAAGGTGATTCCGCCGGCGGTTCCGCCAAGCAAGCGCGGGACAAGGAATTCCAGGCGATCCTGCCGTTGCGCGGCAAGATCCTCAACACCTGGGAAGTCGACGGCAGCGAAGTGCTGGCCAGCCAGGAAGTGCACAACATCGCCGTGGCTATCGGTGTCGACCCGGGCGCGGCGGACATGAGTCAACTGCGTTACGGCAAGATCTGCATCCTCGCCGACGCCGACTCCGACGGACTGCACATCGCAACCCTGTTGTGCGCGCTGTTCGTCCAGCATTTCCGCCCGCTGGTGGATGCCGGTCACGTCTACGTGGCCATGCCGCCGCTGTACCGCATCGACCTGGGCAAAGAGATCTACTACGCCCTCGACGAAGCCGAGCGTGACGGCATTCTCGATCGTCTGGTCGCCGAGAAGAAGCGTGGCAAACCCCAGGTCACCCGATTCAAAGGTCTGGGTGAAATGAACCCGCCGCAGCTGCGTGAAACCACCATGGACCCGAACACTCGGCGTCTGGTGCAACTGACGCTGGGCGAAGATTTTGCGCAAACCTCGGAAATGATGGACATGCTGCTGGCGAAGAAACGCGCCGGTGACCGCAAAACCTGGCTGGAATCCAAAGGTAACCTCGCCGAGGTGCTGGCCTGATGCGGTTTGGCTGGGCCTTGGCGGGTGTCTTGCTGCTGAGTGCAATGAATGTGTCGGCCGAGCCGTTGCAGGAGTTGCGCGTGCTCTCCGGGCACCCGGTCGACGGCATGCGCGGCGGTAACCTGTCGGGGCTGGCCATGTGTGGCGGCGAGTTGTGGACGGTGTCGGACCGCGATGACGATCAGATCTATCGGCTCAATACCGCCGATCAGGTCTGGCAGGCCGAAGCCTTGCACATCGACGTACCCCTGGTGCCCGAGACCGGTTTGCCGTGGGGGTTGCGTTCGCGCAATTGGGCCGCGTCGTTCGTGCGCGGTGGCGATCTGGATTTCGAGGGCATCAGCTGCGACAGCGCCGGTAATCGCTACATTGTCAGCGAGGGTCATGCGGCGGTCTTGCAGGTGCCTGTCAGCGGCGCGGTCAACTGGCTGAAGATCTCGCCGATGATGGTTCGCGAAGCGCGGGCCAGCGGCATGCTCCTGCATTTCAATGCGATCTTCGAAGGCCTGGCGATCAGCCCGGCGGGTGATCAGATGTGGCTGGCCGCCGAGCGGCAAAGCCGTGGTTTGCTGCTGATCAAGCGCCAGCAGACGGTGTGGGATTGCGACGGTCGTTGCGTGCTGCTCAGCGAGGGCGGCAAGGAAATGCAGCCGCCGCAGTTCCCCAAGGCCAGAGCGGTCGACCGAGACTTTTCCGACCTTTCGTTGTTTAACGGCAAATTGTTTACCCTTGAGCGCAACGCCTTCCAGATTTGTCGGCGCGATGCGCAGACCGCCAAGGTCGAGCGTTGCTGGTCGTACGCCGCTGAACTGTTGCAGGCCAACCGCCGTTACTCGCAGAACTTCGGGTTGGAAGAGGCGCTGATCGTTGACGCTGATGGTGCATGGGTCGGCGTCGACAATAATTTCGGCCCGCGCGCGGACGGTGAGGTTCGGCCGATCGTCTGGCGCTTCGCCGCACCTGACGGTGGCTGGAGTGCCAAACCATGAGCCAGCAACCGCCGGGCAAGCGCGCCGGTCGGGTGCTGATGATTCTGGCGTGGTGCGCGGCACTGTTTCTGGCCACGCGGTTTTTCGGCCAGTGGGAGCAGCGCCAGCAAAATCCGAACGTGGTGGTCACGTCGGAGCAGGGCCAAGGTTTTATCGAGGTGAAACTGGCCGGCAACGCCCAAGGGCATTTTGTCGCCAGCGGTCAGATCAACGGTGAGCCGGTGGAGTTCATGCTCGACACCGGCGCGACCGATGTGGCGATCCCGGCGGATCTGGCCAAACGTTTGAAGCTGGAAGAAGGTTTCGGAGTGACCCTGAGCACGGCTAACGGCCTGAGCCAGGGCTATCGGACCAAAATCAACCGCCTGCAACTGGGTGACATTGTGCTGCGGGATGTCCGTGCACTGGTGGCGCCGGGGCTGCATGGCGATCAGGTGCAGCTCGGCATGAGCGCCCTGAACAAACTTGAATTTACTCAGCGCGGTGGCACCATGCTGCTGCGCCAGACAACGAACCGATGAGGCCTGCATGAGCAACCCCCTTGATCTCAGCCTGGACGGTGTAGAACGCCGCTCGCTGGCCGACTTCACCGAAAGTGCCTACCTCAACTACTCCATGTACGTGATCATGGACCGTGCCCTGCCGCATATCGGCGACGGCCTGAAACCGGTACAGCGTCGCATTATTTATGCGATGAGCGAGTTGGGCCTGGACGCCGATTCCAAGCACAAGAAATCGGCGCGTACCGTCGGTGACGTGCTCGGTAAATTCCACCCGCACGGCGACTCGGCGTGCTACGAAGCGATGGTGCTGATGGCCCAGCCGTTCAGCTATCGCTACACGCTGGTCGACGGCCAGGGTAACTGGGGGGCGCCGGACGATCCGAAGTCCTTCGCCGCCATGCGTTACACCGAAGCGCGGTTGTCGCGTTATTCCGAAGTGCTGCTCAGCGAACTGGGCCAGGGCACTGCGGACTGGGGCCCGAACTTCGACGGCACCTTGCAGGAGCCGCTGGTGCTGCCGGCGCGCCTGCCGAACATTCTGCTCAATGGCACCACGGGTATTGCCGTGGGCATGGCCACCGACGTGCCGCCGCACAACCTGCGCGAAGTTGCCACCGCTTGCGTGCGTTTGCTCGATGAGCCGAAAGCCACGGTCGAGCAGCTCTGCGAACACATTCAGGGTCCGGACTATCCGACCGAAGCGGAAATCATCACGCCGCGCGCCGACCTGCTGAAAATGTACGAAACCGGCAAGGGCTCGGTGCGCATGCGCGCCGTGTACCATGTCGAGGACGGCGACATCATCGTCACCGCGCTGCCGCATCAGGTCTCCGGGGCCAAGGTATTGGAGCAGATCGCTGCGCTGATGCAGGCGAAACCGTCGAAAGCGCCGCAGATCGCTGACCTGCGTGACGAATCCGACCACGAGAACCCGTGCCGCATCGTGATCATTCCGGTCAACAGCCGCGTTGATCACGAAGCGCTGATGCAGCACCTGTTCGCCAGCACCGAGCTGGAGTCGACCTACCGGGTCAACGTCAACATCATCGGTCTGGACGGCAAACCTCAGCTGAAAAACCTGCGCACGCTGCTGGTCGAATGGCTGGAGTTCCGCGTGCAGACCGTGCGTCGCCGCCTGCAATTCCGCCTCGACAAGGTCGAGCGTCGTCTGCACCTGTTGGACGGTTTGTTGATTGCTTACCTCAACCTCGATGAAGTGATCCACATCATCCGTACTGAGGAACATCCGAAAGCCAAGCTGATCGAGCGTTTCGCCCTCAGCGAGATTCAGGCCGACTATATCCTCGATACCCGTCTGCGTCAGTTGGCGCGGCTGGAAGAGATGAAGCTGCGCGACGAGCAGGACGAACTGCTCAAGGAACAAGCCAAGCTGCAAGCCCTGCTGGGCAGCGAAGCCAAGTTGAAGAAGCTGGTGCGCACCGAGCTGATCAAGGACGCCGAAACCTATGGCGACGACCGCCGTTCGCCAATCGTCGAGCGCACCGAAGCCAAAGCGTTGACCGAACACGATCTGCTGCCGAACGAGAAAGTCACCGTCGTCCTCTCGGAAAAAGGCTGGATCCGTTCGGCCAAAGGTCACGACATCGACGCCACTGGCCTGTCGTACAAGGCCGGCGACGGCTTCAAAACCTCGGCGGCGGGACGTTCCAACCAGTCTGCCGTGGTGATTGACTCCACCGGCCGCAGCTATTCGGTTGCTGCGCATACGCTGCCGTCGGCGCGAGGCCAGGGCGAGCCGTTGACCGGTCGTCTAACGCCGCCGCCGGGCGCAACCTTCGAATGCGTGCTGATGCCGGAAGACGACGCGTTGTATGTGATCGCCTCGGACGCCGGTTACGGCTTCGTGGTGAAAGGCGAAGACCTGCAAGCCAAGAACAAGGCTGGTAAAGCCCTGTTGAGCCTGCCGAACAACGCCAAAGTGATCGCGCCGCGACCAGTGGCTGACCGCGAGCACAACTGGCTGGCCTCGGTGACGACCGAAGGTCGCCTGCTGATCTTCAAAATCAGCGATCTGCCACAATTAGGGAAGGGCAAAGGCAACAAGATCATCGGTATTTCCGGTGAACGTGTGGCCAGTCGCGAAGAATATGTCACGGACATCGCCGTCATTCCGGAAGGCGCCACCTTGGTGCTGCAGGCCGGAAAACGGACCCTCTCGCTGAAGGCCGACGACCTCGAACACTACAAAGGTGAGCGTGGACGTCGTGGCAATAAGCTTCCAAGGGGCTTCCAGAGAGTGGATGCGCTGCTCGTCGAAAACCTCAATTAAGCGCGCTAGACGCGTCGATCCACGATTTAACGCGTAGATCGACGCTTTGGCGCTGGAGTCGGAACGCATATTCACGGATGATATGGCCTTTCCAAGCGCCGGCGTGGCCGAGCGTTCTTCATATTTATTGAGTATTTTCACTGTGGTCAGCCTTGTGGCGGCCACCTGGACGGGATGATGACTGCTCTGCGCCCCCTTATTTTCCTGCTCGCCGGCGTTTTGGGCCTGGCGGGTTGCAGCGTTCACCAGCCGGTGTCGCTGTATCAACTGGACAGCGGAAGTCCGGTTCAGCCTGCGCAAAGCGCGGGCATGGCGGTTTTATTGGGTCCGGTAGTCGTAGCCGATTACCTGCAACGTGAGACCTTGCTGCAACGTCAACCGGACGGCAGTCTGCAAGCGGCGACCGACGGTCGTTGGGCGGGTAGCCTTTCGTCGGATATCGATCAGTTGTTGATGCGCCAGGTCGCGGGCCATCTGGACAGCCAGCGTGTGGTGCTGGCACCGGCCACAACCGGATTTACTCCGGATGTGCAGGTGCTGCTAACCATTACGCGTCTGGACTCCGGTCAGAAACAACCGGCGATCCTCGATGCGCAATGGCGTCTGATCGACCGCCGTGGTCAAGTGCGCGATAACCGCATCGTGCATCTGCAAGAGCTGCATGCCGGCAGTACCGCTTCGCAGGTTCAGGCCCAGGGCATTTTGCTGCAGCGTCTGGCCGAGCAATTGTCGGTAGCGCTCAAGCCATTGGCCAACCAGCCTCCGGTGGCTGAGGCGCCGCGTAAGTCGGCACCGAAACCGGCAGCACCGGCGGCGGAAGCCGAGAAGCAGCCGAAGATACCGATGGCTTCGCCAATTCGTACGGATATGGAAGTGTTCCGCTTCTAAGCCTGAACCGAGTCAGAACAGAGCCCGCCTTGTGCGGGCTTTGTTGTGTCTGGGGTTCTGCGTGAAAGATCAAAAGCCCCTCATCGGAACGCCGCCCGCCTAACCCTCTCCCGGAGGGAGAGGGGACCGACCGAGGTGTCTGGCGTCATACATCGACCTGAAAGAGCTTGGCGATTATGGACAGCAGGACGTGCAGGTCCGTGTATTTCGGCAATATCCCCCGATCAGTCCCCTCTCCCTCTGGGAGAGGGGTAGGCGGGCGGCGTTCCGATGAGGGGCTTTTCAGTCAGCCACAAAAAAGCCCGCAGACAATCACTCGTCGGCGGGCTTCTGTGTTTCAGGCCTAAGGTCTAAGGCTTACGCCCGACGCTCATGCATCCGCGCCAGCTGCCGCTCGAGCATCGACGGATAAGGCTCCATCAACCGCTCCACACAGCAAGCACCCTCAGGGCTGGCGATCGGACGGATCCGTGCACGCTGACGGATCAGCGCATCGTCACTGATCTTGCGCTCAACCAGCAGCAGGTTGCGGCTGTGCTGCGACAAGGCCAGGGCATCCTGCGCCGAGTCGGTCAGCAACAGATCAATCTGGCTCAGACCAAACAGCTCATCACCCAAGGTCAGACCCAATTGCAATTGCAGGGTGATGCCGCTATCCGCGACTTCAATCTGCAACTGATGACCCAGCGCCCGCAGCAGTTCGCCGCAGCAGATCGCATTGGTCAGGTAGTCATCGCCGCTGTCTTCGGTGTGGAACAGCATCAGCGTGCTGCCGTCGTTCAGGGTTTCAATTTCGCCCTGATACAACGAAGCGGCCTGATCGAGGCAATCGCGATAGCGCTCCTGCAACTCTTCCAGGCGTGCCCGTGGCAAGCGCCGCAGTTGTTCCTGCGAGCCCAGTTGCACGGCCAGCACGGCGGTGTGCTGCGGCACGCTTGGCGACGGCTGGCGGACGACGGGTTGCGGCGCGCCATTGAGCGATTCGTCGCGCAGGTCGGCGAACGCGTCATCGTCATCATCGTCTTCGACGGTGCTGACCAGATGTCGCGGGGCAGGTTTCTGCGCGGCCATCGGACGGGTTTCGTCGAAACTCGGATCACGCAAGTTGCGCACCTCGAATTCCGGCTCGTCTCCTTCGTCCTCGAATTCCGGCTCCGGTTCAGGTGCAGGCTCCGGCGCGTAGTTGGCGTGCAGCTGACGCGCCAGATCGCCGATTTCATCCTGACGATCGATGCCCGGCGTGTGTTCGTCGATGCGGCGCAACCAGACGCGCAATTGCAGCAGCGGCGTCGACAGATAGCGGCCCATGCGCAGGCTCAGGGCCAGCGACAGCGCCAACAGAATCCCGCTGAGAATACCCATGCTTTGCAGGCTGATGGTCATCGGCTGCTGGAACTGATCCATGTCCAGGCTGATGCGCAGTTGCCCGGCGGTCACGTCCTGGAAGGTGATCTTGCTCTCGTACATGCCTTCGGCTTCGCCCAGCAGGCTGTGCTTGGGGCGCTGACCGGACTCGGCGAGGATACGGTTATCCACGCTGTAGATCGCCGCGTGGGCCACCAGTTTGTTCTTGGTCAGGTTGTTGAGCAGCACGTTAAGGCTGAGGATGTCGTTGGACACCAACAGCTCGGTGGCAGAGGTCGCGGTCTGCGTGGTCAGGCTTTCGCCCAGCGCATCGGCCTGCTGGTGCATGGCCTGCTTGAATTGCAAACCCATCACGCCGGCATAGATCACCAGGGCCAGAGCGACCAGGATCACGTTATGGCTGGCAATGCGCAATGCAATCGGTACACGGCGGTGGCGCAGTGCACGGAAGATCAGCAGGAAGAAGTTATCGGTTTTAACTGGCGTGGGCCGGTTCACTGAGCTCGGCTCTTTTGTCCGTGAAGTTGACGCGCAGTATAGCGACAGGCCCTAGACCGGCAAAGCGCTCGCGGTGCCCGATGGTCACTGAAAGTGGGTAGAATGCGGTTTTTTTCCAGTTGCGGGGGTGCGCGTTGCGCGAAATCGTCCTGATTAACATCACGGGAGTCGACCGTCCGGGTCTGACGGCAGCCATTACCGGTGTTCTGGCACAGGGTGGTGTGAACATTCTCGACATCGGTCAGGCGGTGATCCACGACACCCTGTCGTTCGGCATCCTGGTTGAAATCCCCGATTCGGAACAGGGTAAATCCGTGCTCAAGGACATCCTGTTCAAGGGCTACGAGCTCGACCAGCAGGTGCGTTTCACCCCGGTGTCCGAAGAGGATTACCAGCAGTGGGTGGGCAATCAGGGCAAGAAGCGTCACATCGTTACCCTGTTGACTCGCAAAGTGACCGCCGGCCAATTGCAGGCGGTCAGCTCGATCACCGCCAAATACGGTTTGAACATCGACCATATCGACCGTCTGTCGGGTCGCATGCCGCTTGACACGCCAGCCGACAAGGGCAAGGGCTGTATCGAGTTTTCCGTGCGTGGCGAAGCGGCTGATCCGCAGGCCTTGCGCGCCGAATTCCTCAGCGTCGCCCAAGAGCTGAATGTCGACATCGCCTTTCAGGAAGACTCGCTGTTCCGCCGCAACCGTCGCCTGGCGGTGTTCGACATGGACTCGACCCTGATCGAGGCCGAGGTCATCGACGAACTGGCCAAGGCTGCCGGTGTGGGCGAACAGGTATCTGAAATCACCGAACGCGCCATGGCCGGTGAGCTGGATTTCCGCGCCAGCTTCAAAGAGCGTCTGGCCTTGCTTAAAGGTCTGGATGTCAGCGTGCTGGACTCGATCGGCGCTTCGCTGCGTCTGACCGAAGGTGCTGAAACCTTGTTCGCCGAACTCAAGCGTCTGGGCTACAAGACCGCGATCCTGTCCGGTGGCTTCACCTACTTCGCCAAGCAGTTGCAGGCCAAGCTCGGAATTGACTATGTGTTTGCCAACGAACTGGAAGTGGTCGACGGCAAGTGCACCGGCGTGGCGATCGAGCCGATTGTCGATGCGCAGCGCAAGGCTGATCTGTTGAAAGAGCTGGCACACAAGGAAGGTTTGCGTCTTGAGCAGACCATCGCGGTCGGCGACGGCGCGAACGACCTGCCGATGCTGGCGATTGCCGGGTTGGGCGTGGCGTTCCGCGCCAAACCACTGGTCAAGCAGTCGGCGAAGCAGGCGATCTCTACGTTGGGTCTGGATGGCGTGCTGTATCTGCTGGGTTTCCGTGATCGTGACGGACAGTTGTAATTAAAAATCAAAAGATCGCAGCCTGCGGCAGCTCCTACAGGGGGATATGCATTTCTCTGTAGGAGCTGCCGCAGGCTGCGATCTTTTGCTTTAAAGCGATTTCCACAGCGAATCAAAATCCTCCTCGCTCCCGCCATTCTGCGTGGCCTCCAGTGAGCGATAGGCAAACTGATTGAAACTGTGCGTACTCGCCACCCGGCGATCCAGCCCGGCGCGGTGCTCCTCGCCCTGGGTGTTGATCAGCACCTTGCTGCCTTCCTGAAACGGCAGGCGCGGCGCCAGCAAGGTTGCCGGCACATCGATCGCACTGATCTCCGGTAACAATAGTCCGCGCAAATACTGACTGTGATCGTCCCGCGAGCGCACCAGTTGCAAACCGCAGGGCTGGGCGTGCGGTGCCACCAGTTCAATGCCCATCTGCGTGCCACCACCTCGCACCTGGCGGATCCAGCGGATCACCGCAATGCTCCAGCCCAGACCGACACTGTCCTGAATCCCGAGCATTTCTCCGGCCTGTAACTCGGCGGGCACTTCATTTGGCCACGCCAGACAGTAACCGCCGGGGCTGTGATTGATCACCGGCAGGGCGTGGGTCGGGTAATGCGGTGTGCTGTCGGTGGCGCTTTCATCCTCGAGCAAATGGTCGTACTGAATTTCCTCGTAGGGCAAAAACTCATCAGCCTTGCTCTGCGGTGCTGCATCGAATGCCTGACTCCAACTGTCCTTTTCACCTTCAGCGACGGCACGGCTGAAATTCGCCGAGCGCGCACCGGGATGCTTGAGCAGTTCGCTGAAACTGCGCTCGCCGCCGAGGTAGAAGTGCAGGGCGCTCATGCCGACGCACACGGTCAGATCGCCTTGGCCGACCGTGCGTTGAAAACTGCGTTCTGCAGCCTGACCCCAGGCGGCATGCAGGTGCTGCAGGGTATCGAAGCTCAGCCCGGCCGGGACGGGCAGCGGCGTCGAAGTGTCCTGATGCAGCAAATGCGCTTCGATGGCATTCACCAACGGCTGTGGATCGAAACCAAGCAATCCACGCTGTTGCTCGCTGCGAAACATGTTGCGGTAGCGCGGCCCGGCATCGAGCTCTGCGCTGATTGCCAACAGGCCAGCGTCCGGGTTTGCGGGATGCAGTTTGAGCAGTGCACTCCACGGTTCCAGCACTTCGGCCAGGCGGGCGATCTGGTTCTGGCGCAATTGATTGCAGCGGGCGCTGCCCAGCAATATTGCGGCGATGTAAGTCTGTTCCAGGCTCAGCTCTGTCGTCAGGCTGGCCAGATCGTCGTGCACGCGGCGGTGTTGCAGTTGTAATTCAGCGGCGCTGCGATACAGCTGATGCAGTTCGAACCACAGATGTTCCGGCGGCGAGCTGTATAACTGCGTGGCGCGCAGCAACTGGCCTTTGAGCGCATGGGCTGCCCGTTGCAGGGCCATGCTGACCAATGCTGCGCGATCCTTGCTGTACTTCGGGGCAATGCGCAGCACGATCTGTTTGTAGCCGACGGCCAGATGGCTTTGCAGTGCCTGACAGAGATTGCTGATCTTGCGCGAACGCTCGTCGAGCATGATCGCCTGATGCAGGAAATGCCGCTCCAGATGCTGGCAGACGAAATACACCTCGGGTCGCAACAGCTCCAGCAGGTTGAGGCGGTTGTCGCTGGGCGTGAGCAACAGATTGAGTTCGCCCAAGGCTTGATAAAGCAGGCGGGCGGTTTCGCCGATGTTGGCTTTTGGCAGGTCGGCAATCCAGCGCTTGAGGTCGCGTGGAGTCGCTTCGCAAAACGACAGGCGCGTTTGCGACGGGGTTGGCGCGCTCAGGAAGGCTTGGGGGCGAGACTCACTCATGCCGTAAATGGCTCCGGCGGCGAAATGGGCAATGCCCAAAACTCTAGCAGCTGTGGCTTGTTTCGCCGGATGGCGTCAGGGTTTTTGACCGCTGGTCTGCTGGCCGGATGCCATTTCACAAGCCCTACTAGTCTCTCAGGCGTGCGATCGGAAACGCACGGTTGCACGGCCTGCCGTCAACCTCGGGCAGGTCTCCCGAAACTTCAAGGAGATGAGGTTCATGTCTAAATATGCAGTGGCAAATCAATGGGGTGGCAGTTCGGCGCCGTGGCATCCGGGTGGAACCTGGGTGTTGGGTGGGCGGGACAACCAGAATGTCGTCGCTATCGACATCAAGTCGCACGATGACGGCAAAACGTTCACCGGCACCATGACCTATGCCGGGGAAGGTCCCATTGGCTTCAAAGCGCAACGCACCGGTCAGAACCAGTACAACGTCGAGAATCAGTGGGGTGGCAATGATGCCCCATGGCATCCGGGCGGCAAGTGGGTAATTGGCGGCCGGGACAATCAGAACGTTATCGCGTTGAGCGTCACGTCCAGTGACGGTGGGAAAAACCTCAGTGGCACCAATACCTATGTCAATGAAGGCCCGATCGGCTTCCGTGGGCAGATAGAGTAACGGCACCACCGAGTCGTATCCGCCCTTTCGCAGACGTGCGAACGGGCGGATCAGTGGCTCACAGCATTCAGGCGTTTGGCAGCGCCAGGCCTTGGCCCATCTGCACTGGCGAACCGGCGACCAGTTCTTCAGCCCATTTGACCTGATCCGGCCCGAACAGCACGATCGCGGTCGAACCCAGTTTGAAGCGGCCCAGTTCGGCACCTTTTTCCAGATGGATCGGGGCACGGGCGGCTTCGTCGTAGCGGAAGGTTTTCAGTTCACGCTTCGGCGGCGTGACCAGACCGGCCCATACGGTTTCGATCGAAGCGACGATCATCGCGCCGACCAGCACTACAGCCATCGGGCCGCGCTCGGTGTCGAAGATGCACGCCACGCGCTCGTTGCGAGCGAACAGTTCCGGTACGTTTTCAGCGGTGGTCTGATTCACCGAGAAGATCCGGCCCGGGATGTAGACCATTTCGCGCAGGGTGCCGGCCAGCGGCATGTGCACGCGGTGGTAGTCTTTCGGCGACAGGTAGATGGTGGCGAAGTCGCCGCCCATGAACGGCGCTGCGTTGGCCGCATCTCCGCCGAGCAGTTCCAGCACGCTGAAGCTGTGGCCCTTGGCCTGGAACACGCGACCGTGCTCGATCGGGCCGAGCTGGCTGACCGCACCGTCGGCCGGGCTGAGGATCGCACCCGGAGTTTCGTCCAGTGGACGCGCGCCGTCTTTCAGGGCGCGGGTGAAGAAGGCGTTGAAGTGCTCGTAAGCGGTCAGGTCTTCGACCAGCGCTTGCGACATGTCCACCTGATAACGCTTGGCGAACCATTGGGTAAAGGCATTCTTGAACCAGCGCACGCGGCACTCGGCAATGCAGCCAGCCAGGCGGGACAGCAGGTGATGAGGCAGCAGGTACTGGCTGAGGATAAACAGACGCTCTTTCATTGGTTGTCCTTAAAAAACCTTAAATCTCGACTGGCGTGTCAGGGTGGTTGCCCCATTCGCCCCAGGAACCGGCGTAGCCCTTGACCCGCGGATAACCGAGGGACTTGGCCACCAGATAAGTGAAGCCCGACCGGTGGTGGGTCTGGCAGTGGGTAATGATTTCTTTGTCCTTGGTGATCCCGAGGTCTTCGAGAATCTGCGGCATGTCCGTACGGATGCGCAGCTGACGCGCCTTGTCCATGCCGGCAGTCCATTCGAAATTGACCGCGCCGGGAATGTGCCCGGCCTTGGCGGCCAGCACTTTCTCGCCGGAATACTCCAGCGGCCCGCGCGCATCCCAGATCGCCAGATCGGCAGCGCCGAGACGGCTTTGCAGGTATTCGCGTGTGGCAGTCGGTGCTTCGTCCAGGGTCAATGCCAGCGGCCCACCGACAATCGGCGGAACCTGGATCGACATCGGCATACCATCCGCCAGCCACGCCGGCAGACCACCGTCTATATAGTGGTACTTGTCGTGACCGATGACGTCGAGCAGCCAGATGAAGCGCCCGGCCCAGCCGCCGCCTTCGTCGTCATAGACCACGTAGACCGCGTCTTTGCGATGGCCCAGTTCACCGAACAACGCCTCCAGATCAGCTTTCGCCGGCAGCAGGCCCGGCGCCGGCGGTTGACCGAGCTGGGTGCGTTTCGGGTCGACAAAGCGTGCGCCGGGCAGATGACCTTCGGTGTAGCGGGCAGCGCTGGTCAGATCCACCAGAATCAGTTCAGGGGAATCGAGGCGCGGGAGCAGGTCGCTCGGCTCGATGACGAGCGGCAAGCCAGAGAAGTCAGACATGTGAGGTCTCCAGGGCACAAAGGGGGGAATTGTAGCGCAGCCTCATCGGCCACGGCTGCTAAAGCTGTGCAGGGCTTTTTCGATGCACTGCGCGGTTTTGCCAAAAGCTTGCACGGTGATGTCGGCAAACGGCCCGCCGCCCTGATCGGCGACCACAATCATGATTACCCGGCCGTTATTCACCAGTGAGCGCAGGAACAGATGCTCGCCGCGAAACAGTGTGCGCAGGCCCGGCGGCAGCAGCGCGGAGAACTGCGCGTTGTTGTCCGGGGTAATCCGCACCTGTGCCTGTTGCGCCAGCAGCCGTTGCAGCACGCTGCTCTGGCTGACGACAAAATTCAGCGCCGCTGCTTCTTTCGGTAGCCCGGCGGTTTGATTCACGCGCAGATTCGACTGCGTGCGATCGGCCATCAGGATCATCACCCGGCGCATGCCGCTGGCGACCAGCGCATCGCGAGCGGCGACGGTCAGGCTCATCGCATTGGTGAAGCGGCTCGGTTCGGCGAGCAGTTCGGCGCATTGGCGGCGCCATTGGCCAAGGTCTTCAGCGCTCGGCGCAGCAGCCGGCAACATGCCTGCCGGCAAACGGTGCGTGCCCCATGGCCACAGTAGCGAAACCGCCGGGTGCCACAGATCGGGCATTGCATGCTGGCGTGCACTGTTGGCAGCCTGCTGGTGCAGTTGCTGCTGCACCTCGTCCATCGAGATTTGCAGATAAAGGCTGGTCAGGTACTGCCAGCGTTCGCTGTGCGGACTGTCCCAGGCTTGTTGCGCCGACAGCGCCAGACCATTGGCAAGCAGCACGGTGTTGGCTGGCTGGTTGAGCCAGCGGCGCAACGTCGGGTCATCGTCAAGGCGATTTTGCTGGCGCAGCGGATGTTCGCTGTCGCGGGCAATGCGCAGCACCTTCACCAGCTCGCGTTGTTCACTGAGCAGCAGTTTATAACCCTGCTGCACCCAGATCGGCAGGTGCCAGGCCTGCACCAACGCTTCTGCGATTTTCAGCAGGCGTACACCAAACAATTGTTTTTCGACTACGCGGGCCGATTCGCCCTTGTGAATAACCCGCAGTTCCCACTCTTCGAGCAATTGCGGATACGTCAGCGCCATCGGCCACAGCGGCGACAGAAACAGCAGGCTGCCCCAGTGAATGTCCTGCCACAGCCGCGCCAGGCGACTGGCGAAAAAACCGTTGGCCTGTTGCGTCGCGTGCTGGCTGATCATCTGCAATTGGCGCAGCGCCTTGGGGATTTGCATCAGCGGTTCGGCGGGCAGGCGCGCCAGCAATTCTTCGGTGCGGGCGAGGCCAAGGCGATTGATCGCCACCTCAAGGTTTTCCGCTGGGGTGGCCATGGTCCCGTGGGTGTGACGATTCGCCTCACGGATGATGCTCAAGGCCAGCGCCGGGCTGTCCTGCATCAGGTCGGCGATGTCGCGCAACGAACTGCGATTGTCACGGATCGCTCGGCAGACCTTGTCGTGAGCGTCTTGCGGTACGGGCAGCCGGACGCTGTCGAGCAACTTTACCCAGCCGTCAATGGTGGTCGGTTTTGCGTGTGGGACGTTCGTTTCATTAGCCATGTCTGGACGGGATCTTCACTGACTGTAGACGCGCCCGGCATGGGCTAAATTGGCTTTTCGCCTGAACTGGCTATAGTCTGGCGCAGTTTTGCCGATAAGTAGAAGAAGAGATTTTTTAACTTCCGAATATGACCTTGAACCCGACTTAAATAAGTACTTTCTACCTATGGCTAAAATTATCGGCATCATCGTCGTATTCGCGAGCGTGCTCGGCGGATACGTGCTCTCCCACGGCAAGATTGCCGCCCTGATCCAGCCTTTCGAGGTGATGATCATCGGTGGTGCTGCACTCGGTGCATTCCTGCAGGCCAACCCCGGCTACATGACGATGCACGTGCTCAAGAAATCCCTGAGCATGTTCAGTTCACGCTTCAGCCACACGTTCTATCTGGAAGTGCTCGGGCTGATCTACGAGATCCTCAACAAGAGCCGCCGCGAAGGCATGATGGCCATCGAAGGCGACATCGAAGATGCCGCCGCGAGCCCGATCTTCGCCAAGTACCCGGCAGTGCTCAAAGACGAACGCATGACCGCGTTCATCTGCGATTACCTGCGCATCATGTCGTCCGGCAACATGGCGCCGCACGAGCTGGAAGGCTTGTTCGACATGGAACTGTACAGCCTCAAAGAAGACCTTGAGCATCCATCTCATGCGGTGAACGGCATCGCCGATGCCATGCCCGGTTTCGGTATCGTCGCGGCGGTACTCGGTATCGTGGTGACCATGGCCTCGCTGGGTGAGGGCGATCAGAAGTCGATCGGTCTGCACGTCGGTGCGGCACTGGTCGGTACCTTCTTCGGTATTCTCGCGGCGTACGGTTTTTTCGGCCCGCTGGCGCACTCGCTGGCCCACGATGCCAAGGAAGAGCTGAACGTCTACGAAGCCATCAAGGCCTCGCTGGTGGCTTCTGCTTCCGGCATGCCGCCGTCGCTGGCGGTCGAGTTCGGTCGCAAGGTGCTGTACCCGGCCCACCGTCCAAGCTTTGCCGAGCTGGAACAAGCCGTTCGCGGTCGCTAAGAAATGGAAAATAATCAGCCGATTATCATCAAGCGCGTCAAGCGCATAGCCGGCGGGCATCACGGCGGGGCGTGGAAAATCGCTTTCGCCGACTTCGCCACGGCGATGATGGCGTTCTTCCTGGTGTTGTGGCTGTTGTCCACGGCAACGCCGGAGCAGAAGATCGCCATCGCCGGTTACTTCAAAGACCCGGTCGGCTTCTCCGAAAGCGGTACGCCGTACATCATCGATCTGGGCGGCACGCCGACCCTGGCGCCGGAAAACACCCTTAACCCGGAAGTGAAATCGCAGCCGCAACCCGACAAGGTCACGGTCGACACCGAACAGGTTGAAGGCATGGCCGAGCAGGTCGAGAAGGAACGTCTGGAGCTGCTCCTGCAAGAACTGCAGAACAAGGTCGACGAGAACCCGCAACTGCAGAAGTTCAAGGACCAGATCCTCTTCGAGATCACGCCGAACGGCTTGCGCATCCAGATCATGGACGCCGAGAACCGGCCGATGTTCGACTCCGGTTCTGCTCGCCTGAAGCCGTACTTCGAAGACATCCTGCTGGCCATGGCCGACACCATCAAAGCGGTGCCGAACAAGATCAGCATCAGCGGCCACACCGACGCCAAGCCGTACACCGGCACCGGTGATTTCGGTAACTGGGAATTGTCGGCCAACCGTGCCAACGCCGCTCGTCGTGCCTTGATCGCCGGCAGCTATCCGGATGCGCAAGTGGCGCGGGTCGTCGGTTATGCCTCGTCGGCGCTGTTCGACAAGGAAAACCCGTTCAACCCGGTCAACCGCCGCATCGATATTGTCGTACTGACCAAGAAAGCCCAGGCGGCCATCGAAGGTGCGCAAGGTGCCGATCCAGCGAAACCTGCAGATCAAGGTCAGAACGGCGCCGCTCCGGCAACACCGGTTGACCCGAATGCACTGCCGGCGGATCAGCAACCGGTGCCTGCACACGAGCTGCGCGAACGCTTGAACCTGTTCGACGACGCTGCGCCGAAACCGCCTGAGCCGGGGAGTGCGGCGCCCGCGCCTGCTGCCCCTCCAGCCACTGTGCCGGCCCCCACGCCGAAACAGTGACCGACAAAAAGCCACGGTTACCGTGGCTTTTTTGTATCTGCCTGCGTCGCAATGACCAGTCGCAGTTTTCGCAATCACGGAAGATCAGTAAATGGAAAGACTCAAAGCCTATTTTCAACGGCATGGCAACGCACCCTTCAAATTTGGCGAGGGGCGGGTCAGTGGCTATATATCAGCCACCCTCGGGCTGTTGAGCCTGTTGGCGGTGTTTTGTTTTCTCTTCCCGGAATGGCTGACCACGGCCGAACTGCGCAAGGTCTATGACGAGCAGTTTGCGCGCACCACGCTGTTGCTTGGTCTGGTGCTGTCATTCAGCCTCGGCACCCTGAATATCCTCCTTAACAAGCGTAAACGCCTAGGAATCACCGGTCTGGTCGCATCGGGCCTGGCGGTATTCCTCGGTGGCACCAATGTTCAGGTCAGTTCGATCGGACAGACCCCGTACTCGCTGGGCCTGGACTGGTTTGTGCTGGCGCTGCTGGTGTCGGCGATCGTGTTCATTCCTCTGGAGAAGCTTTATTCCAAGGATCCCGAGCAAAACATCCTGCGCCCGCACTGGCGCACCGACCTGACCTACTTTTTCGTCAGCCACATGCTGGTGCAATTCATCCTGATCTTCATCACCGCCTCCTCGAGTTACATCGCCGGTTGGGCGATGTCGCCAAGCTTGCAGACCAGCGTGCAAAGCCTGCCGCTAGTTGTGCAGTTTCTGCTGGCGATCCTGGTTGCCGATCTAGGTCAATATTGGCTGCACCGGCTCTACCATGTGGTGCCATGGCTGTGGCGTATCCACGCGGTGCATCACTCCAGTACGCACATGGACTGGCTCGCCGGTTCGCGTGTGCACTTCATCGAAATCCTGCTGACCCGAACCGGTGTGCTGGTGCCGTTGATGCTGCTGGGCTTCGCGCCGCAAGCATT
Organism: Pseudomonas sp. R84; assembly: GCF_009834515.1. Taxonomy (NCBI): domain Bacteria; kingdom Pseudomonadati; phylum Pseudomonadota; class Gammaproteobacteria; order Pseudomonadales; family Pseudomonadaceae; genus Pseudomonas; species Pseudomonas sp. R84. The sequence goes on from NZ_CP019426.1 coordinate 633,430, forward strand.
GAATGCCTATGTGATTCTGGTCGGTGTTCAGGCAGTACTCGCCCACGCCAACGTGCGGATCAACGGCGGCTGGCTGAATTACCTGATCGTGCTGCCGCGCTATCACCATTGGCACCATGCTCGGCACAAGGATTACATCTACAAGAACTACGCCATCCACACGCCGCTGGTGGACATGCTGTTCGGCACCTTCAAGTTGCCGCCCAAAGAATGGCCGGTACGTTACGGCGTGTTCGGCAAGGAGTTGCCGGGCGGGATTGTGCGTCAGCATCTGTATGCGTTTCAGAAACCTGAGCCGAAAATGGTCGTGCCAAAACCGCCCGCCAGCGTTTGAGGCAAAAAAAAGCCGCGAGATGATCGCGGCTTTTTTGTGTCCGGCTACTTAATAGCCGTTTTCCGGCAGGCTGGCGATGATCGAGCGGTAGCTGTTCATCCGCTGCTGCTGGATGCGTCCGTCTTCGAGTGCCTTGAGCAGCGCACAACCCGGTTCGCGGTCATGTTTGCAATCGCGGAAGCGGCAGGTGCCGAGCAGATCATCGAACTCGATGAAGCCTGCTTCGACATCGGCGCGGCTGACGTGGCCGAGGCCGAACTCACGGATACCCGGGGAATCGATCAGTTCACCGCCGCCAGGGAAGTGAAACAGCCGTGCGGTGGTTGTCGTGTGCGTGCCCTGGCCGGACAGTTCGGACAGCGGCCCGACACGGGTTTCAACCTCAGGCAGCAAGCTGTTGACCAATGACGACTTGCCGACACCGGACTGGCCGACGAACACGCTGATGCGCCCGTCGAGTTGCTGTTGCAGTTGTTCCATGCCGTTGCCGTGGTGCGCCGAGACTTCCAGCACCGGATAACCCAGCGTGCGATACACCGCCAGCAGCGCATTGAGCGCCGGGGCGTTCTGCTCGTCGATCAGGTCGAACTTGTTCAGCAGCAGCAATGGACGGATGCCGGCGTGTTCGGCAGCAACCAGATAACGGTCGATCAGGTTGGCGTGAGGCTCGGGCAGCGGCGCGAAGACGATGACGATCATGTCGACGTTGGCGGCTACCGGTTTGAGCTGACCACGGCTGTCCGGGCGGCACAGTTCGGTGGTGCGCGGCAGTTGCGCGACGATCACACCAATGCCCTGATTGCCGGCACGCCAGACGACGGTATCACCGGTCACCAGTGCGGGCAGGTTGGCGCGCAAGTGGCAGCGGAAGACCTGGCCGGCCTGATCGCCGTCAACAGCTTCGACCTCGACCTGCACACCGAAGTGGGCGATCACCAGACCTGTTTGCTCCGGGCCCAGATCGCCGCCCTCAAGGGCTTCGACCGCCGAGGACTCGCGTTTGGCGGCGCGTGCGGCGCGTTCGCCCTGAATCTTTTCGATGCGCCAGTTTTGACGACGATTGAGTTGGCGTTTGGCCATGGGTGTTCCGTCTGAAGAATGCAGCGATTAGGTAAAACGGCCGCGAGTTTAGCACGCCCGGCCACCGGCCTAGGCTAAACTGCGCAGCATTGCCTAGGAGCCGAAATATGCCAAACCCGCAGAACCTGATCTGGATCGACCTGGAAATGACCGGTCTGGATCCGGAAAACGACGTCATCATCGAGATGGCCACTATCGTCACCGATAGCGATCTGAACACGTTGGCCGAAGGGCCGGTGATCGCCATCCACCACAGTGACGAAGTGCTGGCCCGCATGGACGAGTGGAACACTCGTACCCACGGCAACTCCGGCCTGACCCAGCGCGTGCGCGACAGCCGCATCAGCATGGCCGAGGCAGAAGCCGAAACCATCGCCTTCCTGGAAAAATGGGTGCCGAAGGGCAAATCGCCGATCTGTGGCAACAGCATCTGCCAGGATCGCCGCTTCCTTTATACGCATATGAAGTCGCTGGAAAGCTACTTCCACTACCGCAACCTCGACGTTTCCACGCTCAAGGAACTGGCCGCGCGCTGGGCGCCGGACGTGCGCGACAGCTTCAAGAAAGGCAGCACGCACCTGGCGCTGGACGACATCCGCGAATCGATCGCCGAGTTGCAGCACTACCGCAAGCATTTCATCAAGTTCTAATGCCTGGCGATGGGGGCGGGCATTGCGATTGCCCCCTTTTGGTGCCGCACTGAAATGGCTAGACTGCGCGCCTTCCTGCCTGGATCGCCACCATGTTGCTGATGCTCTATCTGATCGCCATTACTGCTGAAGCCATGACTGGCGCCCTCTCTGCCGGGCGGCGCGGCATGGACTGGTTTGGCGTGGTGCTGATCGCCTGCGTGACAGCCTTGGGCGGTGGCTCGGTGCGCGATGTACTGCTCGGGCATTATCCTCTGACCTGGGTAAAACACCCGGAATACCTGGTGCTGACCTCGGTCGCTGCAATGTTCACCGTGTTCACCGCGCGCTGGATGCGCCATCTGCGTTCGCTGTTCCTGGTGCTCGACGCCGTCGGCCTGGTGGCGTTCACCCTGATTGGCTGCATGACCGCGCTGGAAATGGGCCACGGCATGCTGGTCGCGTCGGTCAGCGGTGTGATCACTGGCGTCTTCGGCGGCATCCTGCGCGATATCTTCTGCAATGACATACCGCTGATTTTCCGCCGAGAGCTATACGCCAGCGTCTCGTTTGCGGCGGCGTGGTGTTACATGCTTTGCCTGTATCTGAACGTGCCGAGCGAGCAGGCGATTTTGATTACGCTGTTTGGCGGCTTTCTATTGCGTTTGTTGGCGATTCGCTTTCATTGGGAAATGCCCAAGTTCGTTTACAACGACGCGCCTTGACGTTTGGCGTGTTGCTTCAGCGCCCATTCGACGTGCTCTTGTACCAGCGCTGACGGGTATTCACGGCGCGCCTTCAATGCTTCCAGAACCGGAATGCTCGAGGGGGCGTTGCCCAGTCCCACGGCCAGATTGCGCAGCCAGCGTTCATACCCGGCCCGACGCAGCGGTGAGCCTTCGGTACTGCTGAGAAATTTGTCTTCGTCCCACATGAACAGTTCAGCCAGTTCAGCGTTGTCCAGATTGTGCCGTGGCTTGAAGTCGCTTTCCCCGGAGTGCTTGGCGAACCGGTTCCACGGGCAGACGATCTGGCAGTCATCGCAACCGAACACACGGTTGCCGATCAGCGGTCGCAAATCTTCGGGGATCGCGTTTTTCAGTTCGATGGTCAGGTAGGAAATGCAGCGGCGCGCGTCCAGCACGTAAGGGCCGACGAATGCGTTGGTCGGGCAGATATCGAGGCACGCAGTACAGCGGCCGCAGTGTTCGTTGCTGTGCGGCTCATCCACCGGCAACGGTAGATCGACGAACAGTTCGCTCAAGAAAAAATAGCTGCCGGCCTTGCGATTCAGCACCAGGGTGTTTTTGCCGATCCAGCCCAGCCCGGCCTGTTCGGCAATGGCTTTTTCCAGCACGGGCGCGCTGTCGACAAACGCGCGGAAACCGAACGGGCCAATCTCCGATTGAATCTTGTCGGCCAATTGCTGCACACGTTTACGGATCAATTTGTGGTAATCGCGGCCCAAGGCATAACGCGACACGTAAGCTTTTTCCGGTTGCGCCAGCATTTGCGCCATTTGCGTATCGCCCGGCAGGTAGTCCATGCGCAGCGAGACCACGCGCAACGTGCCCGGCACCAGCTCTTCCGGGTGCGAGCGTTTGCTGCCATGGGCGCCCATGTAGTCCATTTCGCCGTGGTAGCCGGCCTCGAGCCAGCGCGCGAGATGCTGCTCATGCTCGGCCAGATCCAGGCCGCTGATGCCGACTTGCTGAAAGCCCAGCTCGCGACCCCAATCCTTGATCGATTGGGCGAGGGCGGGCAGGTCTGTGGTGATGGCGGACATGAGGCGAGAGAAACCGGAGCTGAGGTGCGTATAATTCTGCCAGACATCGGAGCCCGAAGACGCATGCCGCACACGAAAGATCAATTACCCGACGCGCTGTATGGCGCCGCACAGGTGCGCGAACTCGATGCACGGCTGATTGCCGCCGGTACGCCGGGCTTCGAATTGATGCAGCGCGCGGCCCATTCGACGTGGCGAGCACTGGTGCGGCAATGGCCGTCGGCGACTGAACTGACGGTGCTGGCCGGGCATGGCAACAATGCCGGTGACGGTTATCTGGTCGCGGCCTTGGCGCAGCGAGCCGGCTGGCAGGTGCGGGTGTTGGCGGTCGGCGATCCGCAGCGTTTGCAGGGCGATGCCGCGCAGGCCCATGCCGAAGCGTTGGCGGAAGGTGTTGCGGTGCAGGCCTGGCAGGCTGAAAGCGAATTACGCGGCGTCATTCTCGATGCATTGCTCGGCACGGGTCTGAGCGGGGACGTGCGCGAGCCTTATCTCTCGGCGATCAAGGCAATCAACGCCAGCGGTTTGCCGGTGACCGCCGTCGATATTCCTTCTGGTCTGAGCGCCGACACCGGGCATGTTCTGGGCGCCGCTGTGCAGGCTGATCTTACGGTGACCTTTATCGGGCTGAAAATCGGTCTGTTCACCGGCGACGCAGCGGATCATGTCGGCCAATTGGTATTTAACGATTTGCAGGCCCGCGCCGACATCTATCGTGACATTCCATTTATCGCCCGAAGGCTCAACACGGCTAATCTTCCGAGGTTGGCGGCGCGTGCCCCGACTTCGCACAAGGGCCGTTTCGGCCATGTGCTGTTGATCGGCGGCGATCACGGTTTTGGCGGGGCGATTCTGCTCAGCACCGAAACGGCCCTGCGCAGTGGCGCGGGCATGGTGTCGCTGGCGACCCGTCCTGAACACATCCCCGCAGCACTGAGTCGAGTGCCGGAAGCCATGGCGCTCGGCGCGTCTTCTGCCAATCAGTTGATGGGTTTGCTGGAGAAAGTTTCTGTGCTGGTGGTCGGCCCGGGACTTGGGCAGGCCAGTTGGGGCCGCGCACTGTTGTCGGCGGCCGCCAACGCAGCACTGCCGCAAGTATGGGACGCCGACGCATTGAACCTGCTGGCGAGCGGTTTCGTTGAGTTGCCCAAGGATTGCGTGATCACCCCGCATCCGGGCGAAGCCGCGCGCTTGCTGGGAATCAGCACCGCCGAAGTGCAAGCGGATCGTCCGGCGGCGGCGCTGGCATTGAGCAAAAAATATACAGCGGTTGTGGTGTTGAAAGGCGCCGGCAGCCTGATCGCTCACCCCGATGGCCGTCTGGCGTTGTGTCACCAAGGTCATCCGGCCATGGCCACCGCCGGACTCGGCGACGTGCTGGCCGGTTTGACCGGTGCGCTGCTGGCACAAGGCATGGACGGCTTCGATGCTGCCTGCCTGGCCGTCTGGCTGCACGCCAATGCCGGTAGGCAACAAGGAAAATTCGGCCGTGGGCTGGCGGCCAGTGATCTGATTCCAGCCATTCGTCAGTTGTTGGAGGAGCAAGCACCGTGTCTGAAGTAACCCTGTACCTGGCCGATGAACAGGCCATGAGCGACTTTGGCGCACGGATTGCCCGCGTGACTCAAGGCCACGGGCTGATTTTTCTCGAAGGCAACCTGGGCATGGGCAAAACCACGCTATCGCGGGGCATCATTCGTGGCTTGGGCCACGTTGGCTCGGTAAAAAGTCCGACCTTCACCTTGGTCGAACCCTACGAAATCGGTGACATCCGCGCCTTCCACTTCGACCTGTATCGCCTGGTCGATCCGGAAGAACTGGAGTTTCTCGGCATCCGCGACTACTTCGAAGACGACGCCCTTTGCCTGATCGAGTGGCCCGATAAAGGTGCAGGCTTTTTGCCAAAGCCTGACCTGACCATTACCATTAGCCCGCAAGACAGCGGGCGTTCGCTGAAAATTTTATCCCAGGGCTCGCGTGGCGAGGCCTGGTGTGCCGCTTTGGCATTGGAATCCAATTAAATGATGGGGTTAGGTATGCGCTTTCGCGCGTTGGTGGCTGCCGCTGGACTGTTGTTGATGGCAGTAACCGTCAACGCTGTGGCCGATTCGAAGGTCAACAGCGTGCGCCTGTGGCGGGCGCCGGACAACACGCGACTGGTCTTCGACCTCAGCGGTCCGGTGCAGCACAGCGTGTTTACCCTGACCGCTCCGGATCGACTGGTCATCGACATCAACGGCGCCACCCTCGGTGCGCCACTGAATGTGCAGACTGCGAACACGCCGATCACCGCAATGCGTTCGGCCCAGCGTACGCCGACCGATTTGCGCGTGGTCATCGACCTGAAGAAAGCCGTCACCCCGAAAAGCTTCTCGCTGGCGCCGAACGCGCAGTACGGCAACCGTCTGGTGGTAGACCTGTTCGATAACCCGGCCGACGCCGCCCCGCCGCCTGCGCCAACGCCGCAGGTGGCGACAGTGCCAGCGGTCCCGGTAACCCCGACCGAGCCGGCAATCAAGTTGCCACCAGCCCCAGCCGGCAAACGCGACATTATTGTCGTGATCGATGCCGGCCACGGCGGCGAAGACCCGGGTGCGTCCGGCTCGCGCGGTCAGCGTGAGAAAGACGTGGTATTGCAGATCGCCCGCGAGTTGCAGCGTCAGGTCAACGGCATGAAAGGCTTCCGCGCCGAATTGACCCGTACCGGCGACTACTTCATCCCGCTGCGCGGCCGTACCGAAATCGCCCGCAAGAAGGGCGCCGACCTGTTCGTCTCGATTCACGCCGACGCTGCGCCGTCTGCGGCCGCCTTCGGCGCCTCGGTGTTTGCCCTGTCTGATCGCGGTGCAACTTCCGAGACAGCGCGTTGGCTGGCCGACAGCGAAAACCGTTCCGACTTGATCGGTGGTGCCGGCAACGTCAGCCTCGACGACAAGGACCGCATGCTCGCGGGCGTGTTGCTCGACCTGTCGATGACCGCCTCGCTGACCTCCAGCCTCAACGTCGGGCAGAAAGTCCTGACCAACATCGGCCGTGTCACGCCACTGCACAAACAGCGTGTGGAGCAGGCCGGGTTCATGGTGCTGAAGTCGCCGGACATCCCGTCGATCCTGGTCGAAACCGGCTTCATCTCCAACGCCAACGAAGCGAACAAACTCTCGGCGTCGAGCCACCAGCAAGCGCTGGCGCGTTCGATCAGCAGCGGCGTGCGTCAGTTCTTCCAGCAGAACCCGCCGCCGGGCACGTACATCGCCTGGCTGCGTGATTCCGGCAAGATCGCCCAAGGCCCGCGCGATCACCGCGTCGGCCCGGGTGAGACGCTGGCGATGATCGGCGTGCGTTATCAGGTGTCGCCGGCCACGCTGCGTGCCGCCAACAACCTGAAAAGCGATGAGCTGAAAGTCGGTCAGCACTTGACCATTCCAGGCACCGAACTGGCGTCCAAAGAATGAACGAAGTGCTGAACGCGGCTGCCCGCATCGAACTGCTCAGCCCACGGCTGGCGAACCAGATTGCCGCCGGTGAAGTGGTTGAACGCCCGGCTTCGGTGATCAAGGAACTGCTGGAAAACAGCCTCGACTCCGGTGCCAAACGTATTGATGTCGACGTCGAGCAGGGCGGGGTCAAGCTGCTGCGCGTACGTGATGACGGCAGCGGGATTTCCGCCGATGACTTGCCGTTGGCGCTGGCCCGTCACGCCACCAGCAAGATCCGCAACCTCGAAGACCTTGAACAGGTAATGAGCCTGGGTTTCCGTGGTGAGGCGCTGGCCTCGATCAGCTCCGTGGCGCGTCTGACCCTGACCTCGCGCACCCGTGGTGCCGATCAAGCCTGGCAAGTCGAAACCGAAGGTCGCGACATGGCGCCTCGTGTTCAGCCGGCGGCGCATCCGGTCGGCACTTCGGTGGAAGTCCGCGATCTGTTCTTCAACACCCCGGCGCGGCGCAAATTCCTCAAGACCGAAAAAACCGAATTCGATCATCTGCAAGAAGTGATCAAGCGTCTGGCGCTGGCGCGTTTCGACGTCGCGTTTCATCTGCGCCACAACGGCAAGACCATTCTCAGTCTGCATGAGGCCCACGATGACGCGGCCCGTGCCCGGCGTGTGGCGGCAATCTGCGGCTCGGGCTTCCTTGAGCAGGCGCTGCCGATCGAGATCGAACGCAATGGCTTGCATCTTTGGGGCTGGGTCGGTTTGCCGACCTTCAACCGTAGTCAGGCGGATTTGCAGTATTTCTTTGTGAATGGCCGGGCGGTGCGCGACAAACTGGTGGCCCATGCGGTGCGTCAGGCTTATCGCGATGTGTTGTTCAACGGCCGCCATCCGACCTTTGCGCTGTTCTTCGAGGTCGATCCGGCAGCCGTCGACGTCAACGTTCACCCGACCAAACACGAAGTGCGCTTCCGAGACGGTCGGATGGTGCATGACTTCCTTTATGGCACCTTGCACCGCGCGTTGGGCGATGTGCGTCCGGAAGATCAGCTTGCCGGTTCTGTCACCACTGCGATCGTCCGCCCAAGCGGCCTCGATGCCGGTGAGTTCGGCCCACAGGGCGAAATGCGTCTGGCGGCCAATGCGCTGCTGGAGCAGCCGCAGGCGCAACCGGCGTTCAATACCTCGTCCGGTGCCGGTGCTGGCGGCGCTTACCAGTATCAATACACGCCGCGCCCGCAATCGGCGGTGCCGCCGGCTGCCGAGGCGCAGGCCGCATACCGCGAGTTTTTCGCGCCGCTGCCTGAGGCCAATGCCAACGCACTGCCGGCTGGTCAGGAAGATATTCCGCCGCTCGGTTACGCACTGGCGCAGCTCAAGGGCATCTACATTCTGTCCGAGAACGCTCAAGGTCTGGTGTTGGTGGATATGCATGCCGCCCATGAACGGATCATGTATGAGCGTCTGAAAATCGCCATGGCCAGCGAAGGCCTCAGTGGCCAGCCATTGCTGGTGCCGGAATCGCTGGCGGTCAGTCAGCGCGAGGCCGATTGTGCTGAAGAGCACGCCGCATGGTTCCAGCGACTGGGCTTTGAATTGCAGCGTCTGGGCCCGGAAACCCTGGCGATCCGCCAGATCCCGGCTTTGTTGAAGCAGGCCGAAGCCAACCGTCTGGTCGGTGACGTGCTGTCGGATCTGATGGAGTACGGCACCAGCGACAGGATTCAGGCGCACCTCAACGAATTGCTCGGCACCATGGCCTGTCACGGCGCGATTCGCGCCAACCGGCGCCTGGCCCTGCCGGAAATGAACGGCCTGCTGCGTGACATGGAAAACACCGAGCGCAGCGGTCAATGCAACCATGGCCGACCGACCTGGACCCAATTGGGCCTGGACGATCTGGACAAACTGTTCCTGCGCGGTCGTTGATGAGCCAGCTACCTCCAGCGATTTTCCTGATGGGCCCGACCGCTGCGGGCAAGACCGATCTGGCCATCGAGCTGACCAAGGTGCTGCCGTGCGAGTTGATCAGTGTCGATTCGGCGCTGGTCTATCGCGGCATGGACATCGGCACCGCCAAGCCTTCGAGAGAACTGCTGGCCGAATATCCGCACCGTTTGATCGATATCCTTGATCCGGCTGAAGCCTATTCGGCTGCGGATTTTCGTCGTGACGCCCTGCAAGCCATGGCCGAGATCACCTCGCGCGGAAAAATTCCGCTGTTGGTGGGCGGTACGATGCTCTATTACAAGGCTTTGGTCGAAGGTCTGGCGGATATGCCAGCGGCCGATGCCGAGGTTCGCGCGCAGATCGAAGAAGAGGCTGCACGCCTTGGCTGGCAAGCCCTGCACGACCAATTGGCGGTCATCGATCCGGTGTCCGCGGCGCGGATTCACCCGAACGATCCGCAGCGCCTGAGTCGCGCGCTGGAAGTTTACCGAGTCAGCGGTCAGAGCATGACTGCGCTGCGCCAGCAACAATCTGCGCAAAGTACTGAAGCAGCCGCTTCGGGACTGCAACAATTGCCCTATACTGTCGCGAACTTGGCCATTGCCCCGGCAAACCGCCAGGTACTGCACGAGCGCATTAAACAAAGATTCACAATTATGTTGGAACAGGGATTCATCGACGAGGTCGTAGCCCTGCGTAAAAGAAGTGACCTGCATTCAGGGTTGCCGTCTATACGTGCGGTAGGCTACCGCCAAGTCTGGGATTACCTGGATGGCAAGCTGACGTTGGCCGACATGCAGGAGCGCGGCATCATCGCCACGCGCCAATTGGCCAAACGCCAGTTCACCTGGCTGCGCAGCTGGGAAGATCTACACTGGCTGGACAGTCTTGATTGCGACAATCTGCCACGCGCCTTGAAATACCTTGGGACCATCTCCATATTGAGCTGAGTCCTTGCAATTGCCGTCTATCCTTGGGGGTGTGGCGGCCAAAGCCATCTGAATTACCTATTTTTTATTATTGAATCCTTAAAGGAGTGCGGCACATGTCAAAAGGGCATTCGCTACAAGACCCTTACTTGAATACTTTACGTAAAGAGAAAGTTGGGGTTTCCATCTATCTGGTCAACGGTATCAAACTGCAAGGCACGATCGAGTCGTTCGACCAGTTCGTGATCCTGCTGAAAAACACCGTGAGCCAAATGGTTTACAAACACGCTATCTCGACAGTAGTGCCGGTTCGTCCAATTCGTCTGCCTAGCGCAACCGAATCCGAAGCAGGTGACGCTGAGCCAGGTAACGCCTGATAGGAGTCTCCTTTGTTCTTTGAGCGCCACGGTGGTGGTGAGCGAGTGATCCTCGTTCACTTGGATGGACAGGACCCTGAGGCGCGCGAAGATCCGCAGGAGTTTCAGGAATTGGCTAATTCGGCCGGCGCCGAGACCGTTGCGTTTTTTAACGTGCCGCGTCATCGGCCAACCGCCAAATTTCTGATCGGCAGCGGCAAGGTCGAGGAACTGCGCGACCTGGTCAAGGCTGAAGAAGCCGATCTGGTGATTTTCAATCACATCCTCACGCCCAGTCAGGAACGTAACCTCGAACGTGTTTTCGAGTGTCGCGTGATCGACCGTACCGGTCTGATTCTCGATATTTTTGCCCAGCGCGCCCGCACCCATGAAGGCAAGCTCCAGGTTGAACTGGCCCAGCTTGACCACATGAGCACGCGGTTGGTTCGCGGCTGGACTCACCTTGAACGTCAGGGTGGCGGTATCGGCATGCGCGGTCCAGGTGAAACCCAACTGGAAACCGACCGCCGTTTGCTGCGGGTTCGCCTACGCCAGATCAAGGGCCGGCTCGAGAAGGTGCGCAGCCAGCGCGAGCAATCGCGACGCGGCCGCTCCCGTGCGGATATCCCTACCGTGTCTCTGGTGGGATATACCAACGCCGGCAAATCCACGCTCTTCAACAACGTGACGAAATCCGATGTCTACGCGGCCGACCAATTGTTCGCCACGCTGGACCCGACCCTGCGCCGTCTCGACATTGACGACCTGGGGCCGATCGTTCTAGCGGACACGGTGGGCTTCATTCGTCACTTGCCGCACAAGCTGGTCGAAGCATTTCGGTCTACCCTCGAAGAGTCGAGCAATTCCGATCTGCTGTTGCACGTGATCGATGCGGCCGAACCGGATCGCATGTTGCAGATCGAGCAGGTGATGGTGGTGCTGGGCGAGATTGGTGCCCAGGACTTGCCGATCCTCGAGGTCTATAACAAACTCGATTTGCTTGAAGGTGTTGAGCCACAAATCCAGCGCGACGAAAACGGCAAGCCCCAGCGGGTCTGGCTGTCGGCGCGTGATGGCAGTGGTCTGGAATTGCTTGAACAAGCCATCGCCGAATTGCTTGGCAGTGATTTGTTTATCGGTACCTTGCGCTTGCCGCAACGATTCGCGCGACTGCGTGCGCAGTTTTTCGAACTCGGTGCGGTGCAGAAAGAAGAGCACGACGAAGAAGGCATCAGTTTGCTGGCCGTTCGTTTGCCCCGTGTCGAGTTGAATCGACTGGTAAGCCGCGAAGGATTGCAGCCGATGGAATTCATCGAGCAACACACTTTGCAATAAAAGCCTGACAAAGCGGTTGTGCCGCAACGGCAGGCATTCTGTAGCATTGGTCGGCGCGCCGTGGGTGCGTCTTTGCTTTATCAGATGGAGAGCGCTATGGCTTGGAATGAGCCGGGTGGCAACTCGAATAATCAGGATCCTTGGGGTGGCAAACGCCGCAATAACGGCGACCGCAAGGGGCCACCGGATCTCGACGAGGCCTTCCGAAAGCTGCAGGAAAGCCTGAACGGGTTGTTCGGTGGTGGTAAGAAACGTGGTGATGACGGCGGTGGTTCGGGCAAGAGCAGAGGCGGCTTCGGCGGTCTGCTCGGGATCGGCCTCGTTGTGCTGGCGGCTGTCTGGCTGTACAGCGCGGTTTACGTAGTGGACGAGCAGGAGCAAGCCGTGGTGCTGCGCTTCGGCAAGTACTACGAGACTGTCGGCCCGGGCCTGAACATCTACTTCCCGCCGATCGATAAAAAGTACATGGAAAACGTCACGCGTGAGCGTGCCTACACCAAGCAGGGCCAGATGCTGACCGAAGACGAGAACATCGTCGAAGTGCCGCTGACCGTGCAGTACAAGATCAGCAACCTGCAGGACTTCGTGCTGAACGTCGATCAGCCGGAAATCAGCCTGCAACATGCGACCGACAGCGCCCTGCGCCACGTGGTGGGTTCCACCGCCATGGACCAGGTGCTGACCGAAGGTCGTGAATTGATGGCCAGCGAAATCAAGGAGCGTCTGCAACGTTTCCTCGATACCTATCGCACCGGTATCACCGTCACTCAGGTCAACGTACAGAGCGCAGCGGCACCGCGTGAAGTGCAGGAAGCCTTTGACGATGTGATCCGCGCCCGTGAAGACGAGCAGCGTTCGCGCAACCAGGCTGAAACCTACGCCAACGGCGTCGTGCCGGAAGCCCGTGGTCAGGCCCAGCGTATCCTTGAGGATGCCAACGGTTACCGTGACGAGACGGTCTCGCGTGCCAAGGGTGAAGCTGATCGCTTTACCAAACTGGTCGCCGAGTATCGCAAGGCACCTGAAGTCACCCGCCAGCGTCTGTACCTGGACACCATGCAGGAAGTCTTCAGCAACACCAGCAAGGTACTCGTGACCGGCAACAAGAACGGCCAGAGCAACCTGCTTTACCTGCCGTTGGACAAAATGATTCAGAACAGTTCGGGCAGCAATGCACCGGTCACCGGTTCGGCTGCCGCCAGCAACAACACGGACGTCACGCCGCATGTCACTGACCTGCCGCAGTCGCGCACAAGGGAGACCCGCTGATGAGCAATAAATCGCTGATCGCCCTTATTGTTGGCGTCGTTGTCGTGCTGGTGGGCTGGAACTGCTTCTACATCGTCGCTCAGACCGAGCGTGCGGTGCTGCTGCAATTCGGTCGTGTGGTTCAGGCCGATGTTCAGCCGGGTCTGCATGTGAAAGTGCCTTACGTTAACCAGGTGCGTAAATTCGACGCACGTCTGATGACGCTGGATGCACCGACACAGCGTTTCCTGACCCTGGAAAAGAAAGCCGTGATGGTCGACGCTTATGCCAAGTGGCGCGTGAAAGATGCCGAGCGCTTCTACACCGCAACTTCCGGCCTCAAGCAAATCGCCGACGAGCGTCTGTCCCGTCGTCTGGAATCCGGTCTGCGTGACCAGTTCGGTAAGCGCACCCTGCACGAAGTGGTGTCGGGTGAGCGTGACGCACTGATGGCTGACATCACTGCTTCGCTGAACAAGATGGCGGAAAAAGAGCTGGGTATCGAAGTGGTCGATGTCCGGGTCAAGACCATCGATCTGCCTAAAGAAGTAAACCGCAGCGTGTTCGAACGTATGAGCACCGAGCGTGAGCGTGAAGCTCGCGAGCACCGCGCCAAGGGTAACGAGCTGGCTGAAGGCATCCGTGCCGACGCCGATCGTCAGCGCCGCGTGTTGCTGGCAGAAGCCTATCGTGAATCCGAAGAGGTTCGCGGTGACGGTGATGCCCAGGCCGCTGCGATTTATTCCAAGGCCTATGGTCAGGATCAGGAGTTCTACAGTTTCTACCGTAGCCTGCGCGCCTACCGTGAAAGCTTCGCGAACAAATCCGACGTATTGGTCCTCGACCCAAGCAGCGACTTTTTCCACTACCTGGAAAAGGCCAAGCCTTGATACGCCGTTGACCTGAATCATTCCGCCCGGCGGCTAAAACCTCGGGCGGGGTGATCCTTTGGGAAAACGTGTGTATGATGCGGCAGCCGGGAAATTCCCGGCTTTTTTGCGTCTGCACGTTTGATTGCTGTGTTTTGTTGCAGGCATCGGGTTGAATGGCCCGAGAGTATTTCGAGGAAAGTGATGGGCGAAGCCGCTAACAGGCCTTTCGCCGCGTCGTTCATGCGCGTGCGTTTTGAACGGTTCAGTCATTTTCTGCTTCACTCAAGGCTCGCCCGCAGGCTGGCCGCCCGGATCAAAGGGGAATGGCGTAATGGCAACGGTAGACCGCTGGCTGCTGCCAGATGGCATCGAAGAAGTACTGCCACCGGAAGCGGCGCGCATTGAAGTTGCGCGTCGTCAGGTGTTGGATCTGTTCCAGAGCTGGGGTTACGAGTTTGTCGTGACTCCCCATATCGAGTACCTGGAATCCCTGCTGACCGGCGCGGGCCAGGACCTGGATCTGCGTACCTTCAAGGTCATCGACCCGCAATCGGGCCGGCAGATGGGTTTCCGTGCCGACATCACGCCGCAAGTGGCGCGTATCGATGCGCACACCCTGCGTCGCGAAGGCCCGAGCCGTCTGTGCTACGCCGGCAGCGTGCTGCATGCGCAGCCGCGTGCACTGTCGTCCTCGCGCAGCCCGATCCAGTTGGGCGCCGAGTTGTACGGCGACGCCAGCCCGAGCAGCGACGTTGAAGTGATCAGCTTGATGCTGGCCATGCTGCAACTGGCCGACGTGCCGGATGTGCACATGGATCTCGGTCATGTCGGCATCTACCGTGGTCTGGCGCGTGCCGCCGGTCTGTCCGGTGAAGTAGAGCAACAGCTGTTCGATGCGTTGCAACGCAAGGCCATCGACGAGGTCATTACCTTGACCGAAGGCTTGCCGGCCGACCTGTCCGGCATGCTGCGGGCGCTGGTTGACCTGTGTGGCGGTCGTGAGGTGTTGAGCGCTGCCCGCGAACGACTGGCCAATGCGCCGGCGCCGGTTTTGGCGGCACTGGAAGACTTGCTGGCGATCGCCGAGCGGCTGTCGGCACGCTTCCCGGAGCTGCCGCTGTACTTCGACCTGGGTGAGCTGCGCGGCTACCACTATCACACCGGTGTGGTGTTCGCAGTGTTCGTGCCGGGCGTTGGCCAGTCCATCGCTCAGGGCGGTCGCTACGACGACATCGGCGCGGATTTTGGTCGCGCGCGTCCGGCGACTGGTTTTTCCACCGATTTGAAAACCCTGGTGACCCTGGGGCGTGCTGAGATCGAGCTACCGTCTGGCGGTATCTGGATGCCTGACAGTACGGATGCGGCACTCTGGCAGCAGGTTTGCCAGTTGCGCAGTGAGGGTCAGCGTGTCGTTCAGGCGTTGCCTGGACAACCTTTGGCCGCCGCCCGTGATGCGGACTGCGACCGGCAATTGATTCAGCAGAACGGGCTTTGGCAAGTATCGCCATTGGCTTCTTGAGTTTTCCTGCCGGCCATCGCCGGCACCAAGTTTGCGCGAATGAGGACAAGTGTTATGGGTAAGAATGTCGTAGTCCTGGGCACCCAATGGGGTGATGAGGGCAAAGGCAAGATCGTTGATCTGCTGACCGAACATGCTGCCGCCGTAGTGCGCTACCAAGGTGGCCACAACGCTGGCCACACACTGGTGATCGACGGCGAAAAAACCGTCCTGCACCTGATCCCGTCGGGCGTGCTGCGCGAAGGCGTGCAGTGCCTGATCGGCAACGGCGTGGTGGTTGCACCTGACGCCCTGCTGCGCGAGATCACCAAGCTGGAAGAGAAAGGCGTACCGGTGCGTGAGCGCCTGCGTATCAGCCCGTCCTGCCCGCTGATCCTGTCCTTCCACGTGGCGCTGGACCAGGCCCGTGAAAAGGCCCGTGGCGAGCTGAAGATCGGTACCACCGGTCGCGGCATCGGCCCGGCTTACGAAGACAAGGTTGCTCGTCGTGGCCTGCGTGTTGGCGACCTGCTGAACATGCCGCGCTTCGAAGACAAGCTGCGTGAACTGGTGGATTACCACAACTTCATGCTGGTCGGTTACTACAAAGAGCCTGCCATCGAGTTCGAGAAAACCCTGGCCGAGTGCAAGGAGTACGCTGAGCTGCTCAAGCCGCTGATGCTCGACGTCACCGCTGAGCTGCACGACCTGCGTCGCGCAGGCAAAGACATCATGTTCGAAGGCGCTCAGGGTTCGTTGCTCGACATCGACCACGGTACCTACCCGTACGTGACCAGCTCCAACACCACCGCCGGTGGCGTGGCGACCGGTTCCGGCGTTGGCCCGATGTTCCTGGATTACATCCTGGGCATCACCAAGGCTTACACCACTCGCGTTGGTTCGGGTCCATTCCCGACTGAGCTGTTCGACGATGTCGGTGCACACCTGGCCAAGCAAGGTCACGAGTTCGGCGCGACCACCGGCCGTGCCCGTCGTTGCGGCTGGTTCGATGCCGTTATCCTGCGTCGCGCTATCGATGTGAACAGCATCTCGGGAATCTGCCTGACCAAGCTGGACGTGCTCGACGGTCTGGAAACCATCAACATCTGCGTCGGCTACAAAGATGCCGAAGGCAACGCTGTTGCTCCGACCGATGCTGACAGCTACGTAGGCCTGCAGCCTGTGTACGAAGAAGTGCCGGGCTGGACCGAATCGACCGTGGGTGCCAAAACCCTGGAAGAGCTGCCGGCTAACGCTCGTGCCTACATCAAGCGCGTTGAAGAGTTGATCGGCGCGCCGATCGACATTATTTCGACGGGCCCGGACCGTAACGAAACCATCGTTCTGCGTCATCCGTTTGCTTGATAAGTCGTTGATGTAAAAAAACAAAGGCCCCTTCATCGGGGCCTTTGTCGTTTATGCCTGTTGGACGGCATGACCTTTGCTGTGAATCTGTCTACAAGAGTGCCATCAAATTAATGGCGTCAGAAGTAGAGGTATTCACAGTGTCGGCCGTTCTCTCACTGTTACAAAGCCGTTTGTTGCGCCCCGTGTTCGTTACCCTTGGTATCGCCCTTTTGGTGCAGGTGCTGGTGGCGGTTGCCCTGACGCGGAGCACCGTCACGGCGCTGGAAGCAGATTTGGCGGTGCGCCTCGGCGCCGACAGCCAGAAACTCTCCGGCGAGCTGGAGCAGGCCGGGCGTGAAGTCACGTCGAGTCTTGATGCCTTATCCGCCAGTACCCGTCAGCGGCTGACCGCTGGCCTGTCTTTGCGACTGAAAGACGAGCAGGCGCAGTTGCGTGCGACGCTGGAAAAAGATCTGAAGGATTCGGCCAATGACATGGCGCAGTTGCTCGCCTCGGTGGCGCCGCGTGCCATGTGGGACAGCGACGTGCCGACCCTGTCCGAGTTCGCCCGCCGGGCCCAGCGCAATCCCAATGTGTTGTTCGTCGTCTACGACGACGCCACCGGCCAGCACCTGACCCGCTATCTCAATCGCGAAAACCCGATCAACAAGGCCTTGCTGGAAAAAGGCCAAGGCGAACGCGCGCTGGATAAAGTGCTGGATGCGGCCAAGAACGATCCGTCGGTTTACTACCTTGAAGCCTCGATCAATCCCAACGGCGTGGAAATCGGCAAGGTGCTGATGGGGGTGTCCACGGCCTCGATGGAAACCGATCTGGCGGCGCTGGACAAGCGCTTCTCGGCGTTGATCGCCAGCAGTGATCAGTTGGTCGGCGACAGTCTCAAGGGCGCTGCCGCAGACAGTGCCAAAGCCATGCAGTCGCGCCTGCAGTCGGCGCAGTCCACTGCGACCGAGATGAAATCCAATACTGCCAATACCGTTCAGGAAGCAGCGGCAACCTTGCGCTGGCGCATTGGCCTGGGTCTGGCGCTGGTCGGTTGTGGTGTGCTGCTGTTGCTGGCGGTAGTGTTGGGCCATCGTGTGGTCAATCGCCTGAAGATGCTCAACGCAGCCATGGATGACATGGCGGCGGGCGAGGGCGACCTGACCAAGCGAGTACAGATCAACAGCAAGGACGAAATCGGCGACATGGCTTCGGCGGTCAATCGCTTTGTGGATAAGTTACAGCCGATCGTGCGCGAGGCGGGCGATGTTGCGCAGCGCACCGGCGTCGAGATTGGCGCGATGACCCTGCGCAATGCCGGTGCGGATGCGGCGGCGGGCATGCAGCGTGATGAAGTGGCGGAGAGTCTGCGCGCACTGTCGCAAATGGCTGATGAGGCGCAGTCGGAAAGCCATGCCATGCAGGCCGCGTTGAAGCAGGTTGTGGATATTCGCCAGGCGACTGACGAAAACACTCGTACGTCCGCCAAGGTCGGCAGTCTGATCGAGGCGCTGGCGGGGCAGGTCGATACCGGGGCGAAAGTGATCGAGCGACTGGCGCAGCAGAGCGAGCAGATTGAAGTGGTGTTGACGGTGATTCACGGAATTGCCGAGCAGACCAACCTGCTGGCGCTCAACGCTGCCATTGAAGCAGCGCGCGCGGGCGAGACCGGGCGTGGTTTTGCGGTGGTGGCCGACGAAGTACGTGCGCTGGCGAGCAAGACACAAAGCTCTACCGGCGACATTCAGGCGCACATCGTCGCTCTACAGCAGGGCGCACGTGAGGCGGTCGAGGCGATCGGTCAGGCCGGGCGCCAGGCCAGCGAAGGTTTGCTGGTGTTGCGCGACAGTGCGCGATTGCAGCAGTCGGTGCAGGCGTCGGTCGAGCAGGTGCATGCGGCGATTGGCCTGGCAACGCAGGCTGCGGCCCATCAAGCGCAAGGTGCGCAGGCAGTGCGCGGGCGCGTCGAGACGATTCATGCGCAGGCCGAGAAAGCGGCGCAGGCGGTGGTGGAGACCACGGCGAGTGGCAAGGTGCTGGATGGTCTGGCGGCGCAACTGAAGGCAAGCCTGGGACAGTTCAGGGCTTAAGATCAAAAGATCGCAGCCTGCGGCAGCTCCTACATTGAAACGCGAAATCCCATGTAGGAGCTGCCGCAGGCTGCGATCTTTTAGCGGCTCAGATACATCCGCGTCGTCAGCAGATAGACCGGCAACCCGGACACCAGAATCAACAACGCCGCATAAGGCGCCGCCGCCGCAAACTCGACATTCGCGGTATGCGCCCATACCTCGGTCGCCAACGTGTTAAGCCCGGTCGGACTCAACAGCAACGTCGCCGTCAGCTCTTTCATCGCATCCAGAAACACCAGCGCAAAAGCCGCACCCAATGCCGGGAAGATGATCGGCAACGTCACCCGGCAAAACGCCGTGAACGACGAAGCGCCCAGCGTGCGTGCAGCCTCTTCCAGCTGCGGTGCAGCCTTGTTCAGGGCTGTGCGGATCGGCGCCTGTGCCAGCGGCAGGAACAGTAGCGCATAGGCAATCAGCAGCAGTCCCGAAGTCTGGTACAGCGCCGGCACGTAATGCAGGGCGAAATACACCAGCGTCAACGCAATCACCAATCCTGGCAGCGCGTGCAGCAGATAAGGCAGGCGTTCGGCCCAGATCGCCAGTTGGCCTTTGTAACGCACCACCAACAACCCGACCGGCACCGCCAGTACCAGACACAATGCTGCACCGCCGAGAGAAAGCGCCAAAGACGAGAGCAGGGCTTCAGTAATCGCGGCCACCGGAAAAGCCGCCGACGAACCGACCGCCAGCCAATACGCCAGCATGCCCAGTGGAATCCCGCTGCCGACAATCGCCAGCATCAGGCAATACAACTGACCGACTGCTGCCCATGGCCCCAGCCGAACCTGCTCAGCCTGACGCGCCGCGCCTTGCCCGGTGCGTACATGTCGGCCCTTGCCGCGCACCCGTAATTCCAGCCACAACAGCACCAGACACAGCGCCAGCAGCACGGCGGAGAGCATCGCCGCGTTGGCGTTGCTGAACTCCAGTTCGAACTGCTGATAGATCGCCGTGGTGAAGGTTTGCAGGCCGATGATCGACAGTGCACCGAACTCGACCAGCATGTGCAGGGCGATCAGCAAGGAGCCTGCCAGTAGCGAAGGCCAGAGCAGCGGCAGGGTGACTCGGAAAAACACGCCCCAGCGATTTTGCCCGAGGGTGCGGGCCGATTCTTCAAGGGAGGGATCGAGATTGCGCAGCGTCGCCGCCACCGGCAGGAAGATCAGCGGGTACTTCGACAGGCTCATCACCAGAATCGCCCCGCCGAGCCCTTCGAACTGCGCGCTCAAAGAGACCCAGGTGAAACTGCTGACAAATGCTGGTACCGCGAACGGCAAGCACAGAATCACGCCCCACAAGCGTCGCCCCGGCAAGTTACTGCGCTCCAGCAGCCAAGCCAGCGACAGACCAATGACGCCGCAGGTGAGGGTTACGCCAACCATCAATGCCAAGGTGTTGCGCAGCAGGCCGAACACATACGGACGCCACAACAAGTGCAGCGCTTCGGCCCAACCGGCCTGCCAGGCTTTCAGTCCGACGTAGGCCAGCGGCAACAGGCTCATCACCACCAAAAGCAATACCGGCAGCACCAGCCAGATCGATGGCCGCTTGCGCTTTGGTACGTAACCCCCGCGCGCGGCGGGGGCGGATAACGATGCGGTCATCAGTTCAAGCCAACTTCGCGTTCCAGTTCCAGTGCTTCTTCGGCATTGCCCAGATCGGCTGGCGTGACGTTCGGCGCTTCCAGCTCACTGAACGGCTTGAGCCCGCGATCCGATTCCATGCCTTTGTGCAGCGGGTATTCCGCGGTGGTCTGAGTGATCACGCGCTGACCTTCTTCGCTGGCCATGTAGGCAAGAAATTGCTGGGCTTCTTTTGGATGCTTGCTGGATTTCAACACGGCTGCGCTGGATACGGTGATCAAGCCGCCGACGTCGCCGCCGGTGAAGTAATGCAGTTTCGAATCCAGTTTGCCTTTCTCGCGTTGCAGGGCGAACCAGTAGTAATTGTTCACCAGCACCGTGGCGACCTCGCCGTTTTCCACGGCTTTGAGGGCAACCATGTTGTTGCTGTAGGTCTTGCCGAACGCGCGCAGGCCGGTCAGCCATTCTTCGGCGGCATCGCGACCGTGCATCTTGATAATGGCGACGGCTTGTTCCTGGAAGGCACCGCTGGTTGGTACGAAACCGACTTTGCCTTGCCATTGCGGATCGGAGAACTCCATCACCGATTTCGGCAGGTCTTTTTCATCGACCAGTTTCGGGTTGTAGGCGACCACGCGAACGCGGGCAGTGACGCCGATCCAGGTGCCGTTACCGGCGACATATTTTTCCGGAAGCACAGCCAAAGTGGCGTCGTCGGTCTTGGCCAGCAAGCCCAGTTCGCCAAGATTGTTCAGCGGTGGCGATTCTTCGGTGTAGATCACATCGGCGGGGGAGCGGTCGCCTTCTTCGATGATCTGGCTGGCGAGCTGATTGCTGCTGCCTTTGCGCACATTGACGTGAATGCCGGTCTTGGCTTCGAAGGCTTTGGCGATCGCGTCGCCGACTTCCTTGTGCTGGCCGTTATAAAGCGTCAGGGAAACCGCATCGGCAGCCTGGGTGAGGGGAGTGGCGAGCGCCAGGCCGAGAAGGGTGAAGGTCAGGCCTCGGCGCAGGGTATTTCGAAACGTCATTCGCAGGGTTCCTCACTGTCGCATTGCAAAAACTTGCAACAATGATAAACGATATTGTTTCTCAAGTGCGCCTTGCGAGAGGCTCTGCGTTCCTGTAGGAGCTGCCGAAGGCTGCGATCTTTTGATTTTGCTCTTTGAAAAACAAGATCAAAAGATCGCAGCCTTCGGCAGCTCCTACGGGGGGATTCAGGAAGCCAGAAACGCAAAAACCCGCTTTCGCGGGTTTCTGTGACATTCAAGGCCGTAACCTTGAATTTGAATTGGTGCCCAGAAGAAGACTCGAACTTCCACGACCGTAAGGTCACCAGCACCTGAAGCTGGCGTGTCTACCAATTTCACCATCTGGGCAATCATCGCAAGCGTTGCCGCTGTTGATGTGGCGCACTATACGGAGCGCCTTTTGATCTGTAAACCCCTGATTTAATTTTAATAAATCAGTTTTAAGAAAACCCGGGCTTAGAATGCAAAAAACCCGCTTTCGCGGGTTTTGTGTGAGTCTTGAAACTGATCTAGTCTCAAACTCGAAATTGGTGCCCAGAAGAAGACTCGAACTTCCACGACCGTAAGGTCACCAGCACCTGAAGCTGGCGTGTCTACCAATTTCACCATCTGGGCAGTATCGTCAACGCTTGTACGTCGTCGATGGCGCGCACTATACGGAGCGTCTTTTTAACTGTAAACCCCTGTCAGCAAAAAATATGATTTTTTTTACCGGTGGTGGTCGAAACGGCTTTCCAGCGTCGCTACAGGGCCTCTGTTGGGCCTTATAGAGTCGGAAATTTCCCGTTTCATGGCGCCTATGCCAAACTAACCCGCATATAGACAAGGTGAAAACTCTCTAATGGCCGATTGGCAGTCCCTCGATCCCGAGGCCGCTCGTGAAGCGGAAAAATACGAAAACCCTATTCCTAGCCGCGAACTGATCCTGGCGCACCTCGCTGATCGGGGTTCGCCTGCTGCCCGCGAGCAACTGGTCGAAGAGTTTGGTCTGACCACAGAAGACCAGATCGAAGCCCTGCGCCGTCGCCTGCGCGCCATGGAGCGCGACGCTCAACTGATCTACACCCGTCGTGGCACGTATGCGCCGGTGGATAAACTTGATCTGATCCTCGGCCGCATCAGTGGTCACCGTGACGGCTTCGGTTTCCTCGTGCCGGACGACGGCAGCGACGACCTGTTCATGAGCCCGGCGCAAATGCGTCTGGTATTCGACGGTGACCGTGCGCTGGCCCGTGTTTCCGGTCTCGACCGTCGCGGTCGCCGCGAAGGCGTGATCGTTGAAGTGGTCTCGCGTGCTCACGAAACCATCGTCGGCCGCTACTTTGAAGAAGGTGGGATCGGCTTCGTCGTCGCGGACAACCCGAAGATTCAGCAAGAAGTGCTGGTGACGCCGGGCCGCAACGCCAACGCGCAGATTGGTCAGTTCGTCGAGGTGAAAATCACCCACTGGCCGACGCCGCGCTTCCAGCCGCAAGGCGATGTGGTCGAAGTGGTCGGCAACTACATGGCGCCGGGTATGGAAATCGATGTGGCCCTGCGCACTTACGATATTCCGCACGTCTGGCCTGAAGCCGTTCTGAAAGAAGCCGCCAAGCTCAAGCCGGAAGTCGAAGAAAAAGACAAAGAGAAGCGCGTCGACCTGCGCCATCTGCCGTTCGTCACCATCGATGGCGAAGATGCCCGCGACTTCGACGATGCTGTTTATTGCGAAGCCAAACCGGGCAAACTGCGCCTGTTCTCCGGTGGCTGGAAGTTGTACGTGGCGATTGCCGACGTTTCCAGCTACGTGAAGATCGGCTCGGCGCTGGACAACGAAGCGCAAGTGCGCGGCAACTCGGTGTACTTCCCCGAGCGCGTGGTGCCGATGCTGCCTGAGCAGCTGTCCAACGGCCTGTGCTCGCTGAACCCGCACGTCGATCGTCTGGCCATGGTTTGCGAGATGACCATCTCCAAGTCCGGCGAAATGACCGACTACTGCTTCTATGAAGCGGTGATCCATTCCCACGCTCGTCTGACTTACAACAAAGTCAGCGCGATGCTGGAAACACCGAAAATCACCGAGGCGCGTCAGCTTCGCGGTGAGTACAACGACGTTCTGCCGCACCTCAAGCAGCTTTATGCGCTGTACAAGGTGCTGCTGGCCGCTCGTCACGTGCGTGGCGCGATCGATTTCGAAACGCAGGAAACCCGGATCATCTTCGGTACCGAGCGCAAGATTGCCGAAATCCGTCCGACCACCCGCAACGACGCGCACAAGCTGATCGAAGAATGCATGCTGGCAGCCAACGTGGCCACCGCCGAATTCCTCAAAAAGCACGAAATTCCTGCGCTGTACCGTGTCCACGACGGTCCGCCACCGGAGCGTCTGGAAAAACTCCGTGCCTTCCTCGGGGAGCTCGGTCTGTCCCTGCATAAAGGCAAGGACGGCCCGTCGCCGAAGGACTATCAGGCCTTGCTCGCGAGCATCAAGGATCGCCCGGATTTCCACCTGATCCAGACCGTGATGCTGCGCTCGCTCAGTCAGGCGGTGTACAGCGCTGACAATCAGGGCCACTTCGGCCTGAATTACGAAGCCTATACCCACTTCACCTCGCCGATCCGTCGTTACCCGGACCTGCTGACGCACCGTGCGATCCGCAGCGTGATCCATTCGAAACAGGACACCCCGCACGTTCGTCGTGCCGGTGCGATGACCATTCCGAAGGCGCGTATCTATCCGTACGACGAAGCGGCACTGGAGCAACTCGGCGAGCAGTGCTCGATGAGCGAGCGCCGTGCCGATGAAGCGACCCGCGACGTGGTGAACTGGCTCAAGTGCGAGTTCATGAAAGATCGCGTGGGCGAATCGTTCCCGGGCGTGATCACCGCGGTAACCGGTTTTGGCCTGTTCGTCGAGCTGACCGATATCTACGTCGAAGGCCTGGTGCACGTCACCGCGCTGCCGGGCGATTACTACCACTTCGATCCTGTGCATCACCGCCTGGCGGGCGAGCGCACCGGTCGCAGCTTCCGCTTGGGCGATACCGTTGAAGTGCGCGTCATGCGCGTTGACCTCGACGAGCGCAAGATCGACTTCGAGATGGCTGAAAAAACCATCAGCGCGCCGATCGGTCGCAAAAAGCGTGGTGTTGAAACTGCCGCACCCGCTGCGAAGGAAAAAGCCGAGGCGGCTCCAGCGAAAACCGCTGGTCGTCGTCCGGCCAAAGAAAAGGCTGCTGAAGCCTATCGCCCAAGCGACGCCGTGGCGAAGAACGCCGAGCTGCGCAAAAGCCGTGAAATGAAGAAAGCTCTGCTTTCCGATGCCAAAAACGGTGGTAAAGCGGCGTCCGGGGGAAAGACCGGGCGGTCGGCGCCTGAAAAGGCCTCCGGCGGCAAGCCAGCCAAACCGAGCAAACATCGTAAAGGCCCGCCAAAAGCGGGTTCTGCTCCAGCCAAAAGTGGCGGGGCACGTAAACCGAAGGCGAAGTCATGAGTCAGTTGGAAAAAATCTACGGCGTTCACGCGGTAGAAGCGTTGCTGCGTCACCACCCGAAACGCGTCAAGCAGATCTGGTTGGCGGAAAGCCGCAACGATCCGCGCGTGCAGACGCTGGTTGAGCTGGCCAACGAAAATCGTGTCCAGGTCGGTCAGGCCGAGCGCCGCGAAATGGACGCCTGGGTTGAAGGTGTCCACCAAGGCGTGGTCGCGGAAGTCAGCCCGAGCCAGGTGTGGGGCGATGCGATGCTCGACGAGCTGCTCGATCGCACTGACGGCGCACCGTTGCTGCTGGTGCTTGACGGCGTGACCGATCCACACAACCTCGGCGCCTGCCTGCGTTCGGCCGATGCGGCCGGTGCGCTGGCGGTGATCGTGCCGAAAGACAAGTCGGCAACCTTGACCCCGGTCGTGCGTAAAGTCGCTTGCGGCGCGGCGGAAGTGATTCCGCTGGTGGCGGTAACCAACCTCGCTCGTACGCTGGAAAAACTTCAGCAGCGCGGTCTGTGGATTGTCGGCACGGCAGGCGAAGCTGAAGTCAGCATTTACGACCAGGATCTGACCGGCCCGACCATTCTGATCATGGGCGCCGAAGGCAAAGGCATGCGTCGCCTGACCCGTGAACACTGCGACTATCTGGTGAAACTGCCGATGGCCGGTAGCGTCAGCAGTCTCAACGTGTCCGTGGCAACTGGCGTGTGCCTGTTCGAAGCGCAGCGTCAGCGCGGTGCCAAAGCCAAGGCGAGCGCTTCGCGCAAGCCATAAGCTCATAGCTGCAAGCCTCAAGCTAAAAGCGGACCCGCTTGCAGCTTGAGGCTCGATGCTTACAGCTGCTGTTCAAATAATCACCAATTACCTTGCACCTCTTCTGCCCCTTCTCTACAATTGCGCCCCTTGCTGTGACGGCAGGCACGCATGTGCCCCGCGCCAGCAAGTCCATAAGTGTCATTCACTCCTTGTCTGACCGTTTTTGAGCGGCAGGCTACAACCCGTAAGGAGCATTCATGCGTCATTACGAAATCATCTTTTTGGTCCACCCGGATCAAAGCGAGCAAGTCGGCGGCATGGTTGAGCGTTACACCAAGCTGATCGAAGAAGACGGCGGCAAAATCCACCGTCTGGAAGATTGGGGCCGTCGTCAACTGGCCTACGCAATCAACAATGTTCACAAGGCTCACTACGTGATGCTGAACGTTGAGTGCACTGGCAAGGCCCTGGCCGAGCTGGAAGACAACTTCCGCTACAACGATGCAGTGATCCGTAACCTGGTCATCCGTCGCGACGAAGCCGTTACCGGCCAGTCCGAGATGCTCAAGGCTGAAGAAAACCGCAGTGAGCGCCGTGAGCGTCGCGATCGTCCTGAGCACGAAGGCGCTGAAAGCGCTGAAGGCGAAGAGAACGACAGCGATAACGCTGACGAGTAATCCACGGACCTTATTAAGGAGCCTATCAAATGGCACGTTTCTTCCGTCGTCGTAAATTCTGCCGTTTCACCGCTGAAGACGTGAAAGAGATCGATTACAAAGATCTCAACACTCTGAAAGCCTACGTATCCGAGACCGGCAAAATCGTTCCAAGCCGCATCACCGGTACTAAAGCTCGTTATCAGCGTCAGCTGGCCACCGCTATCAAGCGCGCCCGCTTCCTGGCCCTGCTGGCCTACACCGACAGCCACGGCCGCTGAGACCGGGCAGTCGACAAGTAGCAAAGGATTGAATGCATGCGTGCCTTAGCTGAGTTCATCATGCGAGGCCGTATGCAGGCCACTCTCGTGGTGGCCGGATGTGCAACATTGCCGTTGTTGTATTGGTTGGGTGCTGCCGCGGGGAGCCTTGTGCTGCTGCGGCGCGGACTGACGGACGCCTTGGGTGTTCTGTCTCTGGGGCTGCTGCCAGCGTTGATCTGGTGGCTGTATGCCGATGACCCACGGGCACTTCTGGTGCTGCTGGGGTCTTCGGGACTTGCGTTGGTTTTGCGCGCAAGTGAGTCCTGGGTTCGCACGCTGCTGGTCAGCGTAGTGATTGGAGTGGTGTTTTCGGTGGTGCTCGGGGTAGCGTTTGCGGCCCAGATCGAGATGCTCGCGCAGGCCTTGATAAAGGTCATGCCGGCGCTTCTCGGTGAGACCTACAAGCAATTGTCGGTTGATGAGCAAGCGCGTTTCGCGTCCCTGATCGCACCAGTCCTGACCGGACTGATTGCGGCGCTGTTGCAGATCGTCAGCGTGCTGAGCCTGATTGTCGGGCGGCATTGGCAGGCGTTGTTGTACAACCCGGGTGGTTTTGGTCGCGAGTTTCGCGCCATCCGGATCCCGCTGGGGCCGGCGATGTTGCTGCTGGCGTTGATGCTTCTGGGCCCGAATCTCGGTGCACAGATGGCCATGTTGACGCCGTTGTGCAGTGTACCGCTGGTGTTCGCCGGACTTGCCCTGATTCACGGGCTGGTCGGGCAAAAGCGACTGGCCGGTTTCTGGCTGGTGGGGTTGTACGTCACGCTGCTGTTGTTCATGCAGCTGATCTATCCGTTGCTCGTGGTCCTGGCCATTGTCGACAGCCTGATTGATTTTCGCGGTCGTCACGTGTCGAAAGACACCGACAGCGCGAACGGTGAAGGTTAAAAGTTAGAGGATTTTCACATGCAACTGATCCTTCTGGAAAAAGTCACCAACCTGGGCAACCTGGGTGACAAAGTAAACGTTAAGGCCGGTTACGGTCGTAACTACCTGCTGCCTTACGGCAAAGCTACCGCCGCAACCCCAGCGAACATCGCTGCGTTCGAAGAGCGTCGTGCTGAGCTGGAAAAAGCTGCTGCAGACCGTAAAGCATCGGCTGAAAGCCGTGCTGCCCAACTGGCCGAGCTGGAAGTGACCATCACTGCCACCGCTGGCGACGAAGGCAAGCTGTTCGGTTCGATCGGTACTCACGACATCGCTGACGCACTGACCGCCTCCGGCGTTGAAGTTGCGAAAAGCGAAGTTCGTCTGCCGAACGGCACCATCCGCAACGTGGGTGAATTCGACGTGGCTGTGCACTTGCACGCCGAAGTTGAAGCCACCGTACGCGTTGTCGTGGTAGCAGCTTAAGCAACACTGATCGGCTGGCGGCTTGTCCGTCAGACGGTTAACATCGGGCACGATCCTGTTTACAGGTCGTGCCCTTTGTCTTTCTGAATTCTCTGTTTTTCCAAACTACACAAGTGGCCATGAACGATATCTCCGCTCCCGAGCAATACGATCTGCAAACCGCTGCCCTGAAGGTGCCACCGCATTCCATCGAGGCCGAACAGGCTGTACTCGGTGGTCTGATGCTGGACAACAACGCCTGGGAACGCGTGCTCGATCAAGTCTCCGACGGCGATTTCTATCGACATGACCACCGCCTGATCTTCCGTGCGATCGCCAAGCTGGCCGATCAGAACTCGCCGATCGACGTCGTGACCCTTGCCGAGCAATTGGACAAGGAAGGTCAGACCTCGCAAGTCGGCGGCCTCGGTTACCTCGGCGAGCTGGCGAAAAACACGCCATCCGTCGCCAACATCAAGGCCTATGCGCAGATCGTCCGCCAGCGTGCGACGTTGCGCCAACTGATCGGCATCAGCACCGAGATCGCCGACAGCGCTTTCAACCCGGAAGGGCGCACCGCCGAGGAGATCCTCGATGAAGCCGAGCGGCAGATCTTCGCGATTGCCGAGGCCCGGCCGAAAACCGGTGGACCTGTTGGTGTGAATGACTTGCTGACCAAGGCCATCGACCGCATCGACACCTTGTTCAACACCGACAACGCCATCACCGGCCTGTCTACCGGTTACACCGACCTCGACGAGAAAACCAGCGGCCTGCAACCGGCTGACTTGATCATCGTCGCCGGTCGTCCGTCGATGGGTAAGACCACCTTCGCGATGAACCTGGTGGAGAACGCCGTACTGCGCAGCGACAAGGCCGTTCTGGTGTATTCCCTCGAGATGCCAGGTGAATCGCTGGTCATGCGTATGCTCTCCTCGTTAGGCCGGATCGACCAGACCAAGGTGCGTTCCGGCCAACTGGAAGACGATGACTGGCCGCGCCTGACCTCGGCGGTCAACCTGCTCAATGACCGCAAGCTGTTCATCGACGACACCGCCGGTATCAGCCCTTCGGAAATGCGTGCGCGTACCCGGCGTCTGGCGCGTGAACACGGTGAGATCGGCCTGATCATGATCGACTACCTGCAACTGATGCAGATTCCGGGTTCCGGCGGCGACAACCGAACTAACGAGATTTCGGAAATCTCGCGTTCCCTGAAAGCGCTGGCCAAGGAATTCAACTGCCCGGTGGTGGCGCTGTCTCAGCTCAACCGTTCCCTCGAGCAACGGCCGAACAAACGTCCAATCAACTCTGACCTCCGGGAATCCGGAGCGATCGAGCAGGACGCCGACGTGATCATGTTCGTCTACCGCGACGAGGTGTATCACCCGGAAACCGAACACAAGGGCATCGCCGAAATCATCATCGGCAAGCAGCGTAACGGCCCGATCGGTTTTATCCGCCTGGCGTTCATCGGCAAATACACCCGCTTCGAAAACCTCGCGCCGGGCAGCTACAACTTCGACGACGACGAATAAAGGCTGGCCGAAAATCCTCGGCCAGCACTCGCCTCATTCAGCTGGCACTTGTGCCGGCGGCTTCCTCATCAGTGCCGCTGGCCTTGTACTGCGCCAGTTCCTCGCGGCTCAGTTTGTCGATCAGGGCCGCTTCCTCGATGATCCACTCGGCCTGCATCGTTTTCGATTGCGCGTCGTAATCGGCGAACGACATTTCGTTTGCCTCGAATGACTCACCCAAGGCTGCTTGCCGGTCCTGAAACGGCTGACGCTGGGTTTCGAAGGTTTCCTGATATTTACTGGTCAGGTATTTTTGCCAGAACTCCCTCGACACCAATGCCTGAAACTCCTCAGCCGAGTTATCCCGCGCAATGACCGTCTGGTAAGCGTTTTCCAGCTGCGTGTCGGAGACTTTGACCAGGCGTGAGAAGCCCATTTTTTCCGGTTGCCCAGGCAGCTGCAGGCGGTCTTTCAGGCCGTGGCGATAGTACAACCTGATTTCGACTTCTTCTCCTACATGAGGTGGGGGCAGGATCGCGGCCTCATCGGGCGTTCTGGCAGCGACAATTGCGGCTTCGCGTTGCGCGATGTCTGCCGAGGCGACTTTGTCGACTTCGTGCAAGCGGAACAACGCCCTGGACAGCTTGAACAGTTCTGGCCCCTGAGTCTTGTCGCTGGCTCGGGCCACAGCGTTGTGCGTCATTGATATGACTTCGAGGTTGGTAAAGGTAAACGCCGCCCGAACACAGCAGGTCGCTTCGCCCGCGCGATCGAACACTTCGTTGCGCAAGCGTTCGGACTGCGGCGTGTTTTCGGTGATGCTGTCGATCAGCTTCCAGACTCGTCCCTGCAGTTCGTGGTGACCGGTGGCACTGTCCAGCAGGAGTTCAAGCGTGTCGAACAAACCGCCGGAACGCGGCTGGTCGCGCAAGGTTTGCCATTGACGCCTGCGGTTAGCCACTTGATCGTCGGAGAGTCCTGCTGTCCAGCGCTTCATCGGATCATTCCTGATCCAGCGCAAGGGCGTAGGACGTACTATGGCTGTACTGGAGATGTTCCTTGCGCCTGTCAGCGGTGTTCCGGCGGCTGTCAGGCGATTGTTGTACTGGAGCAGACGGGTGTACGTCGCGTCCGACAGTGGATTGTTCGAAATGTCGGTGATGTTGTTGATGCGCACCGTGTTGGCCAATTGATCATTCGGCGGCGCGATAATGGCGTCGGGAATTTCCGTGATGCGGTTGCCGTTCAGCGCGATGGTATCCAGCAGCGGCTGATGGATGAGGCCAGTGGGAAAGGTGTCGATCCCTGTGTGGGCCAGACTGACAGTCCGCATGTCGACGATCTGGCTCATGTCCGGGGCGATGCCCAGTTGCCGGTTTCCCTGCAGCTCCAGTCCACGCAAGGTAGTGCGGCTCGCGAGAACGCGGGCAGTGTCGGTGGTCAGGGTGATATTATTGCTATCCAGGGACAACAACGTCAGCCCATTCATTTCGCCAATGGCCGGTGGCAGTTCGCGCAGTTGATTGCGCGACAGTTGCAACCAGCGTATATGGCGGAAACGCGTCAAAAAACCTTCCGGAGACGTGCTCAGGTGCATATTGACCAGTTTGAGTGAGCCGACGTGAGTGAAGTCAGCGTCTATGTCCGGCAGGCTTGGCAGCCGCAGATTGCTGAGATCGAGCTCCAGGCCGATGGGAGTACCGTCATGGGCGTGAGCTTGCGGCCCCTCTCGGCGCCAGCAACTGATGATTCTGTTGCTGGCCGTGACCCGATCAGTCCGGATCTGCGCATTGAGTGCCAGTTGATCCGCGCGAATGTAGCCGCCCCGATTGCCCCCGCCGGAAAAAACCCAATCGTCGAGCTGGCGTTTCAGTACTTTGAATTCTCGTTCGAGACTGCGCACCTTGATAACGACGGTGTCCGCGTCGAGGCTCCACAGGTATTCCCTGCACTGCTTCATGTTCTTGCCTGGAAACAGCCGTTGGTAACGCCGGGCAACGGAGTTGTCGCTATCGAAGTTGGTGTGAGTCAGCAGCTCGGGAGCGACTGCGCTGACGCGCCGCCAAAAGTCATCGAACTTCTTCCCGTAACCGGCCGCAAAGCGGTTGCCATCGAGTTGGGTCACGGCGTTGATCCGGGCGATCGCCAGCAGTTGCTTCGGCGGTGGATCTAGAAAGGTCGGCGGTACTTCCTTCAAGCGATTGTTGCTTAGATCCACAATGATCAGATCGGGCTTGTCCTGCAATCCGCTCGGCCATTGATCGATGCCTGTGTTATTGAGCTGCACCTGCCTCAGCCTGGACATGCCGCTGAAATCAGGCATCGAACCAAGGGCCGGATTGTCGCCTAGATTGATCGCCTCAAGCTGATTCATGGCACTGAGTATTGCCGCTCTGTCCTCTGTCATTTGCAGACGATTACCCGACAGGTCCAGGTTGACCAGGTCATGCATGGCAACGATGGGGCCGGGCAAACTTTCCAGCCTGCAGTGATTGATCACCAGCCGTTCCAGATTCGGGAAGCCGGACAGGAAAGTATCGGCGTCGCCCGACCAGGTAGCGGCATTGATTAACAGCGATTTGACATGACTGAAGTCGGCGCTGAGCGGGGGCAGTGGCGCTTTGATCTCCGGCAGCCTCAGCGTGTGCGTCGAATCCAGCCAACAGGCCTTGATGATATCCGCGATATGGCGCGCCTGTATTTTGGCCGGGGTATCAGCGCCGAACGAGTCGGTCTGGCTGCGGTTGACGTAGGTGTCGAGCTGGGATTCCAGTAAGTCCAGTGCTGCGACACGGCGTGCCAGTTGCGCTTTGCCGTCTTCATCCAGAGCCAGGAGAAACGCGCGCAACTGCTTTGGGTTTTTATTGGGGTAGACCCGCTGCACGCTGACAGTTTCAGGCATGTCGCTGGGAAGTCTGAACGCATCAGCCACGGCGTTGTTGCCCAGTTCCGGTTGTTCGGTTGTCACCCGTTGCCAAAAGTCTTCCAGTTTTGTCCAGTAGCCGGTCGGGAACGGATTGCCTTCAAGCAGGGTGACGCTGTTGATACGGGCGAGCGCTTCGAACTGCTCGGCTGGCGGATTGAGGTTTGCCTCTGGGACCGCGTTCAGGCGGTTGTTGCGCAAGTCCAGATGCGTCAGCCGGGTCTGGTTGAGCAGACCGGCTGGCCACTGATCCAGCTCTGCGTTGCTCAGGTTCAGGGTCTTGAGGTTCGGCATTCCGGAGAAATCAGGTGTTTTACCCAACGGGTTGCCTGACAGGTCGAGGTGCTTGAGATTGTCCAGCGAGCTCAGGCCGGCGGCTGCTCGTTCATCGAGGGGCGATACGGTTCGTGCTCAGGTCCAGGCTGTGCAATCCGGGCATCTGTGCAATGGCTGTCGGCAGGGTACTTAGGGTTGATCCGCTGATATGCAGACCTTCCAGACCGGAGAAGTTGCCGAGCAATGTACTGGCGGAGTCTGACCAGGCCACCGATTGCAGGGTCAGATGCCGAACGTGGCTGAAATCCGCTTTCAGCGCCGGCAGTGGGCCGTTCCCGGCTTCGAGCCAGAGAATGCTGCCGCTCTGATGACGCCAGCAGCGCTTCAGACTTTGGGCGATCTGTTGCGCGTGGGTTGGCGAAACGCCGGGGGGCGAGTGGCGACATACACATTGGCGCTGTCGCTGGCGATGGGGTCGTCACTGCGTACGATGCGCATCACGGTGGCCAATGGCGTCGAGGCGTCCGGGTCGTGCAGCACCTGATAGGCATGGTTGTCGATCGATGCATACAGTTTGCCGTCGAAGCGATGAAGTCCGTCGCTGTCGGGGTCTATGTGGTTGAAAGCGAGCGGTGTGCGAAACGGTGCCAGACGGCTATCGCTCAGGGGAAAGGTGATCGGTTCGAATTCGTCCAGCCTATGCCACCGCCCACTGTCTGGATCGCGCAGCAGAGCGGGGCCGGAAGGCTTCGATTCGCTGGACAGCCTGGCGCGGAACAGACCGCTGTCGGCATCCTTGGCGACCTGCACGATCCCGACGTCGACCACGTCGACATAGGGGCGCCCTCTGTAGATCCTGAAACCTTCGGCATTGGCCGCCGGCAAGCCAACAGGTGCCATGATCCGGTATTGCTCCAGCGGCAGATCGACAGGTCGCACCGTTTGGGCTGGTGACGGGGAAGGGTGGACCGTGACCGTGGGCGCCGGGCTGATTGCATTGAGGTCAGCGTCGCCTGTTGGTGTGAGAGGGCGCGCCGGCAGTCCATTCGTGTTGAAACTGTCAAAGCCCGGACGCGGTGTTGTATCGACGCGCGGCGTGGTCACGTCCGGTGCCGGTCGAATAGAGGTGTTGCCCGAGGCGGTGCTTTTGGGCGGTGACTTTATTGGCATTTCCTGCTTTCCTTGTAGTGGCCAGCAACTCTTGCAGAGCGGAGCTGCTGGCGTGTTCGGCGTCATTGCCTGATTGACTGTGTCAGCGGATCGCCGCTGTCGCCTCGCTCGCCAGAGCAAAAATCTTGCGTGCGGTCTTGCCATCGAAGGTCTGGCGCCAGATGGCAACGTGGGGCAGGCCGGCCTGTTCGTCGCGGCGCTGGGACTCGATGCCGCGCTTGCTCTGTTCGAGGGTTTTCAGGTGGCTGCCCCTGATGGTGAAATTTAGCGGCTCGCTGTTGTCTTTGTCGTAGTGAAAGTGCGCTTCCCATAACGGTGCGTTGTCGGCGCGATCGCGGATCGAATAGACGTCGAGAAACGACTTGTCCCGGCCTTTGCCCTGCTGTTTGCGATCAACGGTTTTGACGGCATTCAGCTCAGCGTGATCGATCAGATAATTCAGGCGCAGAATGTCCAGCACGTCCTTGTTCTTGTACATCCGCACGAGCACGCTTTGGCCATGTGCGGACAGTGTGTCTGCGGCCGTTTGCAAGCGCTCGGCCAAGCTCTGGATCTCGGCATCCTCGGCCGCGTTTTCGTGGTTTTGCAGGCGGCGTGCCTGCTCGTTGAGCGGGTCGATGGCTTTTTCCAGGTCTTCAATGATTTCCGTCGGATTGTCTTTCGCGGTTTCTTTGGCCCGTGCTGCGGCAATGTGCTTTTCCACGTCAGCCAATAAACGGTTGGCCCCGGCGATCAGTTCCGGTCGCGGAGTGCTGACGATGGGTGGACGAACGGGCAGCCATTCACCCTGCCTTTTCTCGTATCGTTCGACCGGGCCATTGGGCTGGAACGGGTTGGAAACCTTGACGATTACGCTGCCGTCTGCAGCAGTTTCCGTGTCGCCAACCATCACTCTGGAAGTGCCGTGCCGTCGGGTGCGGAACACTTTCCTCATCGACGGCGGTCGGGCTGACACGCTATCGCTAGGCTGGGGCGGAATGAAGTCGAAGTCGATGTTCTGATCCAGGCTGGGCAGTTCGGTATTGCGGTTGAACGAGGCAAAGATGTCTTTCAAACGGGTTTCGATGCCGGTCTCGAACTGATCGGTCAGCGCGAGGATCTCCCTGGCGTACTCGGCTGTGACGCTGCCTGCCGATACCTCTGCTTCAAAAAGGCCCCTGTCGCCTCTGATTTGATCGAGGGTCAGCATCAGCGACAATGGCTGCGCCGCTTCGGGAATGTTCTGCAGATCGCCGGTGATGAGGTCGATGGAGTAAAGCGAGCGCATGGTCACTTCTGGAGAGTAGTCAGGCGTGCCTGCGAACAAGTGGACGTACAGGTTCAACTTGTTGAAGTTGATGCGCTCGGCCGTGGCCACTTTATTACGGAGCTTGGCAAGTATGGGGGCCGCGCCTCGGTCTGCTTTCAGGATCTGCCCCATCACCACCTCCCGGTCTTCGAGAAGCTTCAGCTTTTTGTTCATAAGACTGATGACTTTTATACAGTTGTCGGCAGTCAGCGTGGTGAATACAGACTCGCCCCTCAGGTTCATGGCTTTCATCAACAGGTTCAGGTATTTCACCTGATCGAGGCGAAGGGCGTGCAGCTCTTCGGCGTAAACCCCGTTGGCTTTGAGGTGCATCAACCAGGATTTGTGGTCGAGTATTGCCTGCAAATTGTCAGCCTGTTTTTTGATGTGCCTGAGCAGGTGAACTTCAACGGCAATCAACGCCGCCGTCCGCCCTGCACTGCCGTTCGCCAGGGCATTAGCCTGACCCGCGAGCACGTCATACCGCGCAGCTGATTCGTTAAGCTCGTTTATCCTTGCGAGGAAGGGCTCATATCGTTGCAGCAGAATCGGGATGGCCTCATGGCGGCGCATGCCTCCCAGCAACCCGGTGGAAACAGCAACCCAGGTATTGCGGACGCTGAGTGCGATGGCCCGAGATTCTCCACTGCGGCTGGCGTGATAGATGTTTTCGCTGTCACTAGCCACAGGGTCTTTGGCGTTGACGATGCGCCATACCTTCTGCCCAGACGTAGAGGCATCCTTATCAAGCATGACCTGATAAGCATGATCGTGGATGAGTGCAAAGCGTTTGCCGTCGTGTCGAAACACGCCGTCGCTGTCAGGCTCGCTGGTGCTGAAGTCCAGATCCGTGCGAAACGCTTGCAGGCCAGAATCGGTAAGAGGGGCAGTAGTCACTTCGCCGTCATCGGCCAACCGCCAGCGCCCGCTATCGCCATCGCGCAGCAAGACAGGGCCTGAAGGTCTGGACTCGCTTGCCAGTCTGGCCCGGAACAGGCCCGTGTCCGGATCTCTGCCGATTTGTATGATGCCTGCGTCAGCCACCTCGACGTACTGGCGTCCTTTGTACATTCTGAAACCCTCGGCATTCGCCGCTGGCAAGCCAGCAGCGGTCATGACTCGGTAATGCTCCAGTGGTGGGTCGACGGGATGTGGGATTTCGGCCTGCGTGGGGGAAGGATGAACCGTGACCGTTGGCACCGGCGTAATCGCATCGAGGTCAGCGTCGTCCGTCGGCCGGAAGGGCCGAGTCGGTGGACCGATCTCGCTGAAGGTTTCAAAGCCCGGGCGCACGGTCGTATCGGCGCGTACAGTGCTCACGTCTGGCGAGGGCAGGGGGCGAACGAGTGTGCTGCTGGAGGTAGTGCCTTTGGCTGGCAACTTGATTGGCATTTCCTGCTTTCCTTGTAGTGGCCAGCAACTCTTGCAGAGCGGAGTTGCTGGCGTATTCGGCGTCATTGCCTGATTGACTGTGTCAGCGGACCGCCGCTGTCGCCTCGCTCGCCAGAGCAAAAATCTTGCGTGCGGTCTTGCCATCGAAAGTCTGGCGCCAGATGGCAACGTGGGGCAGACCGGCCTGTTCGTCGCGGCGCTGGGACTCGATGCCGCGCTTGCTCTGTTCGAGGGTTTTCAGATGGCTGCCCCTGATGGTGAAATTCAGCGGCTCGCTGTTGTCTTTGTCGTAGTGAAAGTGCGCTTCCCATAACGGCGCATTGTCGACGCGATCGCGGATCGAGTAGACGTCGAGAAACGACTTGTCCCGGCCTTTGCCCTGCTGTTTGCGATCAACGGTTTTGACGGCGTTCAGCTCAGCGTGATCGATCAGATAATTCAGGCGCAGAATGTCCAGCACGTCCTTGTTCTTGTACATCCGCACCAGCACGCTTTGGCCATGTGCGGACAATGTGTCTGCGGCCGTTTGCAAGCGTTCGGCCAAGCTCTGGATCTCGCTATCCTCGGCCGCGTTTTCGTGGTTTTGCAGGCGGCGTGCCTGCTCGTTGAGCGGTTCGATGGCTTTTTCCAGGTCTTCAATGATTTCCGTCGGATTGTCTTTCGCGGTTTCTTTGGCCCGTGCTGCGGCAATGTGCTTTTCAACATCAGCCAATAAGCGGTTGGCCTCGGCTATCAGTTCCGGTCGCGGAGTGCTGACGATGGGTGGACGAACGGGCAGCCATTCACCCTGCCTTTTCTCGTATCGTTCAGTCGGGCCATCCGGCTGGAGCGGGTTGGAAACCTTGATGATGACACTGCCGTCTGCGGCGGTTTCCGTCTCGCCGACGAGGATTCTTGAAGTACCGTGCCGGCGCGTGCTGAACACCTTTCTGGGCGTTGCCGGGCGTGTGGTTCCGCTATTGCCCGGTTGTACTGGAAGGAAGTCGAAGTCGATGTCCTGATCCCGGCTGGGCAGTTCGGTATTGCGGTCAAACGTAGCCAGGAGTTCGTTCAGTCGTGTCTCGATTCTGTTCTCGACGGTGTCAGTCAGCGCGAGGATTTCCCTGGCGTACTCGGCCTTGACGCTGTCCGTCGACAGCCATGCTTCAAAACGGCTTTTGTCGCGTCTGATTTGATCAAGCGTCAGCATCAACGCCAATGGCTGCGAGCCTTCGGGAATGTTGTGCAGATCGCCGTTGAACAGATTGATGGAGGGCAGCGAGTGCATGGTCGCGTTTGGCGTGTGATCAGGTGTGCCTGCGAACAAGTGGACGTACAAACTCAACTTGTTGAAGGTGACACGCTCGGCCGTGGGCACTTCCTGACTCAGTTCGACGAGATCGGGTTCCGCCCCCGGGGAGGCTTTTCTGATCTGCCCCATCAGCACTTCCCGGTCTTCGAGAATCTTCAGTTTTTTGTTCAGGTTAGCGATCATTTTTTTGCAGTTGTCGCTGTTCAGCGTTGCGAAGGTCGGTGCGAGCTTCAAGTCCATGACCGTCATGAGCCGATTCAGGTAACTCACTCGATCCATCCGGAAGGTGTGCAGCTCCTTTTTGAATTCCCCGCGGGCTTTTAACCGCACCAGCCAATCCTTGTTGTCGACGAGTGACTGGATAAAGTCCGCCTGCTTCTTGATGTGCTTGAGCAGATGGACCTCAACGGCGATCAGGGCTGCGGTCTGTGCTGAACTGTCCGTGGGCAAAGCACGCGCCTCGCGGTAAAGGCTGTTGTACCGCTCAGACGATTCGACGAGTTCCTTGTGGACCGCTGCGAAGGGTGCATAGTCGTGCAGCAGGGTCGCCAGGCTTGCTTGTGTCCCGGCTCCAGGCCTTT
Organism: Pseudomonas sp. R84; assembly: GCF_009834515.1. Classification (NCBI taxonomy): domain Bacteria; kingdom Pseudomonadati; phylum Pseudomonadota; class Gammaproteobacteria; order Pseudomonadales; family Pseudomonadaceae; genus Pseudomonas; species Pseudomonas sp. R84. The sequence continues at coordinate 671,946 of NZ_CP019426.1, forward strand.
CCCCACGGCGCATGCCGCCCCGTAAACCTGAGGCGGCAAACGCCCAGGTGTCTTGCCCGTCGCGCGTGATGGCGTGCGATTCGCCGCTACGGCTGGCGTGATAGATATTTTCGCTGTCTGTCGCCACGGAGTCTTTGGCGTTGACGATGCGCCATACCTTCTGCACAGGCGTGGAGGCATCCGTATCGAGCATGACCTGATACGCATGGCCGTCGATCAGCGCGTAGCGTTTGCCATCATGTCGAAACACGCCGTCGCTGTCGGGTTCGCTGGTGCTGAAATTCAGATCCGAGCGAAAGGTTCGCAGGTCGGGATCGGTCAGCGGCACGCTGATAACGTGGTGATCCTCGGCGACACGCCAAAGTCCGCTGTCGGCGTCGCGCAGCAGCACCGGGCCGGAAGGCAATCGCTCGCTGGCCAGTCTGGCCCGATACCGGCCCGTGTCAGCGTCCACTGTGACGAGCACAATGCCACCATCGGCCATATCGACATAGCGGCGACCCTTGTACGTTCTGAATCCGCTGGCGTCGATAGCAGGCAACGTGGCCGACGCAGCCATTCGGTAATGTTCGATCGGCTGCTGCACGGATATCTGGTTTTCAGCGTGAGGCGTTGCCGGTTGAATCTTGATGGCCGGGGCCGGGCTGATAGCGTCGAGGTCGTTATCCGGGGCGACGTTGCCCGATCGCGCTGGCTGTCCGTCCCGGCTTGTGCCGACGCTGATCGTGCTGTCGAGGTGCGGCGTCCGGGTCTCCGGTGTTTGATTCGGACGCGTATGGACGTCGACCGAAACGGTGCCTCTGACGGGCGTTTTAGTAGCCATGGTTATCATCCTTGAGTGGTTGTCCCCAGGCATTGGCTCAGGGACAGATGTCGTTGGGCTTCCTGCCTTCGGACAAGTTTGCTTGTTCAGTCACGCACGGTATGGGGCGTTCCTGTTTCAGGAGGCCAGTTCGAAGATTCTCTGTGCGGTCCTGCTGTCGATATCTTCACGCCAGATCTTCACGTGCGCCCGGCCGGCCTGCTCGTCCCTGCGTTGAGACGACGTACCGAGCCGGTTTTGCTGGCGAGTCTTGAGGTGGCCGCGCTTTACCTGAAAGTCCGCTAAAGGACTGTCCTTCTGTGTGTAGTGGAAGTGCGCGTACCACAGCACCGTACCGGCCTGACTGTCGTTCAGCGTGTAGACGTCGAGAAATTCCTTTTTGTTGCCCTTGCCCAGCGGTATCCGGCTCTGCGTGCGAGTGGCGCTCAAATGCCCGTGGCGGATCAGATACGCCACGCGGTCGTTGCTCAGGTAGTCGGGGTCTTTGTAGAGCCGCACACGAATGTTTTCACCTTCCTGGAGCAGGCGCTGACTGTCGTGGTGCAGGCGTTGTACCAGCGCGGAAATGTCACTGGCGGCGGGATTGGGCGCTTGTCCGATTTGCCGGGCGAGATCATCCAGTTCGTCGGCCCGGCCAGTCAGAAATTCGACGATACCGCTGGCATTGCGTTTGGCTTTCTCATCGCGCCACGCGGTATGCAAATGCGCTTCGGATTGTTCCAGGTGCTGCCGCGCCTGAGCAGTCAGCGTCGACAGGTTTCTTTCTTGCCTGGCCATCTGCCGACGCCATTCGCCTTCCCGGCGTTCGTAGGTTTGCAGGACCTCTGTCGGGTCATGCGGATTCATCACATCGATCAAGTCTTCACCCGCCGCCGTGCGACGTGGCCGTCCGACCCGGATCTTGTAGACCCCGTGGTGCTTGCTGCGGAACATTTTCCTCGGTGCCGCCGCTTGCGGGCTCTGGCCCTGTGCCGGGATGAAATCGAAATCGATCGGTTGTTCGTGGGGTGGCAGCGCGGCCGTTGTGTCCTGCTCCTGATGGTAGCGATCCAGATGCTGTTCCAGCGTGTGCTCGAAATGTTCTATGGCTTCGATGATTTCACTGCGTGAGCCGGCATGTTGCGGGCCAGGGGGCAGCGGCAGATTTTCGTACGAGGCTTTGACGGCTGACGTCTGATCCAGCAAGTCACTGAGCACGGAAATACGCGCATGCTGAGGAATTTCCTTGAGCGCACGAAAAGCAAAGGTCACCTCACCGAAACAGAACGCAAGGTATCTGGCATTGGCATTGCTGATGTCGACAGGCGCATCCTCATCGACGAACAGGCGGCTTTTGGCGTAGATCCAGAAGGCAACGTTTTCGTGCAGATCGATCGGATCATAGACCGTGCCTTTCAAATCGTCGGGTGACAGGCGCCACTTGTTCAACAGTTCATCGGCGATATCCTGACGCTTCTTGAGGATCTCCAGTTTGTTCGACAAATGGGCTGCCACGGCCGCATGGTCAGCAACCGGGCCGCCGAAAATCGGCCCGTCCAGCAACTTTCGCGAATCGCTGGCGATCATCAGCTGGTTGTAGGTCAGCATGCGGCCCTTGTGCAGCACGATGATCTTTTCCCGGTAGGCGACACGTCCCATGATCGAGACGATGCGCTCCTTTTCATCGGTGTGCAGGTCGAGGGTTTTTTCCAGTATCGACAGTTCCCACCGATGATGTTCTTCGAGGCGCTGCAAATGGGCGCGCTCGGCTTCGCTGCCCTTCAACGCCTGCCAGCGGTAGTGCAGCTGTTCGCCCGTGGTCATGGCCTGGTTGAATTGCAGTTCCAGCGTCTGTAACTCGAACGTCAGGTCAGCCGCGCGCAAGGCATCTGCCGGATTCGCTCGTCGGCGCATGCCTGCCGTGCCGCCCACCAGCGTCCCCACCCAGCCGCGCTGCTCATCAAAGACAATCGGCTCCGATCTTCCCGCACGCGTACCGATGTAAACATTGGCAGGGTCGCTAGCCACGGGATCTTCAGGGCGAACGATGCGCATGACCGGCAATGCTGGCGAGGAGGCGTCAAGGTCATGCAGCGCCTGGTAACTCTGTTCGGCGATCACTGCGTAGAGTTTGCCGCCGTAGCGATACAGACGGTCCCGGCCGACCTGGACGCCGGTAAAGTCCAGATCGGTCGCGAAATCCTGCAGGCGTGTGTCGGACAAGGGGAAAGTGATGCTTTTGCCGTCCTCCAGCGGATGCCACAGCCCGCTTTCGCGATCGCGTATCAGCAGCGGCCCGGCAGGCGTCAGCTCGCTCGCCAGCCGTGCCCGGTAGAGACCGGATGGCGCATCAGTGACGACCTGCACAATGCCGCCATCCGGCACATCCACGTAACGACGGCCCTTGAAGGTTCTGACGCCGTGCCCATCGGGCGCCGGCAGGGAGGCGGGCGCATTGATCAGGTAATGTTCCAGCGAGGGTTCCCGGGCTGGGGGGCGGATGGGCGGATCCGGTGGCGATGGGCTGACCCTGATCGACGGTGCCGACCTGATCGCCTGCAGATCGGCGCCTGTCGTGAGGGTTTCCGGCATCCGTAGCGTGCCTGCCGACAGAGGAATCGTCGGGTGCGGCACGTGGCCGCCCCTCGGACTGCCGGGGCGTGGATGAACATCAACGGTGGTGGTGCCTCTGATGGGCGATTTCGGTGACATTTCTTCATCCTTGAAGGGTTGTCACATCAGCTGGCGCAGGTGCCGGGCTGATGAATGTTGGGTTGAATCGATGTTTTTCTGCCTGTGACGGGTCGACGGGCATGCGCAACACTGGCTGTAAGAGAAACCGACCATTGCCGTCGGAATTGGTCAAAATTTGTGCTATATTCCGCGCCCGCGATTTTTCACTTCAACACCGGTCGTCGACATGCAAGCAGCCAAGCCGTTATTTGACTATCCAAAATATTGGGCCGAATGTTTCGGGCCAGCGCCATTCCTGCCGATGAGCAGGGAGGAGATGGATCAGCTTGGCTGGGATTCCTGTGACATCATCATTGTTACCGGAGATGCCTACGTCGATCACCCGTCGTTCGGCATGGCGATCATTGGCCGGCTGCTGGAGTCGCAAGGCTTCCGCGTCGGGATCATTGCGCAGCCGAACTGGCAGTCCAAAGACGACTTCATGAAGCTCGGCGAGCCGAATCTGTTCTTCGGGGTTGCGGCGGGCAACATGGACTCGATGATCAACCGCTACACCGCGGACAAGAAAATCCGTTCCGACGACGCCTATACGCCAGGCGGCATGGCCGGCAAGCGTCCGGATCGCGCGAGCCTGGTTTACAGCCAGCGCTGCAAAGAAGCGTACAAGCATGTGCCGATCGTCCTTGGCGGCATCGAAGCCTCGCTGCGTCGCATCGCTCACTACGACTACTGGCAGGATCGCGTGCGTAACTCGATCCTGATCGACGCCAGCGCCGACATTCTGCTGTACGGCAACGCCGAGCGCGCGATCGTCGAAGTTGCCCAGCGTCTGTCCTACGGGCACAAGATCGAAGACATCACCGACGTGCGCGGCACCGCGTTCATTCGTCGTGATACGCCGAAAGACTGGTACGAAGTCGACTCGACGCGTATCGACCGTCCGGGCAAGGTCGACAAGATCATCAACCCGTACGTGAACACTCAGGACACCCAGGCCTGCGCCATCGAACAGGAAAAGGGTCCGGTCGAAGATCCGCAGGAAGCCAAGGTCGTACAGATCCTGGCCAGCCCGCGCATGACCCGTGACAAGACCGTAATTCGCCTGCCATCGGTTGAAAAGGTCCGTGGCGACGCCGTTCTGTATGCCCACGCCAACCGCGTGCTGCACCTCGAGACCAACCCGGGCAACGCCCGCGCACTGGTGCAGAAGCATGGCGAAGTCGATGTCTGGTTCAACCCGCCGCCGATTCCGATGACCACTGAAGAAATGGACTACGTGTTCGGCATGCCTTACGCACGTGTTCCGCACCCTGCGTATGGCAAGGAGAAGATCCCGGCCTACGACATGATCCGTTTCTCGGTGAACATCATGCGTGGCTGCTTCGGTGGCTGCACCTTCTGCTCGATCACCGAGCACGAAGGCCGGATCATCCAGAACCGTTCCGAAGAGTCGATCATTCGCGAAATCGAAGAGATCCGCGACAAGGTCCCGGGTTTCACCGGCGTCATTTCCGACCTCGGCGGCCCGACCGCGAACATGTACCGCATTGCCTGCAAAACGCCGGAAATCGAATCCGCGTGCCGCAAGCCGTCCTGCGTGTTCCCAGGCATCTGCCCGAACCTGAACACCGACCACTCGTCGCTGATTCAGCTGTACCGCAGCGCCCGTGCCTTGCCGGGTGTGAAGAAGATTCTGATTGCCTCTGGCCTGCGTTACGACCTCGCGGTTGAATCGCCGGAGTACGTCAAAGAGCTGGTCACTCACCACGTTGGTGGTTACCTGAAGATCGCCCCGGAACACACCGAGGAAGGTCCGCTCAACCAGATGATGAAACCGGGCATTGGCAGCTATGACAAGTTCAAGCGCATGTTCGAGAAGTACACCAAGGAAGCGGGCAAGGAGCAGTACCTGATTCCGTACTTCATCGCCGCCCACCCGGGCACCACCGACGAAGACATGATGAACCTCGCTCTGTGGCTCAAGGGCAATGGCTTCCGCGCTGACCAGGTGCAAGCGTTCTACCCGTCGCCGATGGCCACCGCCACCGCGATGTACCACTCGGGCAAGAACCCGCTGCGCAAAGTCACCTACAAAAGCGACGGCGTGACCATCGTCAAGAGCGAAGAGCAGCGTCGTCTGCACAAGGCATTCTTGCGGTATCACGACCCGAAAGGCTGGCCAATGCTGCGTGAAGCGCTGATCCGCATGGGCCGTGGCGACCTGATCGGTTCGGGCAAGGATCAACTGATCCCGACGCACCAGCCGGCTACCGACAGCTACCAGAGCGCCCGTCGCAAGAACTCGACGCCAGCCGGCAGCCATAAAGTCGCGAAGGAAGGCAAAGAGAAGACCACCAAGATCCTCACCCAGCACACCGGTCTGCCGCCGCGTGCCAGTGATGGTGGTAATCCTTGGGACAAGCGTGAGCAGGCCAAGGCGGCGGCGTTTGCCCGCAACCAGCAGGCGGCCAAGGAGCGCAAGGACGCCGCGAAAGGCAAAGGGCCGAAGCCGACACGCAAGCCGGTCGTGCCGCGCTAAACATCGCTTGAGCTGAACAGAACGCCAACCTTCGGGTTGGCGTTTTGCATTTCTGGGGATGGGTTTTTGTCGTCTGCAAGATCCATCCCCCCTCACCCCAGCCCTCTCCCCCAATGGGGGCGAGGGGGAAGGGAGCAGATCTCCATGCTTTTCAAAACTTGAGTTCGACTCGAGACTTTCAAGTCGGTGTATCTCCAACATCCAACGCGGTCGGTCCCCTCTCCCCCCGGGAGAGGGCTAGGGTGAGGGGCTCTTCGCAGCAGATCTCACTACTTTTCAAAAAATGGATTCGACTCAATACTTTCAAGTCGGTGTATCTCCAACATCCAACGCGGTCAGTCCCCTCTCCCTCCGGGAGAGGGCTAGGGTGAGGGCGCTCTTCGCAACATTTACGTGCAATCAGCCCAAACCATTTCCCCGCATCGCCCGATTTTGGTGCTGTACTGCCTTAAGCATTCCGGGAAAGCGCCCAAGCCTCTGCATGGCATAAGTCTTGCGCGCTTTCGAATACGCTTAGGCTCGCAGGAGGCACGCCGTGTCGATTCATGTCGCATTGCATCACGTCACGCATTACCGCTACGACCGCGCTGTCGAACTCGGCCCGCAGATCGTTCGCCTGCGCCCGGCCGCCCACAGCCGCACGCGGATTCTGTCGTATGCGCTGAAAGTCTCGCCCGAGCAGCATTTCATCAACTGGCAGCAGGATCCGCAGGGCAATTACCTCGCGCGGCTGGTGTTCCCCGAGAAAACCAATGAGTTGCGCATCGAAGTCGATCTGCTCGCCGAGATGGCGGTGTTCAATCCGTTCGACTTCTTCCTCGAGCCCTACGCCGAGAAAATCCCCTTCGCCTACGCCGCCGATGAGCGTAAGGAATTGGCGCCGTACCTCGAAACCCTGCCGCTGACCCCCAAATTCAAAGCCTATCTGGACGCCATCGACCGCACATCGCTGCCAGCGGTGGATTTTCTGGTGGCGCTCAACCAGCGCCTGAGCGAAGACATCGGTTACCTGATCCGCATGGAGCCGGGCGTGCAAACCCCGGAGCACACCCTCGAACATGCCTCCGGCTCCTGCCGGGATTCGGCGTGGCTGCTGGTGCAACTACTGCGCAACCTTGGATTGGCCGCGCGGTTTGTCTCCGGGTATCTGATTCAACTGACCGCCGATGTGAAAAGCCTCGACGGCCCATCCGGCACTGACGTCGATTTCACTGACCTGCACGCCTGGTGCGAGGTGTATTTGCCGGGCGCGGGCTGGATCGGCCTGGATGCGACTTCCGGGCTGTTTGCCGGTGAAGGGCATATCCCGTTGGCGTGTAGTCCAGATCCGTCCTCGGCGGCACCGATCAGTGGCTTGGTCGAACCTTGCGAATGTGCGTTCAGCCACGAAATGTCGGTGGAGCGGATCTGGGAGGCGCCGCGCGTCACCAAGCCTTACAGCGATGAGCAATGGCAGGCGATTCAAACGCTGGGTCGGCAGATCGATGCCGACCTGCTGGCAGACGACGTGCGCCTGACTATGGGCGGCGAGCCGACGTTCGTTTCCATCGACGATCCGGACGGCGCCGAGTGGAACACCGCCGCGTTGGGTGACGATAAACGTCGACTGTCCGCCGAACTGTTCCAGCGCATGCGCAAACATTACGCGCCGAAAGGTCTGGTGCATTTTGGTCAGGGCAAGTGGTATCCCGGCGAGCAACTGCCGCGCTGGTCGCTCAATTGCTACTGGCGCCGTGACGGCGTGCCGATCTGGCATAACGATGCTTTGATCGCCGACGAGCAACAGGATTACGGCGCCAATGGCGAATTGGCCGGACGCTTCCTGGCGAGTGTCGCCGAGCGCCTGAAATTACCTACGCGTTTTGTGTTCCCGGCCTACGAAGACAACTTCTATTACCTCTGGCGCGAGGGCACATTACCCAGCAACGTCAGCGCCGAAGATTCGCGTCTGGAGGAGCCGCTGGAGCGCGCACGCCTGCGCAAAGTCTTCAGTCAGGGCCTGAACAAGGTGATCGGCCAGGTGCTGCCGCTGGCGCGCACCGCCAAGGGCGATCAATGGCAGAGCGGGCGCTGGTACCTGCGTGATGAGCACTGCCGTCTGGTCCCGGGAGATTCGCCGCTGGGTTATCGCTTGCCGTTGGGTTCGCAGCCGTGGGTGAAAGCCGCCGAGTATCCGTTTATTCATCCACAGGATCCGAATCAGGATTTTCCCGAGTTGCCGCAAACTGCGCAGCTCAATAGTCCAGGCGAAGCGGCTACGCCCGACGAACGCGTGCCAAAAATCGACGAATCCGCCGACTGGCTGACACGCACCGCGTTTTGTGCCGAAGCCCGTGAGGGGCGTTTGTACCTGTTCATGCCGCCGCTGGAGCGGCTCGAGGATTATCTGGAACTGGTCGCGGCGATCGAAGCCACCGCCGAAGAATTGCATTGCCCGGTGCTGCTGGAAGGCTATGAGCCGCCGAGCGATCCGCGCCTGAGCAACTTCCGTATCACCCCTGATCCGGGCGTGATCGAAGTCAACGTGCAACCCTCGGCCACGTGGGACGAATTGGTCGAGCGCACCGAGTTTCTGTATGAAGAGGCGCGCCAGACCCGCCTGACCACCGAGAAATTCATGATCGATGGCCGTCACACCGGTACCGGCGGCGGCAATCACTTTGTGCTCGGGGGCGCGACGCCAGCGGATTCGCCGTTCCTGCGTCGCCCGGATCTGTTGCGCAGCCTGATCAGTTACTGGCACAACCATCCTTCGCTGTCCTACCTGTTTTCCGGTTTGTTCATTGGCCCGACGTCCCAAGCGCCACGGGTTGACGAGGCGCGCAATGACGCGCTGTACGAACTGGAAATCGCTTTCGCGCAGATGCCCGAGCCGGGCGAGGAATGTGCACCGTGGCTGGTTGATCGACTGCTGCGCAATTTGCTGATCGACGTCACCGGCAACACTCACCGTGCCGAGTTCTGCATCGACAAACTGTATTCGCCGGACGGCGCCACCGGGCGTCTCGGCTTGCTGGAGTTGCGCGCCTTTGAAATGCCGCCCCATGCGTGCATGAGCCTGGCTCAGCAGTTGTTACTGCGAGCACTGGTCGCACGTTTCTGGCGTGAGCCTTATGCGCCGGCGAAACTTGCGCGTTGGGGCACTGAACTGCACGACCGTTTCCTGCTGCCGCACTTTATCGAACAGGACTTCGCCGACGTCATCGTCGAACTCAACAACGCCGGTTATCCAATGCGCGCGGAATGGTTCGCCGCGCATCTGGAATTTCGTTTTCCCAAGGTTGGCGATTACGCCGTTAACGGTATCGAGCTCGAATTGCGTCAGGCGCTGGAGCCATGGCATGTCCTGGGCGAGGAGGGCGCGACAGGTGGCACGGTGCGTTACGTCGACTCATCGCTGGAGCGCCTGCAGGTCAAGCTCAAAGGCTTGCCGCCGCAGCGTTATCTGCTGACCTGTAATGGCATCGCCGTGCCATTGCATCCGACCGGACGCGTAGGAGAGTTCGTCGCTGGGGTGCGTTATCGCGCGTGGCAACCGGCTAACTGCTTGCAACCGACCATCCCGGTGCACGCGCCGCTGGTGTTCGACCTGCTCGACACCTGGATGGGCCGGTCACTGGGCGGTTGTCAGTACCATGTTGCCCATCCGGGCGGGCGCAATTACGAGACATTGCCAGTCAACGCCAACGAAGCCGAAAGCCGGCGTATGGCGCGGTTCTTTCGCGTCGGACACACGCCGGGGAAACTTCCTATACCGAATGTAGAAATCAGTGACGAGCTACCGATGACAATCGATTTACGACGTTTCTAAGGCCTACGCGACACGCGGATTTTTCGTCTATCCGCGCGTCATCTGCCTGCGTTAGTCTGACCGTTCCTTGCTGTCTGCCGAGCTTTCCATGCCTGACCTGCTAGACCGCTACCCGCTCACAGCGGGCACTTATCACGAACTGCTCGACGGCAGTGGCGCGGTGCGCCCGCACTGGCGGCGGCTGTTCGACCAGTTGCAGCGCAGCACCCCGGCGCAACTGGTACAGCGTCAGGCATTGCTGGCGCGGCAGATTCAGGAAAACGGTGTCACGTATAACGTCTATGCCGATCCCAAAGGCGCGGATCGGCCTTGGGAGCTGGATCTGCTGCCGCATGTGATTGCTGCAGATGAGTGGCAGCAATTGTCGGCAGGCATCGCTCAGCGTGCGCGCCTGCTCAATGCTGTGCTGGCGGACTTGTACGGCCCGCAAAGGCTGATCAGCGAAGGTTTGTTGCCGGCAGAGCTGGTCTTCGGTCACAACAATTTTCTCTGGCCGTGTCAGCATATCGCGCCGCCGGAAGAGATATTTCTGCACCTGTACGCCGTGGATCTGGCACGCACGCCGGACGGGCGCTGGTGGGTCACGGCGGATCGCACACAAGCGCCGTCGGGCGCCGGCTATGCCCTGGAAAACCGCACCATCGTGTCCCGTGCCTTTCCCGAGTTGTACCGTGATCTCAAGGTGCAGCATCTGGCGGGTTTCTTCCGCGCATTGCAGGAAACCCTCGCACGACAGGCGCCGAGTGACGATGACACGCCGCTGGTGGTGCTGCTCACACCGGGGCGCTTCAACGAAAGTTATTTCGAACATTTGTATCTGGCTCGCCAGTTGGGTTACCCGCTGGTCGAGGGCGGTGACCTGACGGTGCGCGATGCCACGGTCTACCTGAAAACCCTCAGTGGTCTGCGTCGGGTGCACGCGATCATGCGCCGGCTCGATGATGATTTCTGCGATCCGCTGGAGCTGCGCACGGACTCGGCGCTCGGTGTTCCCGGTCTGCTCGAAGCGGTGCGTCAGGGCCGCGTGCTGGTGGCCAATGCATTGGGCAGTGGCGTGCTGGAGTCGCCGGGATTGCTTGGGTTTCTGCCCAAGATCAATCAATACCTGTTTGGCGAAGATATGATCCTGCCGTCGATCGCAACGTGGTGGTGCGGTGAGGCGCCGGTATTGGCGCAAGCCCTGGAAAAACTGCCCGAACTGCTGATCAAACCGGCCTTCCCCTCGCAAAGCTTCGCGCCTGTGTTCGGCCGTGATCTGAGTGAAAAACAGCGCCAGGCGCTTGCCGAGCGCATGCAGGCGCGCCCGTATGCCTATGTGGCGCAAGAGTTGGCTCAATTGTCCCACGCGCCGATCTGGCAGGCGGAAAATGGACAACTGCAACCACGGGCGATCGGCATGCGTATGTACGCCGTGGCCAGTGGTGAGGGTTATCGCGTGCTTCCCGGTGGTTTGACCCGGGTGGCCGCCGAGGCGGATGCCGAAGTGGTATCGATGCAGCGCGGCGGGGCGAGCAAGGACACTTGGGTACTTGGCGATCGTCCACCCAGCGGCGAGCAATGGAAGAGCCAGCGTAATGTCGGCGTGCACGATCTGGTGCGGCGCGATCCGTATCTACCCTCGCGAGTGGTGGAGAACCTGTTCTGGTTCGGCCGTTACTGCGAACGCTGCGACGACAGTGCGCGGCTGCTGCGGATCATGCTCGCGCGGTATGTCGATGGCGATGACCCGCAAGCGCTACAGGCGGCGGTCGACCTCGGTGAGCGGCTGACGTTGCTGCCGGACGAAGGTGAACTCCCTGAGCGCCTGTTGGCAGCGCTGCTGGGTGAGGACTGGTCGTTCAGTCTGCGCTCCAACCTGCAGCGGTTGCAGTGGGCAGCCTCGCAGGTGCGTGGCAAGCTTTCGCGCGAGAACTGGCAGGCGCTGGTGGAGTTGCAGCGCGAAGCGATGGACCTGGACACCGACGAACCCGACTTCGGCGAGCTGCTGGATTTCCTCAACCGGCTGGTGATGTCGCTGGCGGCGCTGTCCGGGTTTGCCCTCGACGACATGACCCGCGACGAAGGCTGGCGGTTTCTGATGATTGGCCGGCGCATCGAGCGACTGCAATTTCTCAGCAGCAGTCTGGCGGCATTTCTGCGTGGTGCCGGCGCATTCGATCAGGCGGGCCTGGAGTGGTTGCTGGAGTTGGGCAACAGCAGCATCACCTATCGCTCACGTTATCTGGCCGTGGCGCAATTGATTCCGGTGCTCGACCTGTTGCTGCTGGACGAGCAGAACCCGCACGCGGTGTTGTTTCAGTTGAAGCTGGTGACCCGCACGTTAAAGCGCTTGAATGATGATTTCGGTGTCCCACGGGAAGCGGGGTTGCCACAGTTGGTCGAGCGTCTTGCGCGTTTTGATCTGGGTTGCCTGGAGAATCCATTGTTCGGAGAGGCCAGCGTACGAGCGGCTTTGAGTGGTCTAGCGGATCTGCTGCAGGACATTGCCGACGCCAGTAGTCAGGTCTCGGATCGTCTGGCCCTGCGCCATTTCGCCCATGTCGATGACGTCAGCCAACGCACGGTGTCTGTCTGATGAATGCTCGATACCAGATTTTCCACGACACCTGTTACCACTACGACAGCCCGGTTTCTCTGGCACAGCAATTGGCGCACTTGTGGCCGCGAAAGTGCGATTGGCAGCGTTGTACCGCACAGCAATTGCTGATCAGTCCGGACCCGACCGCACGGCGCGATGAGCTGGATGTGTTTGGTAATCCATTGACCCGATTGGCCTTTGAGCGGCCGCATGACGAATTGCAGGTCAATGCACAACTCACCGTTGAAGTGCTGGCGCGGCCGGCGCTGGACTTCAAGCAGTCGCCCGCGTGGGAGCTGACCCGCGATGCGCTGAGTTACAGCAGTCAGCCGTTGTCCGCTGAGTTGCTCGAAGCCTGTCGCTACCGGTTCCAGTCACCGTACGTGCATCTGAAACGCAGTTTCGTCGAATTCTCGCAAAGTTGTTTTCCGCCGGGCAGGCCGTTGCTGCTGGGCGTGCAGGACTTGATGCACAAGATCTTCAGCGAATTCACCTTCGATGCTGAGGCGACCCAGGTGGCGACACCGCTGGTGGAGGTGCTGGAGCGACGACGCGGGGTTTGTCAGGACTTCGCTCACTTGATGCTGGCATGCGTGCGCTCGCGAGGCTTGGCAGCGCGCTACATCAGTGGTTATTTGCTGACGCAGCCGCCGCCGGGGCAGCCACGCTTGATCGGCGCCGATGCGTCGCATGCCTGGGTGTCGGTGTTTTGTCCGGTGCTGGGCTGGGTGGATTTCGATCCGACCAACAATGTGCAGCCGGCGCTGGAGCACATCACGCTGGCGTGGGGGCGGGATTTTTCCGATGTGTCACCGTTGCGCGGGGTGATTCTCGGCGGCGGCAATCATGACCCGGAAGTGCGCGTCACCGTGATGCCGCTGGATTAACGACGATCAAAAAATGTGGGAGCGAGCCTGCTCGCGAAGGCGTCAGGTCAGTCAACTTATAGGTAGCTGGTACACCGCTTTCGCGAGCAGGCTCGCTCCCACAGGGAATTCGGGTGTATTGGGGAATGGAAGGCTGTGAGGGCCGGCAGTGAAACCGCCAGCCCCGTCACAAATCCGCAGGGTCTGATTCGATCATCAAACCCGGTGGGGTTCAGGCGTCGGGCGCCTGATCTTTCGGTGTTTCAGTTGCATCAACATCATCTTCCGGTGCCACTTCACCCTCAGGGTTCAGTGCTGCTTCTTCAGCGGTTTGTTTCTTGCGCTGAAGCTTTTCCTCTTTCTTCTGTTCCTTTGCCAGGTCTCGTTGACGTTTGGCGAAGGAGTAATTGGGTTTGGCCATGGGCGTTCCTCTTGGTCGAAGGTGAGGTTGAGCGGCGCGTATTCTGCCCTGTATCGGTGCCCGGTGGTTAGCCGGGTTTTTGCTCGACCCATTTGGGCGTGACGGTCGGCTTCCAGTTATCCAGGGCATCGAGCAGTGCTTGCGGCGATTCGCTCACTTGCAGCATGTCACGGTGTGGCGCGCGAACGAAGCCTTCGCCGACGATATGGTCAAGAAAAGCAGTGAGTTTGCTGTAGAAACCGTTTACTTCCAGCAGGCCCAAAGGTTTGCCGTGGTAGCCAAGCTGGCCCCAGGTCCATACTTCGAACAATTCTTCCAGTGTACCGAGGCCGCCGGGCAGGGCGATAAACGCATCGCTCAGTTCAGCCATGCGCGCCTTGCGCGCGTGCATGCCATCGACCACTTCCAGGCGTGTCAGGCTTTTGTGGCCGATTTCCTTGTCCATCAGGCTTTGCGGGATGATGCCGATCACTTCGCCGCCGGCAGCCAGTGCCGCATCGGCAACGATGCCCATCAAACCCACGGCGCCACCGCCGTAGACCAGGGTCAGTTTACGTTCGGCCAAGGCCCGGCCAAGGGCAATGGCGGCTTCGGTGTAAGCCGGATCAGTGCCCGCATTGGCACCGCAAAATACACATACGGATTTCAGAGACATGCCTTCCTCCTGGGTCAATCCGTCACAGGGTAATGGCTGGCACGCCGTGATCCAAGGCCTAAACTTCGCGTTCAGGCGATTCAAAGGTGCCGCTGGCGCCACAGGCGTAGGCGGCGAGCAAACTGCACAACAGACCGTTAAAGAACATGACAGGCACTCCGTCTCAGTAGATGCGCCGATCATAGGGCCGGTCGGGGAATCTGGCCGTTAGATTGTGTCGATGAGTGTCATAGCCTGAAAGTTGTATACAATTTTTGACTCAAGTCATAGGAACTTGCGAAGATTTCAGGCAGTCTTTCCACCATTCGTGTTTTTGTTAACCCTGCCTTGGAGATTCACCATGTTTTCCAAAGTTGTTGCGGTATCCCTGCTGGCGTTGGCCAGCAGCCAATTGATGGCTGCTGAGTGCAAAACCACCGTTGACTCCACCGATCAGATGTCCTTCAGCACCAAAGCCATCGAAATCGACAAGAGCTGCAAGACTTTCACTATCGAACTGACTCACTCCGGCAACCTGCCGAAGAACGTCATGGGCCATAACCTGGTGATCAGCAAAGAAGCTGACATGCAGCCAATCGCCACCGCTGGCCTGGCCGCCGGCATCGACAAGAACTACCTGCCTGAAGGTGACGCGCGCATCATCGCTCACACCAAGATCATCGGCGCCAAGGAAACCGACTCGCTGACCTTTGACGTAGCGAAGATTGCTGACGGTGGCTACGGCTTCTTCTGCTCGTTCCCTGGGCACATCTCGATGATGAAAGGCACGATTACTGTTAAGTAAGCCGTTCAACCGCGTCATCGTTCTTCGCGAGCAGGCTCGCTCCCACAGGTTTTAGTTGTGCACAAATGCTGGGTCCGACAGCGAACCATGTGGGAGCGAGCCTGCTCGCGAAGGGGCCATCCGCATCAATGAAAGCAATGGCCAAAGAAAAGCCCGCTGAGGATCACTCCTCAGCGGGCTTTTTCATTCCATCAGCGCTTACGGCGCAAACGGCATCACACGTTTGTGATGGGTCTTGTTGTAAGTCGCAACGATGATGTCGAACGCTTCCTGACGCACCGGCTCGCCGTGCAGGAACGCGTCAATCTCGGCGTACGTCACACCATGGGACGCTTCGTCGGGTTTGCCCGGCGACAAATCCTCAAGGTCCGCCGTTGGCACTTTCTCGACCAGTGACTCCGGCGCACCAAAGCTGCGCGCAATCGCGCGAACCTGGTTTTTCACCAGACCGCTGAGCGGCGCCAGATCGCAGGCGCCGTCACCGAACTTGGTGAAGAAACCCATCACCGCTTCCGCCGCATGATCGGTGCCGATCACCAGACCATGCGCCGCGCCGGCGATGGTGTATTGGGCGACCATGCGCATGCGTGCCTTGGTATTGCCGAGCACAAAGTCCACCGACACCGCATGCTTGCCTTCAAACGCTGCCACTTCACTGGCCAGCGACTTCACTGCCGGGCCAATGTTGACCGTGTGGCGCTCGTCTGGAGCAATGAAGTCCACCGAGGCCTGGGCATCGTGTTCATCGAACTGGGTTTCGTACGGCAGGCGCACGGCGATGAATTTGTAGCTATTGTCGCCGGTCTGGTCGCGCAGCTCACGCATCGCGCGCTGGGCCAGCAGGCCGGCGGTCAGCGAGTCGACGCCGCCGCTGATGCCCAGCACCAGCGTCTTGAGCCCGGAATTGACCAGGCAATCCTGAATAAAGGTAATGCGCCGGGCGACTTCGGCCTGCAGAGCCTGGTAGTCGGCGAACGGCGGTTGCACCTTGAGCTGCTCAGCAATCTCACGCTGTACGGCTTGCATGAATTCACTCCTTGCTAGATAGACTGGAATCGGCAGGAACCTGGAAAACGTGTCGCAAATAGGCAACAAAATTGGGGTCTTTGCAGTGGGACTTGCCTGGCTCGTCGGAGATCTTCGCCACCGGTTGGCCGTTGCAGGCAGTCATTTTAAGCACGATGCTCATCGGTTCGACACCCGGAATGTCACAGGTGAGGTTGGTGCCGATGCCGAAGCTGACGTTGATCCGACCGTGCAGCGCGCGGAAGATCTCCAGCGACTTGGGCAGGGTCAGGCTGTCGGAGAACACCAGGGTCTTGCTCATCGGGTCGATGCCGAGCCTGTGATAGTGCGCAATGCATTTTTCGCCCCACACCACAGGATCACCGGAGTCGTGGCGCAGACCGTCGAAAAGCTTGGCGAAAAACAGGTCGAAATCGCCGAGGAACGCATCGGTGGTGATGCAATCGGTGAGCGCGATGCCCAGCAGACCACGGTACTCGCGAACCCAGCAATCGAGTGCGGCGATCTGGCTGTCGATCAGCCGTGGACCGAGTTGCTGGTGGGCCATGATCCATTCGTGGGCCATGGTGCCCAGCGGTTTCATGTCCAGTTCGCGGGACAGGTGCACGTTGCTGGTGCCGACAAAACGTCCGGGGAAATCGTGTTTGAGCACGTTCACCACTTCAGCTTGCACGCCGTACGAAAAGCGTCGACGGGTGCCGAAATCGGCGACTTGCAGTTGCGACAACTCATCGGCCGAAGCGTTGGCGGTCAGCCAGTCGAACTTGCGATAGAGCTGCTCGCGCGCCTGTTCCAGTGCGGTTTCACGGTAGCGATAGCGGTTACGCACTTCGCTGACGATCGCCAGCAATGGCACTTCATAGAGAATCACATGCAGCCACGGCCCGCGCAGACGGATGAACAACTCGCCGTTTTCGATACCAGTGTGCACATAGCGCAGGTTGAAGCGGAACAGTCCGAGGAAACGCAGGAAGTCCGGTTTGAGGAAGCTGATCCGCTCAAGGAAACTCAGTTGGTCGGCGCTCAGGCTCAGCTCGGCCAGACGCTCGATCTGATAACGGATCTCGGCCAGATACGGGCGCAGATCCTCGCTGTTACGGCAACGAAACTCCCATTCGACTTCGACGTTGGGGTAGTTGTGCAGCACCGCCTGCATCATCGTCAATTTGTAGAAGTCGGTGTCGAGCAGGTTCTGCACGATGCGATCGGCAAACACGCTCTCGCTCATAACGGGGTCTCCAGGTGCGCCGCGCCTGTGCGCGGACTCAATCAATGGCGCTAGTGGCGCATATCAGGGACGAAGATTGCCAGCAGTTTTTTAAATCACCGCAGAACCCTGGTGGGAGCGAGCCTGCTCGCGAAGGCGTCATTTCGGTCAACATTGATACTGAATATGCCGGTCTCTTCGCGAGCAGGCTCGCTCCCACATTTTTCAATCGAGTCAAATTTCCGGGCTGTCGATCTGTTCGAGCATCCACTTCACAAAATCCCGCACCTTGGGCACTTCCGCCGCATGCTCCGGGTACGCCAGGTAATAGGCATCAGTGCTGGGCATGGCATGCTCAAACGGAATGACCAGTTTGCCGTCAGCCAATTCCTCTTCCACTAGAAAACGCGGTAACAACGCCACACCACAGCCAACCTGCGCGGCGCGAATGCACATATAAAAGGTTTCGAAGCGCGGCCCATGGTAGCTGTGTTCGGTCTGGTAACCCTGACTGTCGAACCAGTCGTGCCAGGCTTGCGGGCGCGAGGCATTTTGCAGCAGGACCAGATCGGTGAGTTGTGTCGGGTCAGTAAATGGTGTGTCCGGCAGGCTGCCCGGCGCGCAGACCGGCACAAGTTCTTCGCCGAACAGTTTCAGGCATTCAGTCCCTGGCCGTGAGCCCTGACCGAAATAGAACGCCAGGTCGCTGCGCCCTTGCAGCAGATCATCTGCTTCCTGTTCATTGCACAGATCCAGGTGAATCGACGGATGGCGCAGACGCCAGCCTTTCAGGCGCGGCACCAGCCAGCGTGCGCCGAATGTCGATGGCGTAGACACGCGCAGGACTTCTGTTTCGCCGCCGTAGGAGCGCAGGTAATGCGTCGACATTTCCACTTGGGTGAGGATTTTTCGTACTTCAACCAAGTACAAATCCCCGGCCGGGGTCATCTGCAAACGCCGACGCACGCGGCGGAACAACAGGTGCTGCAGCAGCTCTTCAAGCTGTGCGACCTGTTTGCTCACCGCACTCTGGGTCAGGTTCAGTTCCTCGGCGGCGCGGGTGAAACTCAAGTGCCGGGTCACGGCCTCGAAACACTGCAGGGCGGTGATCGACGGCAAGTGGCGTTTGTTCAGCATGGCTGATCCTTTTCTTGTCTTTCTATGCCCAGCATGAATAAACGGAATGATATCTCGCGTAAAGGTCGTTTGTTGACTCGCCATTGTGACGCTACAACTAAAGGCCTGCCCGGTCGCGAAAAAGCGTCCGCACACATTCAGTTTTTTGCTTGAGGAGTGACCCATGGTTGCCGCATTGCTTGATCGTCTAGGTGTGAACCCGGCCCTTTATCAGAACGGCAAAGTGCCGGTGCATTCGCCGATCGACGGCAGCCGTATCGCTGCGGTCAACTGGGAAGGCCCGGCCGAAGTCGAGCAGCACATCAGTCGCGCAGATCATGCGTTCGAGCAATGGCGCAAGGTGCCGGCCCCGCGTCGCGGTGAGCTGGTGCGTCAGTTTGGTGAGGTGTTGCGCGAATACAAAACCGACCTCGGCGAACTGGTTTCCTGGGAGGCGGGCAAGATTACTCAGGAAGGTCTGGGTGAAGTGCAGGAGATGATCGACATCTGCGATTTCGCCGTCGGCCTGTCCCGTCAGTTGTACGGTTTGACCATCGCCTCCGAGCGCCCAGGCCACCACATGCGTGAAACCTGGCATCCGCTGGGCGTGGTCGGGGTGATCAGCGCGTTCAACTTCCCGGTCGCGGTGTGGGCGTGGAATACCACGCTGGCGCTGGTCTGCGGCAACCCGGTGGTGTGGAAACCGTCGGAGAAAACCCCGCTGACCGCACTGGCCTGTCAGGCACTATTCGACCGCGTGGTGAAGAACTTCACCGATGCCCCGGCGAACCTTTGCCAAGTGATTATTGGTGGCCGCGACGCCGGCGAAGCGCTGGTCGATGACCCGCGTGTTGCCCTGATCAGCGCCACCGGCAGCACACGCATGGGCCGCGAAGTGGCGCCGAAAGTCGCCGCACGTTTTGCCCGCAGCATCCTCGAGCTGGGCGGTAACAACGCGATGATCCTCGGCCCAAACGCCGATCTGGACATGGCGGTACGTGCGATTCTGTTCAGCGCCGTCGGTACTGCCGGGCAGCGTTGCACCACCCTGCGTCGACTGATTGCCCATGAGTCGGTGAAGGAAGAAATCGTCACCCGTCTCAAGGCCGCCTACTCGAAAGTGCGCATCGGCAATCCGCTGGAAGGCAATCTAGTCGGTCCGCTGATCGACAAGCACAGCTTCGAAAATATGCAGGACGCGCTGGAGCAGGCGATGAGCGAGGGTGGTCGGGTGTTCGGTGGCAAGCGTCAGCTCGAAGACCAATTCCCCAATGCCTATTACGTTTCGCCGGCCATCGTTGAAATGCCGGAGCAAAGTGATGTGGTCTGCAGCGAAACCTTCGCACCGATTCTGTATGTGGTCGGTTACAGCGATTTCCAGGAAGCGCTGCGCTTGAACAACGCGGTGCCACAAGGTTTGTCGTCGTGCATCTTCACCACCGATGTGCGCGAGGCCGAGCAGTTCATGTCGGCGGTTGGCAGCGACTGCGGCATCGCCAATGTCAACATCGGCCCGAGCGGTGCGGAAATTGGCGGCGCGTTTGGTGGCGAGAAAGAAACCGGTGGCGGGCGTGAGTCCGGCTCGGATGCATGGCGCGCATACATGCGCCGTCAGACCAACACCGTGAATTATTCGCTGGAGTTGCCGCTGGCGCAGGGCATCACATTCGATTAAGCAGCAGCGAGCCTCAAGCCCCAAGCTACAAGCAGATCGGCTTGCTGCTTGTAGCTTAAAGCTTGCAGCTGCTCCGACAGGAGCTTGGCAATGCCGTTACGCGAAGAGTGTCTGTGGGAAAAGCTCACGCCGCAAAGGCCGGATAACACCGCGCTCAAAGGCGAAGTCAAAGTCGATGTCTGCGTGATCGGCGCCGGGTTCACCGGATTGTCGGCGGCGCTGCATCTGTTGGAAAAAGGCAAAAGCGTCTGCGTGCTGGAAGCTCATCGCGCCGGTCATGGCGGTTCCGGCCGCAACGTCGGGCTGGTCAACGCCGGCATGTGGATCCCGCCGGACGAGATCGAAGCCGGTTTCGGCGAAGCGGTGGGCAGTCAGCTCAATCGTATGCTCGGGGCCGCGCCGGCGCTGGTGTTCAGCCTTGTGGATAAATACAACATCGATTGCCAGTTGCGCCGCGAAGGCACGTTGCACATGGCGCACAACGCCAAGGGTGAGGCGGATCTGCGCAGTCGTGAACAGCAATGGAAACGCCGAGGTGCGCCGGTAGAATTGCTCACCGGCAAGGCCTGCGAACAGGCCACCGGCACGCAAAAAATCGCCGCTGCGTTGCTCGACGGTCGCGCTGGCACGCTCAATCCGATGGCTTACGTCACCGGGCTGGCCAACGCGGTGAAAGATCTCGGTGGGCAAATGTTCGATCATTCGCCGGTCACTCGCCTTGAGCGTCAGGGCGCGAACTGGTCAGTGCAGACCGAGCATGGTTCGGTACTGGCCGAGCAAGTGGTCATCGCCTCCAACGCCTACACCGAAGGCGACTGGACCGAACTCAAGCGCAACTTCTTTCCCGGTTACTACTATCAGGTCGCCTCGGTGCCGCTCACCGAAGACGCCGCGCAGGAAATCCTCCCGGGCGGGCAGGGCTCGTGGGATACGCGTCAGGTCCTGAGCAGCATCCGCCGCGACAAAGAAGGGCGGTTATTGCTGGGTAGCCTGGGCAACGGCAATCAGAAACCGACGTGGTTTCTCAAGGCCTGGGCCGATCGCGTGCAGCAGCACTATTTCCCCAATCTGAAGCCGGTCGAATGGGAGTGCACCTGGACCGGGCGCATCGCATTCACCCCCGATCACCTCATGCGCCTGTTCGAACCGGCGCCGGGACTGGTGGCCGTCACCGGTTATAACGGCCGGGGCGTCACGACTGGCACCGTGGTCGGCAAAGCCTTCGCCGATTACTTGTGTCACGGCGACCCTCAAGCTTTGCCGATTCCCTTTGCACCGATGCAGCCCTTGGCGGGTGTGGGCTTGCGCAGTTGTTTGTATGAGGCCGGGTTCTCGCTGTATCACGCGGGCCAGTGCCTGCGCATCGTGATTTGAGTGTTGAAATATGTTGCCGGAAGCGGCGCTTTTCGATGCAGCGACTAGCCTGTAATGGTGCGGGTTGTAGCAGTCCCGCACCAGCAGTGTGCAGTTCGGTGACGCGGGCTGTTACAGGCTGGTTGCACGTCGTTTGGCGCCGCGGTTGCAATGATGGCGCGTGCGGGTTGCGCCGGAAAAAATAATTGGTTTCACCTTCCGCGGTTTAGACGGTTGCACGCCCAATGAAAATGGGAACGAAACAGTCGAAATAACAAGAAAGCAGCGACTTTTTGAAGAATAAAAAACCGATGGCACGGCCCTTGCTCTGAGCATTCAGTGAAGTGAAGTCGCAGTGCCAACTAAAAAAAACCTTGGAGCACCACCTCATGTCCCAGACGTTTTACAAGAAAGGCTTTCTGGCCCTCGCAGTGGCTACTGCGTTGGGTGTTTCTGCGTTTGCTCAAGCTGATGTGAAAATCGGTGTAGCGGGTCCAATGACTGGCGCCAACGCGGCATTTGGCGAGCAGTACATGAAGGGTGCACAGGCAGCGGCTGACGCGGTGAACGCGGCTGGCGGTGTCAACGGGGAAAAAATCGTACTGGTCAAGGGCGATGACGCCTGCGAGCCGAAACAGGCCGTGACGGTCGCCAAGGACCTCACCAACCAGAAAGTCGCCGGCGTGGTCGGTCACTTCTGCTCCTCTTCGACCATTCCAGCGTCGGAAATCTACGACGAAGCCGGGATCATCGCGATCACCCCGGGTTCGACCAACCCGCAAGTCACCGAGCGCGGTCTCAGCGCCATGTTCCGTATGTGCGGGCG
Source organism: Pseudomonas sp. R84 (assembly GCF_009834515.1). Classification (NCBI taxonomy): domain Bacteria; kingdom Pseudomonadati; phylum Pseudomonadota; class Gammaproteobacteria; order Pseudomonadales; family Pseudomonadaceae; genus Pseudomonas; species Pseudomonas sp. R84. The sequence continues at coordinate 694,299 of NZ_CP019426.1, forward strand.
TGACGACCAGCAAGGCATTGTGGCTGGTGACTACATCGTCGACGTGCTCAAGGGCAAGAAAGTCGTCGTGCTGCACGACAAGGACACCTACGGCCAAGGCCTGGCGGATGCCACCAAGGCGCAACTGGTCAAGCGCGGCGTGACGCCTGTGTTGTACGAAGGCCTGACCCGTGGCGAAAAAGACTTTAGCACCATCGTCACCAAGATCCGTGGCGCCGGCGCCGACGTCGTCTACTTCGGCGGTCTGCACCCGGAGGCCGGCCCGCTGGTTCGCCAACTGCGTGAACAAGGCCTGAAAGACGTCAAGTTCATGTCCGATGACGGCATCGTGACTGACGAACTGGTGACCACCGCCGGTGGCCCGCAATTCACCGATGGCGTGCTGATGACCTTCGGCGCCGACCCGCGTCTGTTGCCTGAGAGCAAGACCGTAGTGGACGCATTCCGCAAGGCCGGTACCGAGCCTGAGGGCTACACCCTGTACGCCTACGCTTCGGTGCAGACCTTGGCTGCCGCGTTCAATGGCGCGAAGTCCAACAAGGGCGAAGAGGCTGCGGCCTGGCTGAAGAAAAATCCGGTGAAAACCGTCATGGGCGAAAAAACCTGGGATTCCAAGGGCGACCTGAAAGTCTCCGACTACGTGGTTTACCAGTGGGACAAGGACGGCAAATATCACCAGCTGGAAAAACAGAAGTAAGGGCTGACGCGATCAGCTGATCCCACGGTTCCTTTGTAGGAGTGAGCCTGCTCGCGATGACGGAGTTACAGGCAACACATGTGTTGAATGTTAATCCGCTATCGCGAGCAGGCTCACTCCTACAGGGGGCGGTGGGGACGGGTGGATCGTGGCTGACATTGCTCCGACGTAAATCTGTATTTTTCCTAGAAGAGCCGCACGCCACAGGTGTGCAGGTTCTCACTGCGTGAGATTGCGTTATGGATGGTATTTTCCTGCAGCAACTGGTCAACGGCCTGACCCTCGGGTCGGTCTATGGCCTGATCGCCATCGGCTACACAATGGTCTACGGCATCATCGGCATGATCAACTTCGCCCACGGCGAGGTTTACATGATTTCTGCTTACCTGGCGGCAATCAGTCTGGCTCTGCTGGCTTACTTCGGTATCGAATCTTTCCCGCTGCTGATGCTCGGCACACTGATCTTCACCATCGTCGTCACGGCGGTGTATGGCTGGGTCATTGAACGAGTCGCCTACAAACCCCTGCGCAACTCCACCCGACTGGCACCGCTGATCAGCGCCATCGGTATTTCCCTGATCCTGCAAAACTACGCACAGATCGCACAAGGCGCCAAACAACAGGGCGTGCCAACCCTGCTGAGCGGTGCGTGGCGCGTCGACATCGGCACGGGCTTCGTGCAACTGACCTACACCAAAGTCTTCATTCTGGTGGCCGCATTCGTCGGCATGGGCCTGCTGACCTACATCATCAAGTACACCAAGCTCGGACGCATGTGCCGTGCGACCCAGCAAGACCGCAAGATGGCTTCGATCCTCGGCATCAATACTGATCGGGTCATTTCCTATGTGTTCATCATCGGTGCAGCCATGGCGGCGCTGGCCGGCGTACTGATCACCATGAACTACGGCACTTTCGACTTCTATGCCGGCTTCATTATCGGCATCAAGGCGTTCACCGCGGCGGTGCTTGGCGGGATCGGTTCACTGCCTGGGGCAATGCTCGGCGGGATCATCCTCGGCATTTCCGAGTCGCTGTTCTCCGGTCTGGTCAACTCCGACTACAAAGACGTGTTCAGCTTCTCGCTGCTCGTACTTGTTCTGGTCTTCCGGCCGCAGGGCCTGTTGGGCCGTCCTCTTGTGTCGAAGGTGTAAGCGATGTCTTCAACCACTCAAAAATCCATCGATATCAAAAAAAGCCTGGTTGAGGCGATTCTTGCCGGCCTGATTGCCCTGATCGTTTTCGGCCCGATTGTCGGCGTCGTGCTCGAGGGTTACAGCTTTAACCTCGAACCGACCCGCGTGGCCTGGATCATCGGCATTGTCATGATTGGCCGCTTTGCCCTCAGCCTGTTTATGCAAACGCCCAAGGGCCTGAAAATTCTCGACGGATTCGAGAGCACCGGTTCCGGTGTGCACGTGCTGCCTGCCGATCACAAATCCTCGCTGCGCTGGATCATCCCGCTGTTGATTGTGCTGGCCGTCATTGTGCCGTTTGTCTCCAACTCCTATCTGCTCGGCGTGGTCATCCTCGGCTTGATCTACGTGTTGCTAGGGCTGGGGCTGAACATCGTGGTCGGTCTGGCCGGTCTGCTCGATCTGGGTTACGTGGCGTTCTACGCCATCGGTGCGTACGGTCTGGCTCTGGGTTATCAATACCTTGGTCTGGGTTTCTGGACGGTGCTGCCACTGGCGGCGATCACTGCCGGGTTGGCCGGCTGCATCCTCGGCTTCCCGGTGTTGCGTCTGCACGGCGACTATCTGGCAATCGTGACTCTGGGCTTTGGTGAAATCATTCGCCTGGTCCTCAACAACTGGTTGTCGCTGACCGGCGGCCCGAACGGCATGCCGGCGCCACTGCCGACGTTCTTCGGTCTGGAGTTCGGCAAACGGGCGAAGGATGGCGGGGTGCCGTTTCACGAGTTTTTCGGCATCGCCTACAACCCGGACGTGAAGTACTACTTCATCTACGCGGTACTTTTCCTCGTGGTGCTGGCCGTGCTGTACATCAAGCATCGTCTGGTGAAGATGCCGGTCGGCCGCGCTTGGGAAGCTCTGCGTGAAGATGAAATCGCCTGCCGCTCGATGGGCCTCAACCACGTGCTGGTCAAGCTCTCGGCGTTCACCATCGGTGCGTCGACCGCAGGTCTGGCCGGGGTGTTTTTCGCCACCTACCAAGGCTTCGTCAACCCGACCTCGTTCACCTTCTTTGAATCGGCGCTGATCCTCGCCATCGTCGTCCTCGGCGGCATGGGCTCGACCATCGGTGTGGTGATCGCCGCGTTTGTGTTGACCGTCGCCCCGGAATTGCTGCGCGGCTTCGCCGAATATCGCGTGCTGCTGTTCGGCATCCTGATGGTGTTGATGATGATCTGGCGACCACGCGGGCTGATTCGCATCAGCCGTACCGGGGTCACTCCACGCAAAGGTGCCATTCACTATGAGAGGACTGCGCCATGAGTGAAGTCGTACTCTCTGTTGAAAAACTGATGATGCATTTCGGTGGCATCAAGGCCTTGAGTGATGTCAGCCTGAAGGTCAAACGCAACTCGATCTTCGCCTTGATCGGCCCCAACGGCGCCGGCAAGACCACGGTGTTCAACTGCCTGACCGGGTTCTACAAGGCTTCCGGCGGCAAGATCGAACTCAACGTACGCGGCCAGCAGACCAACGTCATCCAGTTGCTGGGCGAGTCGTTCAAGCCGACGGATTTTGTCTCACCGAAATCTTTCCTCAGCCGCATGTACTACAAGATGTTCGGCGGCACGCACCTGGTAAACCGTGCTGGCCTGGCGCGGACATTCCAGAACATTCGCCTGTTCAAGGAAATGTCGGTGCTGGAAAACCTGTTGGTGGCCCAGCACATGTGGGTCAACCGCAACATGCTCGCCGGTATTCTCAACACCAAGGGCTACCGCAAGGCGGAGAGCGACGCGCTGGACGTGGCGTTCTACTGGCTGGAGGTGGTCGATCTGGTCGACTGCGCCAACCGTCTCGCCGGTGAGCTCTCGTACGGCCAGCAACGCCGTCTGGAGATCGCCCGGGCCATGTGCACGCGGCCGCAGATCATCTGCCTCGACGAACCGGCCGCCGGCCTCAACCCTCAGGAAACCGAAGCGCTCAGCGCGATGATCCGGCTGCTGCGCGACGAGCACGATCTGACCGTGGTGCTGATCGAACACGACATGGGCATGGTTATGAGTATTTCCGACCACATCGTGGTGCTGGACCACGGCATTGTCATCGCCGAAGGCGGGCCTGAAGCCATTCGCAACGACCCGAAAGTGATTGCCGCCTACCTGGGCGCCGACGAAGAGGAGCTGGTATGACGCAACCGATCCTCGAACTCAAAGATCTCGATGTCTTTTATGGCCCGATCCAGGCGCTCAAAGGTGTTTCACTGCAGATCAACGAAGGGGAAACCGTCAGCCTGATCGGCTCCAACGGTGCCGGTAAATCAACGTTGCTGATGTCGATCTTCGGTCAGCCACGGGCGGCGAGCGGGCAGATTCTCTATCAAGGCGTCGACATTACCCACAAGTCTTCGCACTACATCGCCTCCAACGGCATTGCGCAGTCGCCGGAAGGGCGGCGGGTATTCCCCGACATGACCGTCGAGGAAAACCTGCTGATGGGCACGATCCCGATTGGCGACAAGTACGCCAAAGAGGACATGCAGCGTATGTTTACGTTGTTTCCACGGCTGGAAGAGCGACGTAACCAACGGGCGATGACCATGTCTGGTGGTGAACAGCAAATGCTCGCCATTGCCCGGGCGTTGATGAGCCGACCAAAGTTGTTGCTGCTCGATGAGCCGAGCCTGGGGTTGGCGCCGATTGTGGTGAAGCAGATTTTCGCGACCCTGCGGGAATTGGCGAAAACCGGCATGACCATCTTCCTGGTCGAGCAGAACGCCAACCATGCGCTGAAGCTGTCTGACCGGGCGTATGTGATGGTCAACGGCGAGATTCGCCTGACGGGCACGGGTAAAGAGTTGCTGGTGAATGAGGAGGTGCGTAACGCCTATCTGGGCGGGCACTGATTCCTCGACGTTATGCACAGCCCCGGCGACGCAAGTCCCGGGGCTTTTTTATATCCTAAATTCACCGCAAACCCCTGTAGGAGTGAGCCTGCTCGCGATCGCGGTTTCCCATTCGCCATCACCGGTGACTGATATACCGCTATCGCGAGCAGGCTCACTCCTACAGTTGATCTGCGCCGGATTTCAGAATTGTGGAAAACAAATTCCCCAAGCTGCCAAAGCGCGACATATAGACGCTGCAAATGGCTGTTTTTCCACAGTTTTGACTTGTCCCCGGTTACTGTGGAGCTGGCTGTGAATAACGTGGGTGTATCTGGCTGCGCGCCACGTAAACCGTGGCCTGCAAGCGTGTGGTTGTTTTTTGGTCAGTCGTTTTTGCGGGGGTTGAAGTCTTCGTTGTCAACCTTTTTATAGAGGCGCCAGTAGCAGCGATTACCGGTTGACAAGCCTGTGGATAAGTCTGTGATTAAACTCTGGAAAGACTGCGCTGAGGGCCGTAATTACTGGCCTCGCGCAATCACTGTGCTGACTGACCAGTCGTGCAGAATGCCATCTCCCGCACATCCGCCACTTCAGGGTCAAGCAAAAAACTTTCTATTTCCCCCGCAAAGCCTTGTGTGGCGCGGCTTTGCGCGTTTGCACTTGCCCCCGGAAACTGTGGAAGGGACTGTGGATAACATGCGTGCACATGGCTACAGGCCACGGTGGCTATGGTGTTGGTGCGGTTGGTCGTTTTTTGTACAGCTTGTGGGTGTTGCCCGTGAATGCGCGGGCGGGCATGCTGCCTGCTGATTTTCTATTCCAAGGGCTGCCCCGGCGGCCGAAGCAAGGAGAACACGATGTCCAACACCCTGTTTATCACCGGCGCAACTTCCGGATTTGGTGAAGCCTGTGCCCGCCGTTTTGCCGAGGCAGGCTGGAAACTGGTGCTGACCGGTCGTCGTGAAGAACGCCTCAATGCGTTGTGTGCTGAATTGTCGAAGCAGACAGAAGTGCATGGCCTGGTGCTCGATGTGCGTGATCGCAAAGCGATGGAAGAGGCGATTGCCAATCTGCCGCCATCGTTCGCCAAGCTGCGCGGCCTGATCAACAACGCCGGTCTGGCATTGGGCGTGGACCCGGCACCGAAGTGCGATCTGGACGATTGGGACACCATGGTCGACACCAACGTCAAAGGCCTGATGTACGCAACCCGCCTGCTGCTGCCGCGCCTGATCGCCCATGGTCGTGGCGCTGGCATCGTCAACCTTGGCTCCATTGCCGGCAATTATCCGTACCCGGGCAGCCACGTGTATGGCGCGACCAAGGCGTTCGTTAAACAGTTCTCGCTGAACCTGCGTTGCGACTTGCAGGGTACCGGTGTGCGGGTCAGCAATATTGAGCCGGGGCTGTGCGAAAGCGAGTTCTCGCTGGTGCGTTTCGCTGGCGATCAGGAGCGTTACAACGCGACTTACGCCGGTGCCGAGCCGATCCAGCCGCAGGACATCGCCGAGACGATTTTCTGGGTGATGAATGCGCCGGCGCATATCAACATCAACAGCCTGGAATTGATGCCGGTGAGTCAGACCTGGGCGGGTTTTGCCATCGAGCGGAACAAGGCTTAAGACCGCGCGGAAGCCATTCGCGAGCAGGCTCGCTCCCACATTGGAATGCATTTCAAAGTGGGAGCGAGCCTGCTCGCGAAGGCGGCAAATCGGCCAAAACACGGCGATAAGGTAAACTCCCCTCGTAACAACCCGACCGCACCCCGCGGTTTTCAAGGTTTTTCGAGGAGTCAAAGTGAGTAACCGAGGTGAGCAGGCACTGCTCAAACAATCGACCATTCTGATGTTGGCGGTGGCGATTGCCGGGATCGTCACCGGTTTTGTTTCAGGTTCGCAATCCATCCTGTTCGATGGTTTTTTCTCGCTGATCGCAACGTTCATCAAAGTCCTGATGCTGATCACTGCCAAGCTGATCGCCAAGCAAAGCAACCACCGCTTCCAGTTCGGTTTCTGGCATCTGGAACCGATGGTGCTGCTGATTGAGGGCAGCTTCCTGATGCTGATCGCGATCTACGCGTTTCTCAACGGCGTGTTCGGCATCATCAACGGTGGCCGCGACATCGAGTTGGGGCTGGTGATCATTTATGCCGCGGTGTTTACCGTGGTCGAATTCGCCTACTTCTTCTACGTCCGGCAGCGCAATCGCAGGCTCAAATCCAGCCTGATCCAGTTCGACAACATCAGTTGGCTGGTGGACGCGATGCTGTCCGTGGGCCTGTTGATCAGTTTCCTCGCGGCGCTGCTGCTCAAGTCCCAGGGTTATGGTCAGTGGGCGGTGTATGTCGACCCGTTGATCCTGATCGTGCTGGCGCTGACCATGCTGCCGCCGGCGTTCAAGATCCTTGGGCCGGCGCTGCGCGATGTCTTGGGGATCGCCCCGGACACGCTGGATGATCAGGTGCGACAGGTAATGGACGCGGCAAAAACCGAGCATGGTTTCGATGATTACGTGTCGTACGTGCAGAAGCACGGGCGGGCACGGTTTATCGAGATTCATGTGGTGTTGCCGGCGGATTATGCGCTGAGCAATGTCGGGCAGCTGGATGCGTTACGCGAAAAGATTTCGGCGAAGCTGGGCAAGCCGGATGCGGCGCGCTGGTTGACGATCAGCTTTACCGGGGACAAGAAGTGGATCGCCTAGCGACCGCGTAACGGCTAATCGTCGGATCGCCGCCCGGAGCAGGCTCACTCCTACATTTGGAATGCGTTCCCCCTGTAGGAGTGAGCCTGCTCGCGATAGCTATTTATCCATCAGCGAAGATATTCAGCCAGACCGTGGTAACAAGTCGCCAAGTGATACGGCGTAGTAGAAGGCATGTCCTTGCGACTCACCTCGCCCAATTCATCCCGGCACTCATGCCAGCCACCCGCATGCAGAAACCGCTGCTGCAACGCCTGCAACTGGCGCAGTACCACCGCTTCACTGCCCTGACGCAAGGTCAGCGCGCGCAGATATTCCGCCTGCGCCCAGATCCGCTGAGTCGAGTCGCGCGGGCGTCCATTCGTTTCCAGATCGAGCATCGCCCGCACCGCGCCGGATGACTGCACCACACCGTATTGCTCGGTGAAGGCAAACGCCCGATCCAGCGCCGCATGCAGTTTCGAACCGCGCAGCAACGCTGACGATTCCAGCAGGAAATACCATTCGAACTGATGCCCCGGCTCATACCAGTTATCCACAGCGCCGAGCGGCTTTTCCATCAACACGCCATCTTGCGGGTCGACGAACTGCTTGTGCATGGCTGTGCATAACTCCAGCAATGCCTGCTGCGTCTGGGCATCTTCGCGAACCGCCAGGGTGGCGAGGAACGCTTCGGCCAGATGCATCAACGGGTTTTGCAGCGGACCGGTTTGCAGGGTGATCCAGTCGCGCTCCAGGCACGCTTCGTACAAACCATCGCCGGTGGCAAAGCGCCGGCCAATGATTTCCAGCGCCGCATTCAGCGTCGACTCGACCAGCGAATCGCCGGACTTTGCCCAGTAATGCGCGCAGGCAAACAGGATAAAGGCGTGGGTGTAGAGGTCCTTGCGCTGATCCAGCGGCTTGCCTTGTGCATCGATGCTGTAGAACCAGCCGCCATGCTCGGCATCATGAAAGTACCGTTGCAGCGAGCGGAAAAGCGCCGCGGCGCGGACTTCAGCGTTATCCACAACCCCGATCAGACTGGAAAACAGATACAGCTGCCGCGCACAGGCCATCGCCCGATAGCGCTGCGGTGGCAGCGGCTGATGCGTGGCGTCCAGCGCCTCAAAGGGCAGCGCCATGTCGGCGTTCCAGCCCGGGCCTTGCCAGAGCGGCACGATCACGTCGACGAAGTGCTGTTGCACATCATCAAACAGGGCGGTCAATTCGGGCAGGGCGGTGGAGCGGGAAGCGTGGGGCATGGGCGGACGTCGTCACGGCTGGGGCGATTGCGCGACATGGTAGCAGAGAGACCGGCCTGAGCGATGTGGTGTCTGTCAGACCGCCTTCGCGAGCAGGCTCGCTCCCACAGTGGATTTGCAGCGTACACAAAACCTGTGGGAGCGAGCCTGCTCGCGAAAGTGGCAGTTCAGGCGATAGAAATCAGCCGGCCAGCAACCAGGCACCGGTCACTGCCGAAGCTGCTCCGGCCAACCGCACCAACGGTGCCGCCGCCTGAGGCAGGAAACGCACCACGGCATAACCCGCCGCATGCAGCGCTGCTGTCGCAGCCACGAAACCAGCTGCATACGCCCAAGGGCTGCTCATGTCCGGTAGCTCCAAGCCATGCGCCACACCGTGGAACAACGCAAACGCCGCCGTCGCCACCACCGCCATCGCCAACGGCGGACGCACCGCCAGCGCCACCGCCAGACCCAACGCCAGCACAGACGCGGCAATCCCGCTTTCCAGCGCCGGCAATTCCAGCCCTTCAAAACCGAGCATGCCGCCAATCAACATGGTGCCGACAAACGTGCAAGGCAGCGCCCAACGCGCCGCGCCTTGCTGCTGCGCGGCCCACAAGCCAACAGCCACCATTGCCAGCAAATGGTCGAGGCCACCGATCGGGTGGCTGATGCCAGCAATCAAACCGCTGTCGCCATGCCCCGGATGAGCGAAGGCCAATGCCGGAGTCAGCAGCAGCGCCACAGCGCCAAGAATACGTTTGAGTGTCATGAATAAGCTTCCTTGTTGATCAGTGAATCAGGCTGCGGTCAGCAGGCCCTGGCGTTCGATGAAGGCGATGATTTGTTCAAGGCCCTGACCGGTTTTCTGGTTGCTGAAGACGAACGGCTTGCCGTTGCGCATGCGTTTGGTATCGCTATCCATCATCTCCAGAGAGGCGCCAACCAGCGGCGCGAGGTCGATCTTGTTGATCACCAGCAGGTCGGATTTGCAGATCCCCGGGCCGCCCTTGCGCGGCAGCTTGTCGCCGGCCGAGACGTCGATCACATAAATGGTCAGGTCGGACAGTTCCGGGCTGAAAGTCGCCGATAGGTTGTCGCCGCCGGACTCCACCAGAATCAGGTCCAGTCCCGGAAAGCGCCGGTTCAGTTGATCCACTGCTTCGAGGTTGATCGAGGCGTCTTCACGGATCGCCGTGTGCGGGCAGCCACCGGTTTCCACGCCGATGATCCGCTCGGGGGCGAGGGCTTCGTTGCGCACCAGGAAATCGGCGTCTTCGCGGGTGTAGATATCGTTGGTGACCACGGCGAGGTTGTAGCGCTCGCGCAGGGCCAGACACAGGGCCAGGGTCAATGCGGTTTTGCCGGAACCGACCGGGCCGCCGATGCCGACGCGCAGAGGTTGTGTGTTCATGAATGTTTCTCCTAGGAGCGAAAGAGGCGGCTGTACTGGCGCTCGTGGGCCATGCACGCCAGGGACAGGCCGAACGCGGCGCTGCCCATGTGTTCGGGATTGATTCGGGTTGCGTCTTGCTGCGCCTGTTGCAGTAACGGCAGCAATTCGCTGGTCAGGCGCTGGGCGGCTTGCTGGCCGAGCGGCAGGGTTTTCATCAGCACGGCGAGCTGGTTTTCCAGCCAGCTCCACAGCCACGCGGCGAGCGCGTCCTGCGGGCTGATGCCCCACGCGCGTGCGGCCAGCGCCCAGCACAAGGCCAGATGCGGTTCGGTGCATTGATCGAGAAAGTCACGAGCACAGGCGTCGAGTTCCGGCAAACCGTTGAGCAGTTGCTGCAACGAATAGCCCATCTGCCGACTTTCCAGATGCAACTCGCGAGTCTCGCGGCTGGCGCGGTGGCTTTCGCAGAGGCTCAGCAACTCGCTCCAGTTTTCATCCGCCGCCGCTTGGCAATGTGCAAGCAACAGCGGCGCTTCAAAGCGCGACAGATTCAGCAGCAACTGATCGCTGATCCAGCGGCGGGCGTCGTCCGGTTTTTTCACCCGGCCGTTATCTACCGCCATTTCCAGGCCTTGCGAATAGCTGTAGCCACCAATCGGCAATTGCGGACTGGCCAGGCGCAGCAGCGCCCAGGCCGGATTCACAGGCGGACGCCGAACTGATGGAGTTTTGGCGCGTAGTTGAAGTCTTCGTCGCCGTGGCGTGAATGGTGATGGCCGCCGCCGTAGGCGCCGTGTTCCGGCTGGAACGGCGCTTCAATGGCTTCCACCTGTGCGCCAAGCTGTTCGAGCATCGCTTTGAGGACGTAATCGTCGAGCAGACGCAGCCAGCCATCGCCGACTTGCAAGGCGACGTGACGATTACCCAGGTGATAAGCGGCGCGGGTCAGTTCAAAGGCGTTGGCGCAGGTGACGTGCAGCAATTGCTCGGGGCGCGCGCAGACGCGGACGATGCGGCCGTCTTCGGCCTGCAGGCATTCACCGTCATACAGCGGCGGCTGACCGCGCTCCAAAAACAGCCCGACGTCTTCGCTCTCGGCACTGAAACAGCGCAAACGGCTTTTGCTCCGCGCTTCGAAGGTCAGGTGCAACTCGGCGGCCCAGACGGGTTGAGGGTCGATTCTGCGGTGAATCACCAGCATCGGAAAGCTTCCAGCTATGGACAATACTCTGGCTAGAGCAAGGGCCTTGCCAATCGGACGAGATGTAGGAAATCCCTGTCGGAGCGTAGTGGATGTTTCAAGATGTTGCGGGAATATGGAATGTTTTGGTGCGTGAAGATTTTTTTATGCACCAAATAGAGGCCGTGACGGCGCACCTTTGTAGGAGTGAGCCTGCTCGCGATAGCGGTGTGTCAGTCAGCAAATATGTAGCTGATAAACCGCTATCGCGAGCAGGCTCACTCCTACAGGGGACCGGATGTATCAGTAAGGAAGAGGTTGTTACTCGGTACTGCCTAGGCCCTGCCAGTGCTTGAGGCCAATAAAGATAAAGCGCAGTTGCTGGGTGATCTTCGCCTGTGGCGTGAGATGCTCCGGCAGGGCTTCGGCGGGCGGGTCGATGATGTCGGGGAGGGTGGCAAACACCGATTTGACGATCAGATCTGCCATTACGCTCAGGCCCTCGGCGTCCAGATGCTGAAGCTTGGGCATCATCGTCAGGTCAGCCGCCAGGTCGGAACTGATGTTCTCGCGCAACCGGCCGATCGCCTGACGCACCGGCAGCGAGCCGCCATATTGCTCACGGGCGAGAAACAGGAATTGCGAGCGATTGGCGCTGACCACGTCGAGGAAGATCCGCACCGAGGCATCAATAATGCCGCCCATGACGAATTCGTTGTGCCGTACCAAGCGGATGGTTTCGCGGAAGGTCTGGCCGACTTCGCTGACCAGCACCAGGCCCAGTTCGTCCATATCGGCGAAATGCCGGTAGAAACCGGTGGGCACGATCCCGGCAGTTTTCGTCACTTCGCGCAGGCTCAGGCTGCCGAATCCTCGGCCGCTTTCCATGAGGTGGCGGGCAGCGTCCATCAAGGCGTTGCGGGTCTGTTGTTTCTGTTCGGCGCGGGGCAGCATCGCAGAGTGTGTTCTTTGGCAGGACAAGCGCCGCACTCTAGCAAATCGGCTTTGTCGGCGTCGAACGGGAGGGCATGCAGCGAAGGATTTTATCGGTCCGGAAAAGTCAAAAGCCCAATCCGGGGATTGGGCTTTTTTTCGAGGCCGCCATGGGCTTAGCTCAATTTGCTGTTGCGTTCGATCACACGGTCACCACCACCTTCGGCAAGGGTTTGACCTTGTGGAGTGCGGTCGCTGCCATCAGAAGCCAGGGTTTGGCCTTGTGGGGTACGGTCGCTACCATCGGACGCCAGGGTCTGGCCTTGTGGAGTGCGTTCGGTGCCGTCAGATGCCAAGGTCTGGCCTTGTGGAGTGCGATCGCTACCGTCGGAAGCCAGAGTCTGACCTTGTGGAGTCTTGTCGTAGCCGTCCTGAACCAGACCTTTCTCTTCCAGACGATCACGGCCGCCTTCAGCCAGGGTCTGACCTTGTGGAGTGCGGTCACCACCATCAGCGGCTACGGTTTGGCTGAACACTGAGTGGCTGGATTTCACTTGCGGAGTAGCTTGGTCGGCAGCGGGCAGGGCGAAAGCAGTGCTGGCTAGCATCGACAGGGTAAGGCTGAGCAGTAATTGGCGTTTCATGATGGGTTGCTCCTTGGGAGGGCGATAAAGTGGGTACGAGGGCAATGCTACTCTCGATAAGTCGATATAAAAGTTCATAAACGCAATGGTAATAATCAACAGAATTGATTGTTCTGCCGGAAGGCTCTAGATCGCGGCTTTGCGGGCGACGGTTTTGCACCGGGGTGGGTATTTCCGACTCACTCGCGCCTCGCAAAAGTGCGGGACGCGGTAACACTGTTCGACTGATCGGTCAGAATTCGCGCGACTTTTTGCGCCTTAATCGATCTTTCGATTAAACCTGCGGCTGGTTTGCCAGTCGTAGATTTCATGAGGGCCGCTTTGGCCCGCCGTTTCAGCCGTGCGCCGCAGTCTTTGCGTGCGGTCGTGATCAGGAGCTTTGTGCATGACGCGCACTGGAAAAATCTTCAGCTGGACTTTCGCCATCCTCGTGCTGCTACTGGCCGTGCTGGTGTTGATCATCGTGTTCTTCGACTGGAACCGGATCAAACCGCCGCTCAACGCCAAAGTCTCGGAAGAACTGCACCGACCGTTTGCCATCAATGGCAACCTCGCGGTGATCTGGCAGCGCGAGCCGGACGAGGGCGGCTGGCGCGCCTGGGTGCCATGGCCGCACGTGGTTGCCGAGGATTTGAGCCTGGGTAACCCGGACTGGTCGAAGAAGCCGCAGATGGTCACGCTCAAACGCGTTGAGCTGCGTATCTCGCCGCTGGCATTGCTGGCGCAACGCGTGGTGATTCCGCGCATTGACCTGACCGAACCGAACGCCGAGTTGCAGCGTCTGGCCGACGGCCGCGCTAACTGGACGTTCAAGTTCGATCCGAAGGATCCGAACGCTGAGCCGTCGAATTGGGTGGTCGACATCGGCGCCATCGGTTTCGACAAGGGCCACGTTACCCTTGACGACCAGACCCTTAAGACCAATCTCGATGTGCTGATCGATCCGCTGGGCAAGCCGATTCCCTATAGCGATATCGTCGGTGCCAAAGCGGCGAAAACCGCGCAGGACAAGGGCGGCTCACCGCAGGATTATGCGTTTGCCTTGAAGGTCAAAGGCCAATACCACGGCCAGAACCTCACAGGCCAAGGCAAGATCGGCGGGTTGCTCGCCTTGCAGGACGCGAGCAAGCCGTTCCCGTTGCAGGCCCAGGCGAAGATCGGCGACACCAGCATCGAACTGGCCGGCACGCTGACTGATCCGCTGAATCTCGGCGCCCTCGATCTGCGGCTGAAACTGGCCGGCGCCAGCCTCGGCAATCTTTATCCGCTGACCGGCGTGACCCTGCCGGACACACCGCCGTACGCCACCGACGGCCATTTGATTGCCAAGCTGCACGATGAGGCCGGGGCGAAATTCACTTATGAGCAGTTCAACGGCAAGATCGGCAGCAGTGACATTCATGGCGACCTGACCTACGTCGCCAGCCAGCCACGGCCAAAGCTCAGCGGCGCGTTGCTCTCCAATCAACTGCTGTTCGCCGACCTCGCGCCACTGATCGGCGCCGACTCCAATGACAAGCAAAAGGCTCGCGGCGGCGAGAGCAAACAACCGGCGGATAAAGTGCTGCCGGTCGAAGAGTTCAAGACTGATCGCTGGCGCGCGATGGACGCTGACGTCGAGTTCACCGGCAAGCGCATCGTCCACAGCGAGAAACTGCCGTTCAACGATCTTTATACCCACCTGAAACTCAACGACGGCGAGCTGAGCCTGGAGCCGCTGCGCTTTGGTGTAGCAGGCGGCAATCTTGATGCGCAAATCCGCCTCAATGGTCGCACCGAGCCGTTGGAAGGCCGGGCGAAACTGACGGCGCGCCGCTTCAAGCTCAAGGAATTGTTCCCGACCTTTGAACCGATGAAGACCAGTTTCGGTGAGCTCAATGGCGACGCTGATATCACGGGGCGCGGCAACTCGGTGGCCAAGTTGCTGGGCGGGGCCAACGGCAAATTGAAGATGTTGATCAACGACGGCGCGATCAGCCGTGAACTGATGGAGCTGGCCGGGCTCAACGTCGGTAACTATGTGGTCGGCAAGATCTTCGGCGACAAGGAAGTGAAGATCAACTGCGCGGCCGCGGACTTCGACATCAAGAGCGGTCTGGCTACAACGCAGTTGTTTGTCTTCGATACCGAGAACGCGATCATCTACATCGACGGCACCGCGAACATGGCCACCGAGCAGTTGGATCTGACGGTGACGCCGGAATCCAAGGGCTGGCGGTTGATTTCTCTGCGTTCGCCGCTATATGTGCGGGGCAAGTTCATCAAACCGGATGCCGGCGTGAAGGCTGTGCCGCTGCTGCTGCGCGGGGCGGGGATGGTTGCTCTAGGTGTGATTGCAGCGCCGGCGGCGGGGCTCTTGGCGCTGGTGGCGCCGAGTGGCGGTGAGCCGAACCAGTGTGCGCCGTTGCTGGAGCAGATGAAGGCGGGCAAGGCGCCGGTTACCGTCAAACCTACCAAGTAATCTTCAGCGTTAATAAAGACGCCATCGCGAGCAGGCTCACTCCTACATGGGAACGCATTCCAAATGTAGGAGTGAGCCTGCTCGCGATAGGGGTTAGAGGTCTTTCAGGATGTCAGCCATGTCATCGGCATGCTCTTCTTCCTGCGCCAGAATATCTTCGAAGATCCGTCGGGTTGTCGGGTCTTTCTCGCCGATGTACTGGATGATTTCGCGGTAGCTGTCGATGGCGATGCGCTCGGCCACCAGGTCCTCGTAAACCATTTCTTTCAGGGTTTCCCCGGCCACGTATTGCGCGTGGGACATTTTCGACAGCATGTCGGGGTTGAACTCCGGCTCGCCGCCCAACTGCACGATGCGCTCGGCCAGACGGTCGGCGTGCTCGGCTTCCTGATTCGCATGTTCGAGAAACTCTTCGGCGGCCACATGGGCTTTCACGCCATTGGCCATGAAGTAGTGGCGCTTGTAGCGCAGCACGCAGACCAGTTCAGTGGCCAGCGATTCATTAAGCAAGCGCAGCACCTCTTCACGGTCGGCGCTGTAGCCCTCGGTGACGGCGCCGTTCTCGACATGTTGGCGCGCACGGTCGCGCAAGGTTTGAACATCTGACAGATGCAGGTCGTCGCTCATTTCGATCTCCTGGAGGCTAATCCGATGGGCGCCACGTTCTGCGGACGCGGTCGCTTCCTAAGCTGTGAGTCATGAGCATTGCAAAAAGTTTTATTGGTTTACGCAACCCCTGTAGGAGCTGCCGAAGGCTGCGATCTTGGCGCCAGCCCGGACAAAACTGCTTCCTCGCGCAACCAGGCAAAAAACGCCCGCACCGGCGGATGCCGCTCGCGCCCCGGTACACACAACGCGCTGTACCCGGCGCCATCAACTTGAACCTGACCCATGAACGGCACCAGCAAGCCACTGGCAACGCTCTCCGACACCAGAATATTGCTCGCCAGTACCAGCCCTTGCCCGGCGATCGCCGCTTGCAGGGCGTAGTGCTCTTCATCGTATTCGCGGATGGCTGGCTGCTGGTTCAACCAGTTTTCGCCAGCCTTCGTGCACCACGCTTCCCAGCCATGGGCGTAAAGCTTGGAGTTGTGCCAGCGCACGCTGATCAACGTCGGTGTGCGCCGCGCGGCCAGCGCTACTTGCTCGGGCGAGCCGTATACGCCGAATGATTCATCGAACAGGCACAGACCATAGAGGTTCGGGTATTCGTCGAGGCTATAACGCAGAACCAGATCGACACTGGCGTCCTGATGCAGATCGATGACCTCGCAATGGGTATCGAGGCGCACGTTGATGTTCGGATGCTGCGCATAAAACCGCCCGAGGCGCGGCACCAGCCACAGCGCCGCAAATGCCGCGGTCGTCGAGAGCGTCAGTGTGCTGGCGTTGCGCTGCGGGCGCAGGGTATCGACGCTTTGCGCCACCTCCAGCAGCGCGCCATGCAAGCTGCGAAATAGGCGCTCGCCGCCCTCGGTCAGACGCACCTGACGCGGCAGGCGCTCGAACAGCGCGACGCCGAGCCAGTCTTCCAGCGAACGAATCTGGTGCGAAATCGCTGTCGGCGTGACCGACAGTTCTTCGGCGGCAGCCTTGAAACTCAGCAACCGTGATGCCGATTCAAAGGCGCGCAGGGCGGTGAGTGGCAGCGAGGCAAACATTGATATCTCCATGGATGAAATCAATTCATCCAGACTGACTTTTGCTCATTTGAGGCTTAGGCGTGTCGCCTGCAATCTGCGACGACACAGCAACCAAAGTCTAGTCTCAAGGAGTTTCAGATGAGCAAAATTCTTGCGGTCCATGCCAGCCCCCGTGGCGACCGTTCGCACTCGCGGCGGCTGGCGGAAAGCTTTCTCAGTGCCTGGCAGGTGCGTCATCCACAGGCGCAAGTGACCCGCCGCGAGGTCGGGCGGGCCATGATTCCGGCGGTAAACGCAGCCTTTGTCGCTGCCGCGTTTTATCCCTAGCCTGATGCACGGCCACTGTCGATGCAGGCCGATCTGGCCCTGAGCGATCAACTGGTCGGCGAGTTGTTCGACCACGACCTGCTGCTGATTTCCACGCCGATGTACAACTTCAGCGTACCCAGCGGCCTCAAGGCCTGGGTAGATCAGATCGTGCGCCTGGGTCTGACCTTCGATCACACGCTGGACAACGGTGTCGCCCAGTACACGCCTTTGTTGCAGGGCAAGAAAGCCTTGATCGTCACCAGTCGCGGCGGTTTCGGTTTTGGTCCGGGTGGTGAGCTGGAGGCCTTGAATCACGCCGATCCATGGCTGCGCACGGCGCTGGGGTTCGTAGGCATCAACGACGTCAGCGTGGTTGCGGCCGAGGGCGAAGAGTCCGCCGAGCGCACCTTCGCGGTATCGGTGGCCGAGGCGGAGCAGCGTTTGCTCAACCTTGCCCGGGAGTTCTAGGTGGCCTGGCTGTTCCTGCTGATCGCCGCCGGGTTTGAAGTGACCTTCGCTATGGGCATGAAGTACGCCGAAGGCTTCACCCGGCTCTGGCCTTCGTTTATTACGGTGGTTGCGGCGGTTGGCGGGATCTACTTCCTCACGTTGGCGATGCGCGAGTTGCCGGTCAGCATCGCCTATCCGATCTGGACGGCGATTGGCTCACTGGGCACGGTGTTCCTCGGGTTTGCGTTGCTCGGCGAGAGCCTGACCCTGGTCAAACTGCTGTCAGTCGGGCTTATTGTGGCGGGAGTGGTGGGCCTGAAGTAGGCTGGTGGTTGAGTTGTCATCATCAGGGAGGATGCTTGGCGGGCGTTTTGCACGCCTTGCATCCACTCACCGACCACAAGGATGTTTGCCCATGTCGACGCGTTATCCATTGGTGCTGGTGCCCGGAATGCTCGGGTTTATCCGGCTGGTGCTCTATCCGTACTGGTACGGCATCATCAAGGCATTGCGCCGTGGTGGTGCGACGGTGATTGCGGTGCAGGTGTCGCCGCTGCATTCGACTGAGGTGCGTGGCGAGCAGTTGCTCGCGCGGATCGATGAGATCTTGCGTGAGACAGGGGCGCAAAAGGTCAACCTGTTCGGCCACAGTCAGGGCTCGCTGACGGCACGGTATGCCGCGGCGAAACGGCCGGATCTGGTGGCCTCGGTGACATCGGTGGCCGGGCCGAATCATGGTTCGGAACTGGCGGATTATCTGGAAAAAAATTATCCGGCCGACAGCGCCAAGGGCCGACTGCTTGAGGCGTTGCTACGGTTTGTCGGCTGGCTGATGGCGCTACTGGAAACCGGTTATCGCGGGCCGAAATTGCCGGTGGATATCCACGCCTCGCACCAATCGCTGACCACTGAGGGCGTGGCGCTGTTCAATCAACGTTATCCGCAGGGCCTGCCTGAAACGTGGGGCGGGCATGGGCCGGAAGAGGTTAACGGCGTGCGTTATTACTCGTGGTCGGGGACGTTGCAGCCGGGCAAGACCGATCGTGGCGGTAATCTGTTTGACGGTACCAATCGCAGCTGTCGCTTGTTTGCGAAAACCTTTGTCCGTGAGCCGGGGCAGTGCGATGGGATGGTCGGGCGGTATAGCTCGCATCTGGGCACGGTGATTGGCGATGACTATCCGCTGGATCACTTCGACATCGTCAATCAGTCGCTGGGGCTGGTCGGTAAAGGAGCGGATCCGGTGCGGCTGTTTGTCGAGCATGCGGCGCGGCTTGAGGCTGCAGGCGTTTAGGATCAAAAGATCGCAGCCTGCGGCAGCTCCTTGTATGTTGCCCTCACACCAGTCAATTGAGATCTAAGCTCGCTGGTGCGGACATACGAAGATGTGTTTCTGGGGGAGACCGATCGCTCCTAAAGGCAGGACTTGCTCCTGACCTTGTCTGTAGAGAGGTCCCCCCGCCTCATTGCCCACCACGAAGAGTATCGAGAAGCCGACAAGTCGGACTTCGCATTACAAGGTTGCAGTGGCATGAAGTTCGAGGTCAGGGGAACCAGGATGCATTTCTAACCCAGTTCACTCGGAGTTGAAAGCATGAGCATGCATGTCGGTTTGGATGTGGGGTCTCGCACGACCGCCATGGGCTGGCGCAACGACGGCCGTTTTGCAGGGGCCTGCAACATCGACCAAACACCCGCCGGGCGCAAAGCAGCGGTCAACAGGTTGCTCGAGCTCAAGCCTTTATCCGTAGTGATGGAGGCCACCGGCATCTATTACCTGGATTTGGCCATGGAGCTCACCGCGGCGGGTTTGCCCGTTTCGGTTATCAACCCGAAGAGCTTTCATAACTTTGCCAAGCTGATGCTGAAAAACAGCAAAACCGATGCGATCGATGCCCAGTTGCTAGCCGAATACGGCGAACGCATGAGCCCAAAATTGTGGACGCCGCCCACGACCATACAGTTGGAACTGCGGGCTATCGGAAGGCATATCAATCGTTTGACGTGTCATCGCACCCGAGCCAAGAACGAGCTGCATGCGCTGAAAGCTACTCAAACAACCGTGAAAATGCTGATTGAAGACGAAGAAGAAGCCATTGAAGCTTTTGACAAGCGAATCGAGCGTTTCAGGCTCGCAGGTCGGGCGCTGATCGACAACTGCCCGACGCTAAGCGCCCAGTTTGGGCACATGATCGCAGCGCCGGGCATGGGCGAAATTTCAGTATTTGCGGCACTGGCTGAATTGACGACCTTGCCAGTGACACTTAAGTCCGCGCAGGTCAGCCGACATGCAGGACTCGATGTGCGGCTTACGCAATCAGGTACCAGCATCGATAAACCTGGGCGGATAAGTAAGGGCGGAAACGCCTACCTACGTTCAGCGATGTACATGCCAGCGCTGACTGCCATACGTTGCGACAGCAACGTGAAAGCCTTTTACGAAGCGTTGATCGGGCGAGGGAAGAGAAAGATGCAGGCTATCGTCGCCGTCATGCGCAAATACCTGACAGGCTTGTGGGCCTGCATGCGAGCCGGCGAAGATTTCAATACGGCCAAGCTTTTTAGCGCAAAAGATCTCGCAAAAGCTTGACCGTGAACAGAGTATCTACAGGTTCGGTGTCGAACACAAATTTTGTGAACGCCCCGAACTCATGTAGGAGCTGCCGCAGGCTGCGATCTTTTCTATCAGGCAACGCTGATCCGGCGGCCTAACACGGTTGTCCAACGCTCGGAAAGAATCACCCCGGCCAACGTCAACAACCCACCCACCAAGTGATACATCGCCAACTGCTCCTTCAACACCACCGCCGCGATCAGCGCGGTAATCAACGGCAGCAAGTTAAAGAACAACGTCGTGCGGCTCGGCCCCAGACGCTGCACTGCCTGCATCCACGCCAGCGGCGCGAGCATCGATGCCAACAGGCACGCATACAGCACCAGCGGAATGTTCTGCAGAGTCAAACCGGTCTTCGGCGAAGCGGCATACAACGGAAACAACACGACAATCGCCACCAGCACCTGCAAATACAACAACACCAGCGGCGGCAGGCGCAGCTGCCATTTTTTCAGCAGCGTGCTGTAGATCGCATAGGCCAGGGTCGCGATCAGCATCATCGCATCACCCATGTTCACGCCGTGTTGCAGCAGTGCGCCGAGGCTGCCCGACGACACCACCACCAGCACGCCAGCAAATGACAATACTGCACCGACCAGTGCTCCCGCCGTCAGGCGCTGCCCAAGGCTGATGATCGCCATGGCCAGCGACATCAATGGCATCAGCGACAGGATGATGCCCATGTTGGTCGCGGTAGTCAGAGTCGCAGCGAAATAGGCGAGGCTTTGATACACCGCCATGCCAAGTACGCCGAGGACGAAAATCTTGCCCAGGTTCGGACGGATCTGCGGCCAGTGCGCGATCACCGCTTTGAGCATGAACGGGGTGAACAGCAAGCCGGCCAGCAGCCAGCGGTAGAAACCGATCTCGGCGGGGAAAATCGCCCCGACCGCGAGTTTGTTGATCACGGTATTGCCGGCCCAGATAAAAATCGCCAGCAGCGGAAACGCGTATTGCATGAGTTGAAACCAGTACGTTGATGAAAGGCAATTATCCGTTGTCTGGATGCAAGCCTATACTTCGAACCGGACAACCTGCCTCTGAAACCGGACAGCATGAACAGTAAACACATCGATCTGCTGGATTTCAGCGAACTGCCGTCGGCGGTGTACTTCCGCTACGCCGATTTCAACGCCCATGAATACGCCGCGCCGCACCGCCATCCGTGGGGCACGCTGGAGTATGCCGCACACGGCGTGTTGCACATGGACGTCGATGGCAGTCGCTTCATGTCGCCGCCGCAATACGCGGTGTGGGTGCCGCCGCAGATCGAGCACAGTTTCTACAGCCATCAACCGGTCAACTATCGCGCGGTGTGCCTCGACCCGAAGGTCTGCGCCGAACTGCCGACACGCGCCTGTACTCTGGCGATCAGCGATATTCTCAAGGCGATTCTCAAAGACTTCGCCGCCCGTGACGTGAAGATTCCCGAACTCGATGCCGACCAGCGTCTGGCGCAAGTGTTGGTCGATCAACTGCAACAGGCGCCAGTGCACGAATGTTATCTGCCGTACGCGAGCAGTCCGGGGTTGCTGGCGATCCTCGAAACCTTGCAGGCCGAGCCGGGCAACAATCAGCCGTTGGCGCATTGGGCGCTGCAGGTGCACGTCAGCGAACGTACGCTGGCCCGGCAATTCGTTCGGGAGCTGGGGATGAGTTTTGGCGAGTGGCGTCAGCGCTTGCGCTATCTCGCCGCGATCGAGGCGCTGGAAACATCGCGCAGCGTGCAGGAAATCGCCTTCGATCTCGGTTACAGCAGCGGCTCGGCATTCATCGCCATGTTCGCCCGGCAGGCGGGGTGTACGCCGGAGCAGTATCGCCGCAGCCATCTGGAAGGGAGGAAGGTGTAACAGGATTTGGCTACACTCCAGCAGAGGCCGCCCCCCTCGGTGCGGCGCCAAGGAGAAAACTCCATGAAGATGTTGCGTGTGCCGTTGTTGATGATTGGTTTGCTCCTGTGTTCCCAGGGTTTCGCCGCCACGGCGCAACAGAACAAGATGACCACCTGCAATGCCGATGCGACCGCCAAGAGTCTGAAAGGCGATGAGCGCAAAACCTTCATGAGCACCTGCCTCAAGGCAGCGCCAGCGGCCAACGATGCCAAGGCCCTGACCCCGCAGCAGCAGAAAATGAAGACCTGCAACGCCGATGCCGCCACCAAAGCCCTGACCGGCGATGCGCGCAAGACCTTCATGAGTGATTGCCTGAAGAAAAAATAACCTGGTTCTGTGGGGTGACTGGTTTAGGCGTTCGCTTGAGATTTGCCCTCACCCTAACCCTCTCCGAGAGGGAGAGGGGACTGACCGCGGTGTTTTCAGATATCCATCGACCTGAACTATCCGGCCGATTCTGAATTCAATACAGCACTGGCAGGTCACCGGATTTCTTCGCCATTCCTTGATCGGTCCCCTCTCCCTCCGGGAGAGGGCTAGGGTGAGGGCTGGATCTCAAGCCGTGCAGCAAAACCCGAAACACCGCATATACCTAGTGCTCCCCCGGGAACGCTGGCAGACTGCCAATCCTTTTACGCCGTTCGTTTTGAGGCTGTATGCCAACGTTTTCTGAGCGTCATGTAGTGTTCTGGGTCAGTTGCATCATCATTTTCGGCGGTTTGCTGCTGGTGCTGCCGCTGCGCTTGTTGCCCAGTCTGTTGGCCGGGCTGTTGGTCTATGAGCTGGTCAACATGCTCACTCCGCAACTGCAACGGCTGATCGAAGGCCGCCGCGCGCGTTGGCTGGCGGTGGCTTTGCTCGGCACCCTGGTGGTAAGTGTGCTGGCGCTGATCTTCGCCGGCGCGATCAGTTTTCTCCTGCACGAAGCAGAAAATCCCGGCGCGTCACTCGACAAATTCATGGGCGTGGTTGATCGCGCACGGGGGCAATTGCCACCGTTCATCGACGCCTATCTACCGGCCAGTGCTGCGGAGTTTCGCGTGGCGATCGGCGAGTGGATGAGCAAGCACCTGTCGGACCTGCAACTGGTCGGCAAGGACGCGGCGCACATGTTCGTGACGCTGCTGATCGGCATGGTCCTCGGCGCGATCATCGCCTTGCAGCGCATCCCCGACGTTACCAAACGCAAACCGCTGGCCGCGGCGCTGTTCGACCGTTTGCACCTGTTGGTGCAGGCGTTCCGCAACATCGTCTTCGCGCAGATCAAGATTTCCCTGCTCAACACTTTCTTCACGGGGATCTTCCTCGCGGTGATCCTGCCGATGTTCGGCATCAAACTGCCGCTGACCAAAACCCTGATCGTGCTGACCTTCCTGCTCGGCCTGTTGCCGGTGATCGGCAATCTGATGTCGAACACGCTGATCACCATCGTCGGTCTGTCGCTGTCGATCTGGGTGGCATTGGCGGCGCTGGGTTATCTGATTTTTATCCACAAGCTCGAGTACTTCCTCAACGCACGCATTGTCGGCGGTCAGATCAGTGCCAAGTCGTGGGAGTTGCTGCTGGCGATGCTGGTGTTCGAGGCCGCGTTCGGCCTGCCGGGGGTGGTGGCGGGGCCGATTTATTACGCGTATCTGAAGAGTGAGTTGAAGCTGGGCGGGATGGTTTAACAGCAGCTTCGAGTTGCAAGCTTCAAGCTTCAAGCTACAAGTAAAAGCAGAAGCGAGAGCGCAGTGGCTCTTGCTTTTGCTCTTACTTACCGCTTGCAGCTTAAAGCTTGCAGCTGCCGTTAAACGCCATAGCGTTTCATGGCTTCAATCGCCAAGCCGCTACCAATGCTGCCGAAGATGTTGCCTTCAACATGTCGCGCATTCGGCAGCATCGCCGAGACGCTGTTGCGCAGCGCCGGAATCCCGCTCGAACCGCCGGTGAAGAACACCGTATCGACCTGATTCACTGCCACACCGGCATCGTTCAACAGCTGGGTAACACTGCCACGCACCCGCTCCAGCAGCGCATCAATCGCCGATTCGAACAGCGCACGGGTCAGTTCCACGCTCAGCCCGGCTTCGATCCGGTCCAGCGGCACATGGCGGCTGTCGGTGTGGGTCAATTGAATCTTGGTTTCTTCAACCTCCATCGCCAACCAGTGGCCGGCGCGCTGTTCGATCAACTTGAACAGGCGATCGATGCCGCCAGTGTCTTCGATGTCGTAGCGCATGCTGCCCAGCGCCAGGCTGGATTTCTGCGAGTAAACCGAGTTGATGGTGTGCCAGGTCGCCAGGTTCATGTGGTGGCTGGTCGGCATGTAGGCGCCGCTTTTCATGCGGCTGCCATAGCCGAACAGCGGCATCAGGCCTTGCAGGCTCAATTGTTTGTCGAAGTCGGTCCCGCCGATGTGCACGCCGCCGGTGGCGAGGATGTCATCGTGACGGTTGTCGAAGCCGCGGCGCTCAGGCGACAGACGCACCAGCGAGAAGTCGGAGGTACCACCGCCGATGTCGACGATCAGTACCAGCTCTTCTTTCTCGATGGTCGACTCGTAGTCGAAGGCCGCCGCAATCGGTTCGTATTGAAAGGAGACTTCCTTGAAACCGATCTTCTTGGCTACGTCGACCAGGGTGTCTTCGGCTTCCTGGTCAGCCAGCGGATCGTCATCGACGAAGAACACCGGACGACCGAGCACCACTTGCTCGAATTCCCGACCGGCGGCGGTTTCCGCACGGCTCTTCAATTGGCCGATAAACAGGCCGAGCAAGTCCTTGAACGGCATCGCCGTACCGAGCACGCTGGTGTCGTGCTTGATCAGCTTGGAACCGAGCAGGCTTTTCAGCGAGCGCATCAGCCGGCCTTCGTAGCCTTCCAGGTACTCGTGCAGCGCCAGACGACCGTACACCGGGCGGCGTTCCTCGATGTTGAAGAAGACCACCGACGGCAGGGTGATCTTGTCGTCTTCCAGCGCGATCATTGTTTCCATGCCGGGGCGCAGCCAGCCGACGGTGGAGTTGGACGTGCCGAAGTCGATGCCGCAGGCACGGGCTGGAGAGGCGTCTTTCATGTCTTTCGGTTCCGGTCAAAAAAACGGCCGCGCAGTGTATGTCAGTGCGCGCCAGATTCGAAGGCCGGTCATCTGCTATTTCACGACTAAACTGGTTGAAAATCGCAGCTTTGCCCCAAACTTGCTGGCATGGGCCGGCAGAACCACCGGCGGTCGCAAGAACCGCCGTCCACTGCCGATAAACTTCTGCTGCGCCACCCGGTCACAACCTTGAGATCGGTCAACCTGGCACGCGCGAATCGGCGCATGCTGGCATCGGCGCGAAATCGATAACGGATGGTGATTCCTTCAATGGACTTCAAAGACTATTACAAGATACTCGGCGTGGAGCCGACAGCAGACGACAAGGCAATCAAGGCTGCCTATCGCAAGCTGGCGCGTAAATACCACCCCGATGTCAGCAAGGAAAAGGACGCCGAGGCCAAATTCAAAGATGCCTCGGAAGCCTATGAAGCGCTGAAAAGCGCCGACAAACGCGCCGAATACGACGAACTGCGCCGCTACGGCCAGCACGGTCAACCGTTCCAGGGGCCACCGGGCTGGCAGAGCCGTGGCGGCTTTGGCGGCGGCGGTGGCGACACCGGTGACTTTTCGGACTTCTTCAGTTCGATCTTCGGCAATCGCGGCCCCGGTTTCGGTGGCGGTGAAGGTCGGCAACAACGCAGTGCTGGGCGCCGAGGGCAAGACGTGGAAATGGAACTGCCGATCTTCCTCGAGGAGACGCTGTCGAACGAGTCGAAGAAAGTCACCTTCCAGGTGCCGCAATACAACGCCAACGGCCAGCACGTCAGCAATACCAGCAAGAGCCTGAACGTGAAGATCCCGGCGGGCGTGACCGACGGCGAGCGCATCCGCCTCAAAGGCCAGGGCGCACCGGGCGTCGGTGGCGGGGCGAATGGCGACCTGTACCTGACCATTCGTTTTGCGCCGCACCCGAAATTCGATGTCGAAGGCGAAAACCTCATCATCACTTTGCCGCTGGCTCCGTGGGAGCTGGCGCTGGGAGCGGAAGTGGCGGTGCCGACGCTGACCGGCAAGATCAATCTCAAGGTGCCGGCCGGCAGTCAGAACGGCCAGCGCATGCGCGCCAAAGGTCATGGCTTGAAAAACAAGGCCGGCGAGCGCGGTTATCTGTTTGTGCAACTCAAAGCGGTGATGCCGAAAGCGGCCGACGACGAGGTCAAGGCGCTGTGGCAGGAACTGGCGAAGAAAGCCGCCTTCAATCCGCGAGAGAACTTCTGAATTCGACGACGGAGTAGCCCATCATGAGCAGCCCCCTGATCGTTCAACTGGACCTGGCAGAATTCTGTGAGGCGGCCGATTTGTCGGACGTCTACGTGATCGAAATCGTCGAGCACGGCATCCTCGAACCTCAGGGCGCGCAGCCCCGGGAATGGCGCTTCACCGATTACGAATTGGCTCTGGCCAAACGCGCCGCCAAGCTGCGGCGCGATCTGGAGCTTGAGTGGGAAGGCGTCGCCCTGGCGCTGGACCTGCTGGAAGAGGTGCATGAATTGCGCGCTGAAAACCGCATGTTGCGCCAGCGTCTGGGGCGCCTGGTGGTCGAGTAGTTTTCCGCCGGTTTTGCTTGGCCGGATCGACCTTGCTCATGAAGCGAAGCCGCTTGCGCAAGGTTAATGTTTTTGCAGGTGTTTCCCCGGTTTTAACCGGCGAATCTCTCTGATAGTTTCGAGCAAGGATCGGCAATGGATGCCGGTCACCGCAGCGCCAGCCATGCCGGCGGGCGCAGCGTAACGCTCACAAGGAAACGTAAAAATGCCAGTCAAACCCAAACCGCCAACGCCGGCAACGGGCCGCGTCGATGTGCCCGCGAGCCCGCGTACATCCGCTGATGCGGATTCTTCAGGAACCGGGACAGCGCATCTCGCCCCAGACCCCTTTCTGCGCAAAACGCCCGGTCCTACGCCTGAAACGGCGGGTGGCGCGCCTGAGTCTTCGGTGGCTGCGGCAACGTCGAGAGTGCATGTGCATGAGTCGACGTCCGTTTCCACCGGTGCCAGTACTACCGATGCCCCAGGGCTGCAGCAATACCTGATCCCCGCGTCGAGCGCGTTACCCGCCGCCGATGCCGAGGGCTTTCGCACTTTCAAGGGCCGGCAATACGCCGATATTCAGGATGGCGGCACGGTATTGCTTGCCGTCGATGCGCAAACCGGTCTGCACAGGGCCCGTCTGGCGAGCGAACTGCAACCGTCAGGGCCGGCGCTTGCATTTGATCCTGCGAGCAATCACTGGTTTCCATTGCAGGACTTCTCCGCTTCCACGCCGCAGGCTGTCATGCCGCGCAAGAGCCGTCGTTCTCCGCGCAGAAGTGACGATGAGTTCGAGTTGGCGCTGGAGGAGTTGCCGCGCAATGACGACGGTGCGTCGGAGCAGTTTTATCTGGCCTCCGAGTCCATGCCGATCAAGCCTTACACGGCGCAAGAGCTGAATCTGATGCGCAGTGAAACGCGCTATTCGTTTCTCGGTAATCAGATGGGCACTTACAACCGCGCCAACAACGGCAAGTACCCGCTCCGTGACACCGCCGGCCGGCCGATCCGCATTCGCAAGCTGGAGACCAAAGTGCGTCTTGCAGACGGCGAGTTGTATACCTCTGAGCAGATCAAGCCCTACATCAAGTTCGAAGGCCATGAAGATGTCGCGATGCTTTATGAGCAGAAACTGCAATGGCGATTGTTCACCGCGGCCGATGTAAAAGTCCCCGGTGAAAAAGCGTTGATCGGACAGTCCATGGTGGTAGCCAACAGGCGTATCGCCAAGGGCGAGGCGGTTGGGGTCTACGGCGGGGTCATTACCCCGGCACGGTTCGTAGGGCCCCATGAACAAACATTCAGCATGCTGGCGGGGGTGCGTCTGCAATATGGTCCGGGGCAAATGCTGCCCGACCCGTTGGCCATACTGGGCGACAACATCATTTCCAGGATCAACTCCAACTTTGAGTATGACGCGACGGGCAAGCCCGTTCGCCAGGCACCGGATGGCTATAACGTTGTAACGGTGCCCTTCGACATCGAGGCGCAACAGTGGGTCGGCAAGCAATTGGTGACCAAGGACTTCATCCTCAACGTCGTGTTCGCTTCGCAAGACATCCCGGCAGGCACTGAGCTGCGCCTGGATTACAACTACACCGAACAACAGATGTCGTGGGCATTTCCCTGATTGATCTGGCATCGCCGCTGAATACGGATTTCAACGTCCGTATTCAGACGGCGACGCTTGTCAGAACAGGAAATAGCGCTGCGCCATCGGCAACGTTTCCGCCGGTTCACACCACAGCAACACACCATCCGCCTTGACCTGATAGGTTTGCGGATCGACATCGATGTCCGGCAAGTAATCGTTGTGGATCAGATCGGTTTTCTGCACGTCACGGCAGCCTTTGACCACGCCGATTTTCTTCTTCAACCCCAATGCCTCAGGCAGCCCGGCTTCCTGCGCCGCCTGACTGATAAAGGTCAGGCTGGTGGCATGCAGGGAGCCACCGTAGCTGGCGAACATCGGGCGGTAGTGCACCGGTTGCGGGGTCGGAATCGAGGCGTTGGCATCCCCCATCAGGCTTGCGGCAATCGCGCCGCCCTTGAGGATCAGCGTCGGTTTCACGCCAAAAAATGCCGGGCGCCACAGCACCAGATCCGCCCATTTCCCCACTTCCACCGAACCGACTTCATGGCTGATGCCATGGGTGATTGCCGGGTTGATTGTGTACTTGGCGATGTAGCGTTTGGCGCGAAAGTTGTCGTTGCCTGCGCCGTCCTGCGGCAGTGGCCCGCGCTGCTTTTTCATCTTGTCGGCGGTCTGCCAGGTGCGTGTGATGACTTCGCCGACGCGGCCCATGGCCTGGCTGTCGGAGCTGATCATCGAGAACGCGCCGAGGTCGTGAAGGATGTCTTCGGCGGCAATCGTTTCGCGGCGGATGCGGCTTTCGGCGAACGCGACGTCTTCGGCGATGCTCGGGTCGAGGTGGTGGCAGACCATCAGCATGTCGAGGTGTTCGTCGATGGTGTTGCGGGTGAACGGCCGGGTCGGGTTGGTCGAACTCGGCAGCACGTTAGGGAAGCCGCAAGCCTTGATGATGTCCGGTGCGTGACCGCCACCGGCACCTTCGGTGTGATAGGTGTGAATGGTGCGGCCTTTGAATGCGCCGAGGGTGGTTTCGACGAAACCGGACTCGTTGAGGGTGTCGGTGTGGATCGCCACCTGCACATCGAACTGATCGGCGACGCTCAGGCAGTTATCGATGCTTGCTGGCGTGGTGCCCCAGTCTTCGTGCAGCTTGAGGCCGATGGCGCCGGCCTTGACCTGCTCGATCAGCGGCTCCGGCAGGCTGGCGTTGCCCTTGCCAGTGAGGCCGATGTTCATCGGGAACGCATCGGCGGCCTGAAGCATGCGTGCCAGGTGCCAAGGTCCGGAGGTGCAGGTGGTGGCGTTGGTGCCGGTGGCGGGGCCGGTGCCGCCGCCGATCATGGTGGTGACGCCGCTCATCAGCGCCTCTTCGATCTGCTGCGGGCAAATGAAATGGATGTGCGTGTCGATGCCGCCAGCGGTGAGGATCATGCCTTCACCGGCGATCACTTCGGTGCCGGCACCAATGGCGATGGTCACGTTGGGCTGCACGTCGGGGTTGCCGGCCTTGCCGATGGCGGCGATGCGACCGTCCTTGAGGCCGACGTCGGCTTTGACGATGCCCCAATGGTCGATGATCAGCGCGTTGGTGATCAGCGTGTCGACGACTTCGGCCGCCAGCAGTTGGCTCTGGCCCTGGCCGTCGCGGATCACTTTGCCGCCACCGAATTTCACTTCTTCGCCGTAGGTGGTGAAGTCTTTTTCGACTTCGATCCACAGCTCGGTGTCGGCCAGGCGCACCTTGTCGCCGACGGTGGGGCCGAACATGTCGGCGTAGGCTTGTCTGGAGATTTTCATGCAGCGTCCTTCAGGAAAATAGTGGTGAGCCATCGACCCTCACCCTAGCCCTCTCCCAGAGGGAGAGGGGACTGTACGCGGTGAGGCTGCTATCGGTGATCGGCTCCCTCTCCCTCGGGAGAGGGCTGGGGTGAGGGGCCGCGGTGCACGCAGATATCAGAGGTCCCCCATGATTCGTCCGGCAAACCCGAATACCCGCCGCTTTCCGGCGTAATCCACCAACTCAACCTCACGGCTTTGCCCCGGCTCAAAGCGCACGGCGGTGCCCGCCGGAATATTCAGACGCATGCCCCGGCTCGCCGCGCGATCAAAGGTCAGCGCGTCGTTGGTTTCGAAAAAGTGATAGTGCGAACCGACCTGAATCGGCCGGTCGCCGCTGTTGGCGACTTTCAGGCTGAGGGTGCGACGGCCGACGTTGAGTTCGATGTCGCCGGGCTGGATCTGGTATTCGCCAGGAATCATCACTGGGCTCCTTGCAGAATCTTGTAATAGAGGGCGGTCGGCCGATAAGTGCCGGTCGGGTCGCAGGCGTAATCAGGAATCTGGCCCGCACGGGTGTAACCCAGCGCCTTGTAGAAATCCTCGGCGGGCGAGCCGGCCTCGGTGTCGAGGTAAAGCATGCCGCGCTTGTGTTTGGGCGCTTCGAGTTCCAGCGCACTCATCAATTGCTGACCGAGACCGCGACGCCGTGCGTGTTCGCGCACCAGCAGCTTCTGCACTTCGGCGCGATTGAGGCCGTTGGCTTTCTGGCACAACCCGAGCTGCACACTGGCCAGCACTTGTTCGTCCTTGACCACCACCCAGAGCAGCACGCTGCCCTTGTTGACGTTGTCCTGCACCTCATCGAAATAAGCGCGCGCCTGCGCGGCATCGAGATCGGCCATAAAGCCGACACTGGCGCCGTAACCCACGGCATCGAGCAGCAGGTCGATCAGGCCCTGACGGTAATGCGCAAAACTTTCCGCGTTGACGCGGCGCAGCTGGGCGGCGTTCATCGGTGTCACTCCTTGTTGGCGTCAGGCGGCTCCGCGCCAGGGTTGAGGGTCAGTTGCATGAAGGTCAGGTCGAGCCAGCGGCCGAACTTGGTGCCGACTTGCGGCATTTGCCCGGTGATGCTGAAACCGGCGCGCTCGTGCAGGCGAATCGAGGCAGCGTTGCCGCTTTCAATGGCGGCGACCATCACGTGCTTGTCGCAGGTCTTCGCCCGTTCGATCAGCACAGTCATCAGTTGCGGGCCGAGGCCGTTGCCGCGCTGATCGCTGCGCACGTAGACCGAGTGCTCGACGGTGTGACGGAAACCGTCGAACGGCCGCCAGTCACCGAAGGAAGCGTAGCCGAGCACACTGTTGTCGGCGTCGACGATCACCAGAATCGGATAGGCCTGGGCCTGACGCGCGCTGAACCACGCCTGGCGGTTGCCGAGGTCGACGGCTTGTTCATTCCAGATCGCCGTGGTGTTGAACACGGCGTCGTTGTAGATGTCACGGATCGCCGGCAGGTCGGCGTGAACGGCATCGCGAATGGAGTAAGTCATGACGCGGCCTCAGACGATCGGTTGGTGAACGGTGACCAGTTTGGTGCCGTCGGGGAACGTCGCTTCGACCTGGATTTCCGGGATCATTTCCGCGATGCCTTCCATCACTTGTTCGCGGCTGAGCAGGGTAGTGCCGAAGTGCATCAGCTCGGCGACGGTCTGGCCGTCACGCGCGCCTTCGAGCAGTGCGGCGGAGATGTAGGCCATGGCTTCCGGGTAATTGAGTTTCACGCCGCGCGCCAAACGCCGCTCGGCGACGAGGCCGGCGGTGAAGATCAGCAGCTTGTCTTTTTCGCGTGGGGTCAGGTCCATTGTGGGGTTCCATCAGGGCAGATTTGTGAGGTTCTTGCCGGTGTGGGGTGCCAGTTGGAGCAGCCCCTCACCCTAGCCCTCTCCCGAAGGAGAGGGGACTGATCTCGGTTGTTTTCAATGGCCGGTTCAGTCAGCGGTATTCGTTCAGTCAGTTAAATTCATTTCAAGCGACTCGGTCAGGCTCCCTCTCCCTCCGGGAGAGGGCGGGGGGTGAGGGTTGCTTTCAGGTGTTCCATATTCTCGGTGACACCGCCTCGCGATCCAGAAGCACCGGACGCAGCAAGCGCCATAAATCGATGAGCCAGGCCCGTGCGAGCAACGCTTCACTGGCCAGACAACGGGCAACCAAAAGTCCCGGCAATTGCGTCAAATCCCCGCGAACCTGGTTATCCAGCGAACGACAACGCTCCAGCAATTCAGCATCAATTTCACCGGTGACCAACAACGTCGCAAACACCGGATTGCCATCCAGGCCAATCGGCGAATCAAGCAAACCGTCATCACCGACAATGCGCTGGCGTTCATGCCAGAGCAATCGACCATCACGGCGAATATCCAGATGCGCCTGAAAATGCCCACGGTCGAAACGCTCGCCACTGGCCGGGCGACCCAGCGCCACCACATCCCAGTAAAACAGCCGTGCATCACCCTCAAGTTCAATCGAATTGCTCAGCTCAGCCTGCGCGGCGCTATAGACGATGGTCTCCTGCGGCAGCCATTCCAGCGTCGCCCCGGCCGCCACTTTCAAGTCGAGCTTCTGATAAGCCGGCCCACCGGCGCGATACCATTTGGCCGCGCCGGGGCTGGTGATCTGCGCCCAGGCGTCCTGTTCGACGCGGGCGCTGATGTCCAGTCGATCACCGCCGGCAATCCCGCCCGGCGGGTGGACGATGATGTGCTGGCAGACCTCGGGGCCCTCGGCGTACAGGTGTTTTTGCACGCGCAGCGGGCCAAGGTGCCGGCGCATGACCGGACGCGTGCAGTCGCCGAAACGGGCGTAAGCCAGTTCCAGCTCGGCGTGCCAGCTCGGGGTAAACAGGGCAGGTGCAACAGTCGAATTCATGGTTTGTAATTATCGTTAGGAAGCTACAGATTAGTTCGTTGTACTAGATCGTTACCAGCCCGCGCACACCCTCGGCCTCCATATTTTCACCGCGACCCTGCTGGACGATCTCGCCCCGGGACATCACCAGATACTGATCGGCCAGTTCCGCGGCGAAATCGTAGAACTGCTCGACCAGCAAAATCGCCATATCACCGCGCGCCGCGAGTTTCTTGATTACCGCGCCGATCTCCTTGATCACCGAAGGTTGAATGCCTTCGGTAGGCTCGTCGAGGATCAATAAACGCGGACGACTGGCCAATGCGCGACCAATCGCCAACTGCTGTTGCTGACCACCGGAGAGGTCACCGCCGCGACGCTGCTTCATTTGTAGCAGCACCGGGAACAATTCGTAGATGAAACCTGGGACTTCCTTGGCTTCACTGCCGGGAAAACGCGACAAACCCATCAGCAGATTCTCTTCCACGGTCAGGCGGCCGAAGATTTCCCGGCCCTGTGGCACGTAGGCAATCCCGGCGTGAACACGCTGGTGTGGCTTGAACGTGGTGATCGGTTTGCCTTCCCAATTGACTGCGCCTTCTTTGGCCGGCAGCAGGCCCATCAGGCATTTGAGCAGGGTGGTTTTGCCGACACCGTTACGGCCGAGCAGGCAGGTGACTTCGCCGACTTTCACGTCGAACGAAAGGCCACGCAGGATGTGGCTACCGCCGTAGTACTGGTGCAGCTTGTCGACTTGCAGCATGTTCAAATTCCTTAAAATTCACCCAAATCCCTGTGGGAGCGAGCTTGCTCGCGAATGCGGTTGACCTGTCACTGAGATGTCGGATGTGCTGCCGTCTTCGCGAGCAAGCTCGCTCCCACAGTGACTTTGTTTGCAGTTCAGCGGCCGAGGTAGACCTCGATCACACGCTCGTTTTCCTGCACTTGTTCCAGTGAGCCTTCCGCCAGAACACTGCCCTGATGCAACACGGTGACGTGGTCAGCAATCGAGCCGACAAAGCCCATGTCATGCTCCACCACCATCAACGAATGCTTGCCCGCCAGGCTCTTGAACAGTTCAGCGGTGAACTCGGTTTCCGCATCGGTCATGCCCGCCACCGGCTCATCGAGCAGGAGCAATTGCGGGTCCTGCATCAGCAACATGCCGATCTCGAGAAACTGCTTCTGACCGTGGGACAACAGCCCGGCCTGACGATTGACCGAGGTGGTCAGGCGAATCGTCTCCAGCACTTCGCTGATTCGATCTTTTTGCTCGCCGCTCAAGCGCGCACGCAAACTGGCCCACACCGACTTGTCGGTTTTCTGCGCCAGTTCAAGGTTTTCAAACACGCTCAGCGCTTCGAACACCGTCGGCTTCTGAAACTTGCGACCGATGCCGGCCTGGGCAATCTGCACTTCGCTCATCTGCGTCAGATCCAGGGTTTCACCGAACCAGGCCTTGCCGTGACTCGGCCGGGTCTTGCCGGTGATCACGTCCATCAGCGTGGTTTTACCCGCGCCGTTAGGGCCGATGATGCAGCGCAATTCGCCGACGCCGATGTACAGGTTGAGATTGTTCAGCGCACGAAAGCCATCGAAGCTGACGCTGATGTCTTCCAGGGTGAGGATCGTGCCGTGACGGGTATCCAGCCCCGGTCCGACCCGCTGGCCAAGGCCGATGGAGTCGCGGCTGGTGCCGGCGTCCTTGTTCGGTTCGACGGGAAAGAAGGCCGGTTCCAGCATGAATTCAGCGCTCGCTGTGACTCTCATTGTTCACCTCGTTTCTTCAGCAGGCCGATCACACCTTTAGGCAAGTACAGCGTGACGACGATGAACAGCGCGCCGAGAAAGAACAGCCAATATTCCGGGAAGGCCACGGTGAACCAACTCTTCATGCCGTTGACCACACCGGCACCGAGCAGCGGGCCGATCAAGGTGCCACGACCGCCAAGGGCCACCCAGACCGCCGCTTCAATCGAGTTGGTTGGCGACATTTCGCTCGGGTTGATGATGCCCACTTGCGGCACGTACAACGCACCGGCCAGACCACACAACACCGCGCTCAACACCCACACGAACAACTTGAAACCGCGCGGATCGTAGCCGCAGAACATCAAGCGGTTTTCCGCATCACGAAGTGCCGTCAGCACACGACCGAACTTGCTCTGCGCCAGGCGCCAGCCGATGAACAGACTCGCCACCAGCAACAACACTGTGGCCAGAAACAACACCGCGCGGGTGCCCGGATCGGTGATGCCGAAACCGAGGATCGTGCGGAAATTGGTGAAGCCGTTGTTGCCGCCAAACCCGGTCTCGTTGCGGAAAAACAAGAGCATGCCGGCGAAGGTCAAGGCCTGGGTCATGATCGAGAAATAAACGCCTTTGATTCGCGAACGGAAGGCGAAGAAACCGAAGACCAGCGCCAGCAATCCCGGTGCCAGCACCACCAGACACATCGCCCAGACGAAGCTGCTGGTGCCGGTCCAGTACCACGGCAGTTCGCTCCATGACAGGAAGGTCATGAACGCCGGTAGACCATCGCCGGCAGCCTGACGCATCAGGTACATGCCCATCGCATAACCACCGAGGGCGAAGAACAGGCCGTGACCCAGCGACAGCAAACCGGCGTAACCCCAGACCAGATCCAGCGCCAAAGCGACGATGGCGTAACAGAGGATTTTGCCGACCAGCGTCAGCGTGTACGCCGAGATGTGCAGCGCATTGTCGGGCGACAACAACGACAGCAGCGGCAGGGCGATCAGCAGAGCGAGGATTACTGCGCCGACCGCAATCGTGACTTTCGGCCCGGCCTTTTGTGTCGCGGTAACAAGCAGAGGCTGGTTCATCAGTCGATCACCCGTCCTTTCAGTGCGAAGAGGCCTTGCGGACGTTTCTGGATAAACAGAATGATCAGCGCGAGGATCAGGATCTTGCCGAGCACCGCACCGATCTGCGGTTCAAGAATCTTGTTGGCGATACCGAGGCCGAACGCCGCGAGCACGCTGCCGGCCAACTGGCCAACACCGCCAAGCACCACCACCAGGAACGAGTCGATGATGTAGCTCTGACCGAGGTCCGGGCCGACGTTGCCGATCTGGCTCAGCGCCACACCGCCGAGACCGGCAATGCCCGAGCCGAGGCCGAAGGCGAGCATGTCGACACGACCGGTCGGCACGCCACAGCAGGCGGCCATGTTGCGGTTCTGTGTGACGGCGCGGACGTTGAGGCCCAGACGCGTTTTGTTCAGCAGCAGCCAGGTCAGCACAACGACGAACAGTGCGAACGCGATGATCACGATGCGGTTGTATGGCAGAACCAGATTTGGCAAAACCTGAATCCCGCCGGACAGCCATGCCGGGTTGGCCACTTCAACGTTCTGCGCGCCGAACAACAGGCGCACCAGTTGAATCAGCATCAGGCTGATGCCCCAGGTGGCGAGCAGGGTTTCCAGTGGGCGGCCGTAGAGGTGACGAATCACCGTGCGCTCCAGCGCCATGCCGATCGCCGCTGTGACGAAGAACGCCACCGGCAAGGCAATCAACGGATAAAACTCAATCGCTTGCGGTGCGTAGCGCTGGAACATCAACTGCACCACGTACGTCGAGTAGGCACCGAGCATCAGCATCTCGCCGTGAGCCATGTTGATCACGCCGAGCAGGCCGAACGTGATTGCCAGACCGAGCGCTGCCAACAGCAGAATCGAACCGAGCGACATGCCGCTGAACGCCTGGCCGAGGATCTCGCCGACCAGCAGTTTGCGTTTGACTTGGGCGAGGCTGGTTTCGGCCGCCGTGCGTACGCCGGCATCGGCTTCGACGCCGGGTTCGACCAAACCTTCGAGGCGCGTGCGCGCCAGTGGATCGCCGGTTTCGCCAAGCAATCGCACCGCCGCGAGTCGTACGGCCGGATTAGTGTCGACCAGTTGCAGATTGGCCAGCGCCAGGCTCAGTGCGGCATGGACGCTTTCATCTTTTTCGCCAGCGAGTTGCTGGTCGAGGAATTTCAGCTGCGCGGGTTTCGCGCTTTTCTGCAATTGCTGCGCGGCAGTCAGACGGATTTTGGCGTCGGCGGCGAGCAATTGATGGCTGGCCATGGCGGTGTCGATCAGACCCCGCAGGCGATTGTTCAGGCGCAGGGTTTTGGGTTGGCCGTCGATGGTCAGCTCGCCTTGTTGCAGGGCGTTGAGCAATTCGATACGGGCCGGATCGGGCTGCGCGGCCCAGGTTTCCAACAGTTTGGCTTGCTGCACGGGATTGGCCGCGACGAAGTCTTCGGCATCACCGGCGTGGGCCAGCATTGGCAGCAACAGTGCGATGGCTATGAGAAAGCGGTGTATGGCAGTGGGCATTAGTGGTGTTTCCTTTCTTGCGGTGGCCGATGGAGCGGTGTCCGGCTGTGAATCCGCCCCTCACCCTAACCCTCTCCCAAAGGGAGAGGGGACTGACCGAGTTGTCAGGGCATCCAACATCGACCTGACATTCCTGCGTCGAACTCAGGTTCTGAAAGCCGTAGAGATCTGCTCCCTTCCCCCTCGCCCCCCCTGGGGGAGAGGGTTGGGGTGAGGGGGAAAAGATCTCCGCCCCAGCCCAAAATCCAAGTCAGACTCAGTTGCTCTTCACCGCATAATCCGGCTTCTTGTCGTTGCCCTGAATGAACGGGCTCCACGGTTGCGCGCGGATCGGCCCTTCGGTCTGCCATACAACGTTGAACTGACCATCAGCCTGAATCTCGCCGATCATCACCGGTTTGTGCAGGTGGTGATTGGTCTTGTCCATGGTCAGCGTGTAACCGGACGGCGCGGCAAAGGTCTGGCCGGCGAGGGCTTCGCGGACTTTGTCGACGTCGGTGGATTTGGCTTTTTCCACCGCCTGCGCCCACATATGAATGCCGACATAAGTGGCTTCCATCGGGTCGTTGGTCACGGCTTTATCGGCGCCCGGCAGGTTGTGTTTCTTCGCATAGGCCTTCCAGTCAGCGACGAATTTCTTGTTCTGCGGGTTCTCTACCGACTCGAAGTAGTTCCACGCCGCGAGGTTACCCACCAGCGGTTTGGTGTCGATGCCGCGCAGTTCTTCTTCGCCGACCGAGAACGCCACAACCGGCACGTCGGTGGCTTTCAGACCCTGGTTGGCCAGCTCTTTATAGAACGGCACGTTGGAGTCGCCGTTGACCGTCGAGATGACCGCAGTCTTGCCACCGGCGGAGAATTTCTTGATGTTGGCAACAATGGTCTGATAGTCGCTGTGACCGAACGGCGTGTACACCTCTTCGATGTCCTTGTCGGCGACACCTTTGGAATGCAGGAACGAGCGCAGGATCTTGTTGGTGGTGCGTGGGTAGACGTAGTCGGTGCCGAGCAGGAAGTAGCGCTTGGCGCTGCCACCTTCTTCGCTCATCAGATATTCAACCGCCGGGATCGCCTGCTGGTTTGGCGCTGCGCCGGTGTAGAAGACGTTCGGCGACATCTCTTCGCCTTCGTATTGCACCGGGTAGAACAGCAGGCCATTGAGCTCTTCGAACACCGGCAATACCGATTTGCGCGACACCGAGGTCCAGCAGCCGAACACCACGGCGACCTTGTCCTGGGTCAGCAACTGCCGGCCCTTTTCGGCGAACAGCGGCCAGTTCGACGCCGGGTCGACCACCACCGGTTCAAGCATCTTGCCGTTCACACCACCCTTGGCGTTGATCTCGTCGATGGTCATCAGCGCCATGTCTTTGAGCGACGTTTCGGAGATCGCCATGGTGCCGGACAACGAATGCAGAATCCCGACCTTGATGGTCTCGGCGGCCTGGACTGTCCAGGTCATGCCCATCGCGGCAATGGATGCCGTGAGTGTGAAAGCCTTGATCAAACTGCGACGCTTCATTGTGCGATCTCCATGAACGTTTGAAGTTTTTTTTGGTTGGCAGATGCGAACGACTGAAGGGTGTTTTGCAAGGGCTGTGCCCGGTCGGGATCGGGCAGGAAAATGTCATTTCAGAGCGGTTGCGCGGTAGTGGCGCGCACCAGGAAAGGACAGGTTGCGGGCGTTGGTGCGTCGAGGTGCGCCAGATTGGGGCGCGCCTGTGTTGGCAGATGAGGATACATAAACGATAAACATGTACCACGGTCCGGCAGACCTGGGGGACCACACTCATTCGATCGTTATCCCGATTATTTTTCGCAGGATGCTCAAGATGAATGACGTGTCAGGCCAGACCGGCCGTGCTGCAAAACCTTCCCGCAAGTTCAGGCTGCCTTCCCTGAGTCCCGCGTTCCTCACCGAGGAGGATGCAGCCTATTGGGTCCATACCCGTATTCCCCTGAAGCCGGACAGGGAATATGGCAGCGTGATTCTGCTGCGTCCGGATGGACGCTTTGTCGCCACCGTACCCATTCCGGGAGAGGTCACCCGCTTCGATTTCGGCACCATTATCGAAGTCGATGCTGCAGGGCAATACGTGCACCCTCGTGGATACAGATGTGTGGCGAATCTGCATTGCCATGCGCCTCTGTACGAGGATGTTCGCAAGAACAATCCGCGTCAGGATGAAAGGCTGGTGAGGCTGTTCATCAATTTTTTCTCCGATCTGGATTTCGTCGCGGATGTGGCCGCGCGGGATTTTTTTCGCAGCGCGTACCTTTCTGGACCCGATGGAACATTGCTCAAGTATTCATCGAGCGGTTCGAAAGAGGAGTTCAGTTACTACCTCTGGCGCAAGGCCGGCTCGCCGTCGGGTAATCCGGTGGGGACTTATGACGTAATGAGCATCATCAACAAACTGGCGTCTGTAGGTGAGCTTAAAGTTATCGTTTCGAACGCAGATTGGGGGCATTCCGTTGGCCAAGTGCCGCCGGACTGGAAAGCGGGCCAGGCATTTTCCAGTGGCAGAGTGACCGAATTACCGCTGATGACCCGCGTCTGCGTGAATGCCGAGCGCGCCGTGCTCGCGGCATTGAAATCCAGAGGTGCGCAGACCGCCGGACTGATACTGAAAAAACTCATCAGCGAAGAATATGTTGCGACCCATGCGCGTCAGACCGGGTTGCCTGCCTGGGATGCCGAGCACCTGTTTCCGTTGGATGCCAAAGGACAATTGCAACTGCCGCGGGGCTATCGGCTAGAAGGTTTTTACTTCGCTTCGCAACCCGATCCCAAACAGTTTCCGCCTACGCAGCCGTGGCTCTACGAAAACTTCTTCAGCCCGCATGACCTGGCCGTGGCGATCGCAGCCTTTGCGCGTAATCAGCATTTGGCAAAGGTCGGGCGCGGCTTGGCGCTGTACATGCAGGCGCCGGACTTTGCCATGTTGAAATATACGTTCAGCGGCAGTCCGATCGAAGCAGCACTGAGCGTCGAGCATGCCGACGCCACGATAGGCGATAACGGTGTGCAGGCAAGGTTGTCGGCCGGCACGCTTCGCCCCCGCGAATTTGTCTCGATGCTGGTGCTGGCCGGACAGCTGGAGGTGCTGCGCGGCAGTGCATTGTGGGCAAGCCTGGGCGCGGTGGATCTGGAGTGGCAGCCTTTCGATCATTTCTCCTGGCCGGTATTAAGCCGGGAGTTTTTATCTGCCGACGACGCAGCTCGCTATGCCCACGAGCAG
Source organism: Pseudomonas sp. R84 (assembly GCF_009834515.1). Lineage (NCBI taxonomy): Bacteria > Pseudomonadati > Pseudomonadota > Gammaproteobacteria > Pseudomonadales > Pseudomonadaceae > Pseudomonas > Pseudomonas sp. R84. The sequence goes on from NZ_CP019426.1 coordinate 734,950, forward strand.
GTCGGCCTCCGCCGGGATCGACAATACGCCGGTTACGTCTTCCAGTGCAGCAACAAGCATTTCGTGGTAACCGAGCCGCTGGAGGGCGATATCGATGCACTCAGCCAGGGCCGGCTTTATCCGCTGGACAATAAAGGTCGCTCGATTTTTCCCGACGATCATGTCGTGCACGCGCGCTATGTATCCCATGTTGCATTGTCGCGGCTCAATCCCGTAGAGGTTGACTACTTCAAATGGACCTATCATGAAGCGGTGCTGAGTCTGCAGATGTTCAATGTCGATGAGATCAGACAGGTGCTACTTGATCAGATCGACCTGTACGTATCAGCTGTCCCGAAGTCTCTGCTGCGATATGAATCCAATGGCTCTTCGTCCGCAAAGAGTCTGGGCAGACGTCTAGGCACGCGCCAAAATCCCGGTGCGTTGGCTACGGAACTGGCCAGTGGCAGCAAGCGCCCTCAGGAATTCATTCGTGAGCAGGCTGCAGGCGGTCGGTTGACCAGTCTTTTGGATAATCAGCTATGGGGCTATCGCGGCCGGATAGCGTCGACCTGGTCAGTGCGCGAAGCGCCACTTGCGGCAGACGCGCCCGTCTGGCAAGTGATTCACGAGTTTCCCAAACCTATAGCGGAGCTTCCTGCCGCGCAGTTACCTGGGCAAACCCGGCCAGCAACGGCTTTGCTTCCGTTGGCCTTACCGTTGCCGTTGCCATGGCGTCTCCCGGACACGGTGGCCTACGGTGCGGTGTTCGCTTCAGCCGACGAGGCGGCCCAGAGTCAACATGTGCTTGACCGAGATTGGCAAGAAGAGGCAAGCGCCTGTTTCTCCTTCATCCTCAAACATCGGGAACGTGACGAGTACATCGCCACTGAGCGGGTTCCCGTCAGCGCTGTGCAGAGCAATCTGTTTGAGTTGAATAGCCTGTTTGCCGTGCAACGAACCGCTCCTTGGTATCGATTCCCTGAAGGCTTCGAGTTACACGCCAACTGGTATTCGCATCATCACGTGGAGGATCCGGCAAAAAGTCCGGACGACTGGCTGGCCCATTACTTCATTTCGCCAGATAACCTGACAACCTCGATGTATTACGGACGCCGTCGTCCGGTAATAGCATCAGACGATCCGGCAGCTCTTTATATAACAGCGCGCGATGGCGCCCTGTTGAAATACGCAAGAAGCAAGTCCAGCAAGCTGTTTCATGACGCTACGTCGCAAGGTACGCTCGAGACAATCAAGAACCATCTGGCATCCGGGAAATGGCTGCCGACCGATTTTGTTCATGAGGTCGCCAACAGTGGCGAACTCGCAGTGATGCGCGCCGGTTTATGCTGGGACCGGACCGGGCCGGTCAATGTGACCTGGCAGCCGTACGCCAATCTGCAGCGGTGCTGGCTCGGCCCGGTTTTTCAGACGGCTGACGACGCGGCTATCCACGCCAGAACGTTGCTTCCCGTTGTGACCGACAGCGTATATGGCGGCCTGATTCTGGAGACGGCCGAGAAGCGTTATGTGGCCACCGCACCGATTGAAGTCAGCCATGAAGATTTCGATGTCACCCAGGTTTGCCCTGAGGAAAGCCGGACCTATGGATTATTTCCCCTCGGTTGTCACATCGTGGCACGCTACCGATCACGCATCGCTCGTGAGGCGTCGCTGGTCGTATCGCCGGTTCAGAAACAGATCTATCTGAACATGTTTTCGGTCGACGTACTGGAGTCGGCATTCAACAGGCGCGGGGTGACAGACCGCTACCGCGTGCTGGCGGACGGCTCGCTGGTGCGCTACAAACCGGAGCCATTGCACGAATACCTGTTTGCACCGGACGGTTCGGTGCTCAGTTACCAGCCGCAAGCCGAACTTTTTTCGCAGCTGCTTGGCCAGGGCGATCGATTTCCCGCCATTGATGCAAAGGCGATAAAGCAGGGCTTGCGCAGCAGGCATTTGCAGCCCGTTGAATGGATCAACGTCCTGGCCAAGGGGGGGCGTCTGCAGGTGATCAAGGGTAGCGACATCTGGGGGCTGCCACGCCGGGTATCCGTCTGGGCGCCTTATTCGACCGATCTTTTGCGGACGAGAGACTACGACAAGGCCCTGAGCAGACCCGCCTGCAGTCCACAGTTCGTTCAGGTAGATGCTGCCGCCAGATATGTTCACGAAGCGTCTGTGAGCCGGGAAACGGCGGCCTTCGGTTACATTCTGGGTAATCCGGAGGGGATTTTTCTCGCAACCCTGCCCGTGGCGGTACAGCGTTCGGCGTTGGCTCTGGATCGGGTCTTCGAACAGGGCAAGCTGTTTTCAGATTTTACTCTGCACGCCATGTATCTTCGAGCAGCGCTGCCGCCGTTGGGCGTGCGATCTGACGATGTGCGCCAGTTCTTTTTTCTGCCGAGCGATATTCAGTTGGCGTGCTTGCGGGCCGACACACCGCAGGGATATCTGCCAATCTACTTTTCCTGCGCGGATGGGGCGTTGTTGAAACTGCAGTTGCATGCGTTCGAGCCAGGCGAGTTTTACGACCAGTTCGGACAGATCGAGTTTCGTCCCAATGCATTTGTATCAGTACAACAGGCCGCAGCCGATGAAAGGGAAATTGCCAAAGGCACGTTCAGGATTTCTGCCTATGTTCACCGAATGGCACGAGCGGGCAAGTTAGAGGTTATCGAGAGCAGCGATCACTGGTCGCGACATGGCGAGGTGGTAGACAGTTGGCAACCACGACAGGTCGATGTCGACCGTGAGCAACGTTGGCAGGAAAATCCGGTCCCGGCGCTGGGCCCGGTTTTCCATCACCCCGACGATGCTGCACGCCATACACAAAAGCGTGCGACCGAGTCCGTTTTCGATGTCGGCCATGAGAGCGCCATCCTGGCTTCGGCAACCGGCAGTCAATTTGTGCCGCTCGAGCCCATGCTATGGTCCGCACATGACCGAAACCCGCTGGCGCGGATATTCCTGTCGGCGAATGACGCATCGGCCAGTTGGCGACACCCGGCGCCGCATTATCCCGAAGGTTACACACCGGTCGCTGCTCATCAGTTGCACCTGTCAGGCAACACCACTCTGGGGCAGGACGCGGAGGAGGTGGGAGTCAACTTTGCCGCACCTGAGCTCGTGTACGCCCACACCCATGATCTGAAGAGCAGGGGTTTTGATATCCAGCATTATTTTTACTCGACGCCACATCAGGTATTGCTTAAATACACACCAAGTTATTCAGATGCCGAAAGGGATCTGTTGCTGACCCGATCGGTGTTTTTCCTGGGTGGGCGCTGGACCAACCGGCTAAGTCCCGGGGAATTCATTTCACGTCTCATGGCACTCGGTGAGTTCCGGGTACTCGTCGCAGGACACTACTGGCGGCAGACCGGGCTGATAAGACGCGGCTGGAACCTGCTGCGCCAACAGCCGTCGCCCCAAGGCCCTGTCCGTGTCCGGGATGAGTTGTAACTGACGATAGCGGGCCTCGACAAAGGAGTGTGCCGCCGCCGGCGGCCACTCTTCGTTGAGTCCGACTCAAGTCGAGACCGACTCAGTCCGCCCAACGCGCGACAGCAGCAGGCGGTCAAGCAACCACACCACCACCAGCGAAGCCCCCACCAGCGGAAATATCGCCGCCAGCGCCAACATGATCACCACGCCGGTTTTCCATTTCGGCAGGTCATGCCGTAGCGGCGGTACGCCGAATTTGCCTTGCGGCCGACGCTTCCACCAGATCACCACGCCGCTGACGGCGCTGAGCAGAATCATCAGGCAGATCAGCAGCACGACGATCTGATTAAAGGTGCCGAACATTTTTCCTTCGTGGAGCATCACGCCAATTTCGGTGGCCCGCGCTACTGCGCCGTATTGCTCGAAACGCACATCGGCGAGGACCTTGCCGGTGTACTGATCGACATGCAGAGTCGCGTCGTTGCGCGGGTCATCGGCGAACACGGCGATGGTGAACACGCCGGTGGCAGTGATCGGCAGGGTGATGCTGTAACCCGGCTCGACCTTGCGCTGGGTGGCGATGTTTTGCACGTCTTGCAGGCTGATGGCGGGTGCTGCGGGGCCCGCGTTGGCGGCACCGTGGGCCATGTGCTCGGCGTGATCGCCGGACATCGGCATCGGCGTATTTTCCATCGCCCATGGCACGGTCTGGCGGGTGGCGGTGTTCAGGCTGCGCGCCTCGACGTCGGAGGTCGGCACGTTGTCCCACATCGCGGCCGGGAACACGTTCCACACTTGCGCATATTGCTTGCCCCAGAAACCGGTCCAGGTCATGCCGCTGAGCAACATTACCAGCAACAGTGTGGCCCCCCAGAACCCGGTGACCGCGTGCAGATCACGCCACAACACGCGGCCGCGACTGTTCAGGCGCGGCCACAGAATCCCCGCTGCCTGACCGCGGGGCCACCACAGGAACAGGCCGGACACGACCAGCACCACGCCCCAACCGGCAGCCATTTCGATAAGACGGTCACCGACGGTGCCGATCATCAATTCACCGTGGATCGCGCGGGCGATGGCTTGCAGATTCTGCTTGGCATCCTGCTCGCCAAGGATGTCACCGTGGTATGGATCGACGAATACGTTGAGTTCGTGGCCGGCGTTCTTCACCACAAACTGTGCGCTGCGCTCGGCGTTGACCGGTGGCAGGTATTGGGTGACCTGGCCTTGTGGATAAGCGTTCTTGACCCGTTGCAACAGGTCATCGGCCGAGACGGTGTGATGACCGGCGGGGACGTTGAGCAGGCTGCTGTACATCAGTGAATCGAGCTGTGGTTTGAACAGATAAATGATGCCGGTCAGGGCCAGCATCACCATGAACGGGGCGACGAACAGGCCGGCGTAAAAATGCCAACGCCAGGCCAGGTTGTAGAAGTTCGGTTTGGGCTGTTTCATCACGTGTGCTCCGCTTGGCGAATTTTTTAGAGCAAAAGATCGCAGCCTTCGGCAGCTCCTACAGGGTTTACGCGCTCCCATGTAGGAGCTGGCGCAGCCTGCGATCTTTTGACTTTTTTTTTAGAAACTCATGTCGACCTTGGTCCAGAGCGTGCGCCCCGGTTCATTGATCGCTTGCGGGTCATTGGCCGGGTAGCCGAACCCGGCGTTGCCCGCCAGGTTCAGGTGTTCGGCGTAAGCCTTGCCGAACAGGTTGTCGACGCCGCTGCTGACCTTCCAGTTCTTGTTGATCCGATAGGCACCGTTCAGCGAGAACACGCCGAAGCCGGAACTCTTGTCGTAATCCTTGCCGACCACGTTGCCCTTGTTCTGGTCGATACGGTTTTGCGCGGCAACCACCCTCCACAGTGCGCCAGCGCTCCAGCTGTCTTCGGTATAGGTCAGACCGAAGCGTGCATCCAGTGGCGGCATTTGCGGCAGGGCCGAACCGTCGCTGCTGTTCTTGCCCCAGGCGTAGGCCAGGGTCGCATCGGCTTTCCAGTGGTCGGTGAGTCTGTAGGCGGCACCGAGTTCACCACCCATGATTCGCGCGTCGATGTTTTCGGCGCGCGAGGTGCTCATGCCCATCATCCCGGGCGTGTAATCAAAGAGGATGTAATCGCGCACCACGCCGATATAACCCGAGGCCCAGGCTTCGAGGTCGGCGCTCTTGTAGTTCACGCCAAAATCGAACTGAGTGGTCTTTTCCGGTTTGATCGAATCGAACGCGTTGACCGATCCTGCTGGGCCGGACTTGGGCGAAAACAGCTCCCAGTAATCCGGGAAGCGTTGCGCGTGGCCCAAACCTGCATAGAGCGTGGTCGGGCTGTCGGCAAGATCATGCTCGTAGCGGATGAAACCACTCGGCAGGGTGTCTGCGCGGGTGGCGTCGGCGGTCGGGTTCGGGCGAGTCATCATTCCCGAGCCAGTGGTCTGTCGGTAATCCTTGGCCGAGGCACGGTCGACGCGGGCGCCGCTGATCAGCCGGTCGCGGTCGGCGGCGTACCAGGTCATCTCGCTGAACACGCCGTAGTTATGGAAATCGGCGTCCTTGCTGTACGGCTGATCCTTGTAGGTGTCGATGCCCATGCCGCTGCGCTGACGGTGTTCGTTGGTCTGCGCATCGAGGCCGGTGATCAGTTGAATATCAGCCCAGCGCCAGGTCGCCTTGATCCGTGCGCCGAGGGTGCGGCGGTCGACGTTGGACGCCATCGGCCCCGACATCATGCCGGTGCCGGACGGCGTGCGCAGGGTGTAGTTGTCCATGACGTGGTCGGCGTAGTTGTAGTAGACCTGCGCTTCGAGTTTCTCCAGCACGTCGGTGATGTTGGATTTTTCGAAACGCAGGCCGAGGCTTTCACGCAAGAACTGCGAACCATCCATGCCGCGTCCCGCGTAGCGTGCTTCGCCATCACCCTTGCCGGCGGTCAGTTCGATCAGGGTGTCGGCGTCCGGTGTCCAGCCGACGGCGATATCGCCGTTCCACTTGTCGTAGCGCGAGGCGACGATGTCGTTGTTGCCGTCACGGTAATCGTCGGAATGCGCGGTGTTGCCGATCACTCGCACGTAACCCAACGGCCCGCCGGCAGCGGCGTCGACGACCTTGTCGAAGCGTCCGTGGGAGCCGACAAGGATGCTTGCGTTTACCCGTGTGCCGAGTTCGCCGAAGCTCTCCGGTTCACGGTCAAACAGCACCGTACCCGCCGACGCGCCCGGGCCCCAAAGCACGGTTTGCGGGCCTTTGATCACCGTAAGTTTGTCGTAGGTTTCCGGCGAGATGTACGAGGTCGGCGCATCCATCCGACCCGGGCAGGCACCGAGCATCATGCTGCCGTTGGTGAGGATGTTCAGGCGTGAGCCGAACATGCCGCGCAGCACCGGATCGCCGTTGGTGCCGCCATTGCGCACCAGTGCGAAGCCGGGAATAGTCTTCAGATAATCGCCGCCGTCGCTGGCCGGCACCGGTTGGCGCGGGTCTTTTGGATTGGTGACGATGGTCAGCGGCGAGCTCGGGGCGATTGCGGTAATTACCGTCGGGCTGAGTTCTTCGTTGTGCGCGGCGTGATCATCGGCCAGCGCCAGCGGGGACAGCAGTACGCCGCAAAGGACGGCGGTAGCGTGCCTGAAACGAATCCGCGACTCGTTCAAAGCGAAGGACGCCGGGGCAGTGCCCGAGCGTGAAACAGCAGCAAACCTGGACATGACAATTTCCATCAAACAGTCGTAAACGACACGGCCGGCAGCCTGAGGCTGTCTTCTCAACCGTGTGCAATCAAAGGTGCGTGTTTACGCTGCGATGGGCGGGGCGCGACTGCGGGCGCCGGGGAAGAAGGGTTGCCGGGCGTGGCCCAGGCGCGGGGAGGGCGGGGTGAAGGTGTTCAGCGGCGGGATGTTGAAGGCGACAAAATCGCCGGCTCCGGTCAGTGCCGGGCAATTGAACAGCAGGCTGCAATAGCCGCACTTTTCCCACAGCACGTGGTGCGAGGATTGCGGCGGGCAGTGTTCGGCATTCGATTTCGCCTCATGCCCAGAGTGATCCATGCCCAGCATGTCCATCGACATGTCCATGCTCATCGGCATCGAAGTCGAGGCGTGTTGATCCATCGGCATCGACTGAGAAATCAGTGGGCCGATGAAGATCATCAACATGGCGAACAGGGCGATCCAGCTGCCGCGAGTCAGGTGTCGAGTCTGACGGCGTTGCAGTGGCGGCCTGGCGCTCAGCGGGCGCATGGGCGGAGTCTGCCGGAGGGCTTACTGAGCGTGCGCGTGGGCCTGCGTGGTTTCCGGCGGTTTCTTCTGCACCGAGACTTCGACGGTGACGTCACCGGCCTTCTCGAAATGCATCGTCAGCGGGAAGCGTTTGCCGTCGCTGAGCAGGCTGCGATCAGGCGGGTTGAGCAGCATCACGTGATAGGCCATCGGCGCAAACGTCACGTTGCCGCCAGCCGGGATGGCCACGCTCGGCACTTGCTGCATTTTCATCAAGTCGCCCTGCATGACGTGTTCGTGCAGTTGCGCTTCTGGAGCAATCGGCGAGTCGACGCTGACCAGGCGGTCGTCCGTCTTGCCTCCGTTGTGAATGACGAAGTAGGCGGCAACGGTGGGCGCATTCGGCGGCAACTCTTGCGACCACGGATGGGCGATTTCCAGCTCGCCCACCTTGTATTCGTGAGCATGGGCAAAGCACGCCGGCAACAACAGCGCAGCGACGACGATGAATTTGTTCAACATGGCAGTTCTCCAGAACGGTTTGAAACGCAGGTCAATTGCGCGAACAAATCAAACCAGAGGGGAAGCGCGGGGATTGAGACTCGGCCATTGCTGGCGCGGCGTGGGCGTTTGCAGCAAGGCGGGCGCCACGCTGCGATTGCTTTCATAGCGGGCGAAATACAGCTGCGGCGAATGCCCCGGCAGCGCCACCAACGGCGCAGAACCCGAGCAGCACCAGCAATGCTGCATGTTCGAATGAGTGTCGTTGTTCGGGGCCTTCTGATCGGTGGCGCCGATGTTGATCGCCACCATCTTCGTCCCGCTACCGGTGCAGAAACTGCTCCAGAGCAATTGCTCGGCCGGTGAACTGGCCGCCTGCGCCATCGCCCCGGTCATCGGCATGGCGAGCATGTTGAACAGCACTGCAAAGCAGGCGATCCAGGCAATTGCCAGCCGGTGTCGGTTCATGGGACAGATCCATTGGGTGGGCGATCAGGCGCGGCTATTTAGCCTGATCAGGGCCGATAAGTAAAAAAGCGTCGTGCGGTTTGGTGTCGCAGCGAACTCTTCAATTACTCACTCAATTCACGGGTACGGCATGAACTTGCATATCTACACCAAGCGTAGCGCGGATTACCGAAAATATTTTGGCCAGGTTGTCCATGCTCGGATTGCCTTTGGCTGAAAGCATTCGATGCAAGCTTTTACTCGGCTTTTCGGTCTCCCTCGCGAGCTCTTCGAAGCCGACAGTCGCATTGACGAGGTCGCGCAGAATTATTCTGGCCATTTCTGGCTCGCCATTCAGGAACAGAGTTGCGGCCTCATCCAGTAATGCTTGAGCAAACTCAGGGTCACGTTGGGCGCGTTCTGCGATTGAATGTTTGTAGCTTCGAGTGAGAACCATCAATTACCTCCGGTTCTGTTCAGCTTTTTTCCGAATTCGGAATTCGGCTATCAAGGCTTTCGCCTGTTTGATGTCTTTCTTTTGAGTCGATTTGTCGCCGCCACCAAACAAAATGATCAGACGTTTTCCTTCTTGTATCAGGTAGATCCGGTAACCTGGTCCCCAATTGATTTTGTATTCACCCAAGCCATCGAACATTTGATATTGGAAGTATTGCCCAATTCCAACCTGACCATGGCATTTGAGACCTTCAGTGCCGCCTGCACGCTCAAAGTGGAGATCCACCGACCAAATGGGCTTGATTCGTCTTCTTGTAGATATTCTTCGAGTGTGATCACGACTAGCCCTGAAGGTAACAAATAGGTTACTTATCATGCAAGCTGTGGATCTTGCCTTATGAGGTGAACTCCGCCAACGCAGCAAGTGTTTCTGGAAGCGACAGAAGCTCGCGATCAACCTCTGGCAACCCCGGCCGCTTCAACACCAGCACCGGCACCCCACGCTCGCGCGCCACTTCCAGCTTCGGCTCGGTGGCGGTGCTGCCGCTGTTCTTGCTGATCAACACATCAATCTGCCGCCGCTCGAACAGCGCTCGCTCATCCTCCAGCAGAAACGGCCCGCGTGCGCCGATCACTTCGCAGCGTTCGTTGCCGGGGTAGACGTCGAGCGCGCGCAGGGTCCAGAACTGTTCCGCAGGGATCTCATCGAGGTGTTGCAGCGGTTCACGGCCGAGGGTGAACAGTGGACGGCGGAAAGGCTTGAGGGCAGCGATCAGCTCGGCCCAGTCGCTGACTTCACGCCAATCATCACCGGGCTGCGGCTGCCATGCCGGGCGGCGCAAAGCCCAGCAGGGGATGTCGGTCAGTCGCGCGGCGGTCGCGGCGTTCTGGCTGATCTGTGCGGCATAGGGATGCGTGGCGTCGAGCAACAGCTCGATGCCTGCGTCACGAATGAATTGCGCCAGACCCTCAGCGCCACCGTAACCACCGACGCGGACCTGACAGGTCAGATCCGTCGGCACCCGACCAACACCGGCGAGGCTGTAGATATGTTCTGGCCCAAGCGTGCGGGCAATCGCCAGTGCCTCAGTGACGCCGCCGAGCAGCAAAATCCGCTTCATGCAAAACCTCCGGCATGCCCGACAATCCCGCCCTGACGATCAATTGCAAACACCTCGACCTGCACCTGCGCGGGCACCACGCTGCGAGCGAAATTCAAGGCATGGCGGCAGACCTCATCACCGAGGCCAACCCCCGCCGCACTGGCCATGGCCAGCGCCTGCTGACTGGTATTGGCCTCACGAATGCCTTGCTGCAATGCCTCGTCGGCGCCAATCGCCGCGGCCCAGTCAGCCAGTTGCGGCAGGTCGATGCTCGAATGCCGCGAGTGCAGGTCCATGTGCCCGGCGGCCAGTTTGCTGATCTTGCCGAAGCCGCCGCACAGGCTGAGTTTATCCACAGGCACTTTGCGCAGATGCTTGAGCACCGCGCCGACGAAGTCGCCCATTTCGATCAGGGCGATTTCCGGCAGGTTGTAGACCCGGCGCATGGTGTCTTCGCTGGCATTGCCGGTGCACGCGGCGATGTGCAGATAACCATTGGTTTTCGCCACATCGATGCCTTGATGGATCGAGGCGATGTAAGCCGCGCAGGAAAATGGCCGGACGATGCCGCTGGTGCCGAGGATCGACAAACCGCCAAGAATGCCCAGCCGTGGATTCATGGTTTTCAGCGCCAGCGCTTCGCCGCCCTCGACGTTGACCGTGACGTCGAAGCCGCCGGCATAACCGGTTTCGGTGGCAAGCAGTGTCAGGTGATCACTGATCATCTTGCGTGGCACCGGGTTGATTGCCGGCTCGCCGACACCCAGCACCAGTCCCGGCCGCGTTACGGTGCCCACGCCGGCGCCGGCATTGAAACGAATCCCCGGTTCACTCAAAAGCCGAACCCGCGAATAAAGCAGCGCACCGTGGGTCACGTCCGGATCGTCGCCGGCATCCTTGATCGTCCCGGCCTCGGCGCCGTCATCGGTCAAGCGACAGAATTCCAGGCGCATCTGCACCTGCTTGCCTTTGGGCAACACGATCTGCACCGCATCGGCTGAAACCCCGCCGAGCAACAGGCGCGCGGCGGCAAGGCTGGTGGCGGTGGCGCAGCTGCCAGTGGTCAGGCCGCTACGCAGCGGCGCGGGTTGTTCGGCGGTTTCGTCACGCATCGAGGGGTTTGACCAGATCGAGAAGGGTGATCGGCAACGCCTGACGCCAAGTGTCGAACTCGCCGAGCGGTTGCGCCTGGGCGACATGGATGCGCGTCAGCTCGCCTCCGTAACGTTCGCGCCAGCTCATCAGGGTGACTTCGCTTTGCAGGGTCACCGCGTTGGCGACCAGTCGGCCACCGGGTTTGAGGTATTCCCAGCAAGTTTCGAAGACTCCTTCACGGGTCACGCCGCCGCCAATGAAAATCGCGTCCGGGCGCTCCAGTCCGGCCAATGCCTGCGGAGCCTTGCCGCGAATCAGCTGCAGGCCGGGTACGCCCAGTGCATCGCGGTTGTGCTCGATCAATTGCTGACGGCCATCATCGGCCTCGATGGCCAAGGCGCGGCAACTCGGGTGCGCGCGCATCCACTCGATGCCGATCGAACCGCTGCCGGCGCCGACATCCCAGAGCAGTTCGCCGGGTGTCGGGGCGAGACGCGCGAGGGTGATGGCGCGCACGTCGCGCTTGGTCAGTTGGCCGTCATGCTGGAACGCTGAGTCTGGCAATCCAGCAAGGCGTGACAGGCGCGGGGTATTGGCATTGGCCAGACATTCGACGGCGATGACATTGAGGTCGGCTATCGGCGTGTCACTCCAGGCGTTGGCGCTGCTGTCGATGCGCCGCTCGGTGTCACCGCCCAGATGCTCGAGAACGGTAAAACGACTCGAGCCAAAGCCGCGCTCGCGGAGCAATTGCGCAACAGCCGTCGGGCTCTGACCGTCGTTGCTCAGCAACAACAGCCGCACACCGCTGAACAGTTGTGCATTGAGTGCCGCCAGTGGCCGGGCCACTAGCGACAGCGTCACCACATCCTGCAACGGCCAGCCGAGGCGGGCAGCGGCCAGTGAACAGGACGACGGCGCGGGCACAATCAGCATCTCCTCGCTCGGCACCTGGCGGGCGAGGCTGGCACCGACGCCGTAGAACATCGGGTCACCGCTGGCCAGCACGCAGACCGCATCGCCACGCTGCTCAAGCACCGGTGCGAGGGAAAACGGGCTGGGCCACAATTGCCGTTCGCCACGAATACACACCGGCAGCAGGTCCAGTTGACGCTGGCCACCGACGATCCGCGAGGCGCTCAGCAGGGCACGCCGGGCATTTTTGCCCAGGCCCTTGAAGCCGTCTTCACCGATTCCCACTACCGTCAGCCAGGGTGACATCTATATTCCTCTAAACACGCCGTTCCGACGGGCAGACTTTTCATGCCAGCGGACAAAGCAGGCATAATACCGCGCCTTCGCCCGTGAAGCGCCTTTCCCACGCAGCCGGTCAGCCCCTTGAACGAACGCCCGATGTCCACCGCTTTACGCCCCTCGGCCTGCCCGGGGTTGCTGCGTATCGTCCAGGCACTGGACGGCGGCATCTGCCGGATCAAGCTCAATGGCGGTTCGATCAGCGCCGATCAGGCCGACGCGGTGGCCGATGCTGCCGAACAGTTCGGCGGGGCTATCGAGGCGACCAACCGCGCCAATCTGCAAATCCGTGGGATCGGCCAGCAATCTGCAGCGCTGATCGAGCGTTTGCTCGCCGCCGGCCTCGGCCCGCGCACGGCGGCCGGTGACGATGTGCGCAATCTGATGCTCAGCCCCGCTGCCGGGATCGACCGGCAGATGCACTTCGATACTCGGCCTCTCGCCGAACAGATACTCGACACGCTGCAAAGCCATCCACGTTTCCACGAGTTGAGCGCCAAGTTCGCTGTGCTACTGGATGGCGGGGAAACCTTGGCGATGCTCGAACATCCCCACGACCTGTGGTTGTCGGCGTTCGAGCGTGACGGTGAAACCTTGCTGGCGTTCGGTCTGGCCGGATGCCCAACGGATCGTGCACTGGGCGCGGTGTTGCCGGGGCACGGCCATGCACTTGTGGTGGCGGTACTGGAATTGTTTCTTGAGTTGGCGCGCCCCGAGCAAACGCGCATGCGCCATTTGCTCGACGAGTTGCCGCTCTCGGCGTTTATCGGGCAACTGAGCACGCGCTTGCCGATCAAGCTGATCAGCCATTGGCAGCGCGCGGCTGTTGCGAACGATCTGCACATCGGCGCTCATCCGCAAAATACCTCGGGGCGGGTGTACATCGGTGCAGTGCCGGCGCTGGGCCGTCTCGATCCGGCGATGCTGCGCGGGGCTGCGCAACTAGCCCGCCAGTTCGGCAATGGCAGCTTGCGTTTCACACCTTGGCAAAGCCTGCTGTTGCCGGATGTCAAAGCAAGCGATGCGGCTCAAGTGATCGAGGGTCTTGAGCAACTGAACCTGCTGACCCGCGCTGCCGAACCCCTTGCACGCCTGATCGCCTGCACCGGTTCCAATGGCTGCGGCAAAGGCCTGGCCGACACCAAGCAGGACGCCCGCCATCTGGCGACGTTGCTGCCTTCTGCCCTCAACATCCACCTCAGTGGCTGCACGCGCTCGTGCGCCGCCGCCCACTGTGCCCCGGTGACGTTGCTGGCCGTCAATCCCGGTCATTACGACCTCTATTTTCGCGATGCGACGTTGCCGGGTTTCGGCGCGTTGCACGCACGCAACCTTACTATTGAAGCGGTCGCGACCCTGCTCGCCACCCGCTCTCGGAGCCCCCTTGATGCTTGATTACATCCGCGACGGTCAGGAGATTTATCGCAACTCCTTCGCGATCATTCGCCGCGAGGCCAATCTGGCGCGCATCCCGGCCGATCTGGAAAAACTCGCGGTGCGGGTGATCCACGCCTGCGGCATGGTCGAGGCCATTGACGGTCTGCAATTCTCCGAAGGCGCGGGCAAGGCCGGGCGCGATGCGCTGGCCGCCGGTGCACCGATCCTGTGTGATGCGCGCATGGTCTCCGAAGGTGTGACCCGTGCGCGCCTGCCGGCCAACAACGAAGTGATCTGCACCTTGCGTGACGAGAGTGTGCCTGCGCTTGCCCGTGAACTGTGCAACACCCGTTCCGCTGCCGCGCTGGAGCTGTGGCGTCCGCATCTGGAAGGCAGCGTCGTGGTAATCGGCAACGCGCCGACCGCACTGTTTTATCTCTTGGAAATGCTCGACGCCGGCGCACCGAAACCGGCGCTGATTTTGGGCTTCCCGGTCGGCTTCGTCGGTGCTGCGGAATCGAAAGCCGCGCTGGCCGCCGACAGCCGTGGCGTACCGTTTGTGATCATGCAGGGCCGCCTCGGTGGCAGCGCCATGGCCGCCGCTGCCGTTAACGCTCTCGCCACGGAGATCGAATGATGCAGGCTCAAGGACGTTTGATTGGCCTGGGCGTCGGCCCGGGGGATCCGGAGCTGATTACCGTCAAGGCCCTGCGTTTGCTGCGCGAGTCGCCGGTGGTGGCGTACTTCGTCGCCAAGGGCAAAAAGGGCAACGCGTTCGGCATCATCGAAGCCCATTTGCAGCAAGCGCAAAACCTGCTGCCGCTGGTCTACCCGGTGACCACCGAAGCACTGCCGGCGCCGCTTTCCTATGAGCAAGTCATCAGCGACTTCTACGATGAAGCTGCCGAGACGGTCGCGGCGCATCTGGATGCCGGTCGCGATGTCGCGGTGATCTGTGAAGGTGATCCGTTCTTCTACGGTTCCTACATGTACCTGCACGATCGCCTCGCCACTCGTTATGAAGCCCAAGTGGTGCCGGGCGTGTGCTCGATGCTGGGTGGCGCTTCGGTGCTCGGCGCGCCGCTGGTGTATCGCAATCAGAGCCTGTCGGTGCTCTCGGGCGTGTTGCCCCATGAAGAGTTGAAGCGGCGTCTGGCCGATGCCGACGCGGCGGTGATCATGAAGCTGGGGCGCAATTTCCCCAAAGTGCGTCAGGTCCTCGAAGAACTGGGTCTGGCCGAACGCGCGCTGTATGTCGAGCGTGCGACCATGGCCAATCAGAAGATCGTGCCGATGGATCAGGTCGAGCCGATGTCGTCGCCGTACTTCTCGCTGATCATTGTGCCGGGCGAACGGTGGCAAGGCTGATGACTCAATCTACGCCAGCCATCGTCATTCTCGGTCAGGGTAGCCTGGCCACCGCACGGCGCATTCAGCAGGTCTATCCGGCGGCGCAGATCCACGGCCTCGCCGGGCGCGTCGAAGGCGCCGATTGCACCTATCAGGAATTCGGCGTGACCCTGCGCGCGCTGTATCAGCAGGACACACCGATCATTGCCCTGTGCGCGGCCGGCATCGTCATCCGCACGCTGGCGCCGCTGTTGCTGGAGAAGGGCGCCGAGCCTGCGGTGCTCGCCGTGGCCGAAGACGGCAGCGCCGTGGTGCCGCTGTTGGGTGGCCTCGGCGGGGTGAATGTCATGGCGCGAGAGATTGCAGCCTCGTTGCAGGTTGCAGCAGCGATCACCACCAGCGGCGAGTTGCGTTTTGGCACGTGCCTGCTCAACCCTCCGAGCGGTTACGCCCTGGGCGATCTGGAACTTGGCAAGCGTTTTGTCTCCGACCTGTTGGCCGGTCACAGCGTGCGCATCGAAGGCGCGGCGCCGTGGCTGGATCAGGCGCAGTTGCCGGAAGATCCGCAGGCGCAGCGCTCGATTCATGTCGGCAGTGCCGCGCGTGAGGCGAGTGCCAATGAGTTACTGATCTATCCACGCAGTGTGGCGGTGGCGGTGAGTGCCGAAACAGCGGACCTGGCGGGTGCCGTTCGCAGCGCGTTGCAGCAGGCGAAGATCGCCGTGCAGTCGCTGGGCTGTCTGCTGGCCAGCGCGACGCAAATGGCTTCGCCATTTTTGCGTGAAGCGGCGCTCGAGTTGGGTGTGCCGCTGCGCTTTGTCGCGGCACAAAGCAACCTCGAAACCCTGGCGCGTGTCGCAGTGCCTGCGGCAACTGTCCTGACTGGCCACAGCATGGCAATCGCGGTCGCCGAGCAGCCTTTGGATGTTTCGAACATCGGCCGGCCACGCGGACGTCTCGCCGTAATCGGCCTTGGCCCCGGCGCTGCCGAACTGATGGTGCCAGCGGTGAAGGCCGAACTGTCCCGCGCCACCGATGTGCTCGGTTACGAAACCTACGTACGCATGGCCGGGCCGTTTCGCGACGATCAAGTGCAGCACTGCACCGACAACCGCGAAGAAATGCAACGCGCCCGTCACGCCTTCAGACTGGCCGCCGAGGGGCGCTCGGTGATCGTTGTGTCCTCGGGCGATCCGGGTGTATTCGCCATGGCGGCGGCAGTGCTTGAAGCCTTGCACGAGTCGGCCGATCCGGCGTGGCATAGCGTCGATCTGGAAATCCTTCCGGGCGTTTCCGCTTCGCTGGCCACCGCCGCGCAGGCCGGTGCGCCACTGGGCCATGACTTCTGCGTGATGTCGCTGTCGGACAACCTCAAACCCTGGTCGATCATCGAAAAGCGTCTGGATCTGGCCGCCGAAGCAGATCTGGCCTTGGCGTTCTACAACCCGATCTCCCGTGCGCGTCCGTGGCAGCTGGGCCGGGCGCTGGAAATCGTTGCGCAGCATCGCGCACCTGAAACGCCAGTGGTGTTAGGGCGCGACATCGGTCGTCCGGGTCAGACTCTGCGTACCACGACCCTGGGCGCGTTGACCCCGGAGCAAGTGGATATGCGCACCATGGTGTTGGTTGGTTCTTCGACAACTTGCACGTTTCCACGGGCAACCGGTGGCGATTGGGTCTACACACCGCGCTGGTATGGTGAAAAACCTGTGGTTTGAGAAAGTCGTGTTGAGCGTCCTGCGAAGTTGTAAGCAACTGCTTTAGGCGTGATATCAGGTTAAAGATCCGGATTGAGTCATCCCGCTCGAACACAAGGCCGCCAATCTTCTGGATTGGCGGCCTTGTGCGTTTGTACGCGGGTAAGAAAACAGGCAATTCATTGCCACATGGTTCAAGCGTAAACCTTGAGTGTTATTGGATGTTTCACCGGACACCGCTTGAGTTTTTTGCGGTTTGAGTGGGGCGCTTCGGCTCAATAGTTTCGTGGTCAACGAAGCCGCTATTGAAGAAGTGTCACGATGAAAACCAACCAGCCGTACGAAATCATGTCCGCCAAAGACTTCTCGCAGCTGCGGCGGGCGCTGAGCGCGTTTGCCGGCAGCGCTGAATACAAGGCGTTGCTGTCGCACTATGAACTTGCCAGACAAACCACTGATGACCCGCAGCGACTGCTGTTGATCAAGCTGTTTCAGGAGGCGCTGGAATCGTTGCTCCAACGCAGGGCTCTGCCCGTTTCCGAAGCCATCGGCCAGATCCGATCGGATCTCGTCAAGTCTGTCACCAGGCTGGAGGATACGCACGCCATGCTCCATGGCGAGGCCCGGCCCGTGGCGAAAATCATGCATTTTGTCTGGGTGGGCGGCAGTGAAATCGGGGGCAATCAGCGCGACTACATGAACATCTGGCGCCAGGTGCTGGAGCCGCAGGGTTACCGCTTCAACCTCTGGTACGACAGTGATGCATTGCTGGCCTTTGAAATGAACCGGGTGATTCTCGACAGCGCCAGAGCGGCGGCGATGGAAGCGGGCGGTGACAAAGTCGACAAGGCCTTTCAGCTGTCGCAGATGATCGAAGACCGTGCACGGGTGCTCAAGCAGCAGATGTTTGCGCATCTCCAGCAACCGCAGTGGCTCGGTCGAGCCGACGAGGCGCGTATCGACTTGCTGGTCCGCGCTTACGGCAAGGATCGAGCGACGCTCGAAGCCTTTCGCCAACGCTGCCTGCAGACGCATCAGGCGATGGTTGGTGCGGACTTGCAGCTGCGTGATGTCAGCCACGAATTTGCCGGACACTTTCTGCAGGATGTCTACCAACGCGAAGTGGCCATGCGTGGCAACTTCGCAGCGGCGAGCGATGTGGTGCGGTTGCAGGCCGAGTACCTGGAGGGCGGCCGTTACAGCGACATGGATTACTTGCCACCGCTGGCGGACACGTTGGCAGGCGTCGATATATCCAGCGTCGGCGAAGAAGGCCGAATCGGCGTTTTGCAATTGCTGTTGAACCACAATGAAGCGCTGATGCCGGGACGCGACCGGCAACGCTATCTCGATCGCACCGACAAGATCCCCGCAGAACATCTCGAGGCATTGACAGCGTTTGCCCGTGAGCAACACCCGCTAAGCGAGATCTTTGTCGCACCACAAGATCGCGCGGTGCCACGGGACGCGCTTCGTCTGGGAACGGCCTATGGCTTGCCGGACTGGGGCGAAATGAATGCGCACATGCTCGCCCATCCCGGCAGTGCCATGACCCTGGCGTACATGCAGATGATCCGCCTCAATTATGACTGCCTGCTGGAAGCGGAGCGCCGGGCGGCGGTCGCCGGCATGGACCCGGCGGACCAGACGCGGATGTTTGATGTGGTCGAAAATGTGGTCAATGCGGCTCAGGCGCAGGGCAAGCCGCCTGAAGCACAGAGCGATGTGTTCCGCTCCAGGTTGATCGACGCGATTTTTACCTATTACCGCGATGGCATTCGCCTTGAAGCGCGCGGCACCATCACCTTGACCGGCCCAGGGGCCGCCGCGGCCGCGCTGCTCAAATACATAGAACAACACTTGCAACCCGATCGACAGGTGCAGATTCGTCAACGCTTGAAGTTGTTGGAGGGCTACAACACCCACACCGAGGAAGAGATGATCTCCGGCTGGACCGTCGACGGTAAGGCCGAGCAATGGTTACTCGAAGAGCGGGAGAAGTGGCGAACCGGCAAACTCAAGTCGCGCTACGCCGGCCAGTTGGCAGATCTGTTGAAACCGCACACGCTGACCTTCAAACAGGGCTGGCCGGTCATTGAAAGCAAGCCGGTGTTGCTGACCCCGGTATTGCAGCAATTGATGGACGATCTGGGCGAGCCGTTCATGCGCGCGATGAGGGAGAAGTTGAGCGGCGAGATTACGTTCAATTCAGCCATCTCCATCAGTATCGACAACCGTGAGCAGATACGCGCGCAAACCGTTAGTGAGATTCCGTTTTCCCATGGCGCCGAGGCCACTGGCAACCTCAACGAGTTGTTCACTCTCGTCGACCATGGCTCGTTGGTGGTTGAACAACTCAGCCCCCTGCAGCGCGTGATCCTCGGCGCAATGTTTGGCGCGAAGAGTCTCGATGCTGCCGGGTTTGCCCCTGCCTGGCAGAGCATCATGGACGTTGCTCGGGAAACCTCCGAAGGCGGATTGTTCGCCCGATACCACGCCATCGAAAAGGCACTGATTGAGCACGCGTCGCCGGCCTTCGAGGCCGGTCTCGCCGTTGTGAACATCCACGGCACGCACACGGCGCGCGAACTCAAGGCGCTGGCGATGAGCGCACCGCTGACGTTGAAACACTGGGGCGAGGGCATCGGACAGATCAATCGCACGGCACAACGTGAATATCACACGCACATTTTCAAGCGTAGTGGACAGGTGCGCGATGCGTTCTTCCAGGCCGGAGCCGTCTCCGTCAGACAGTTGCCGCAGGATCTGTTGCTGCGCACCCCGGGCGATCCGGGACGTCGTTGCTATCCGCTCGCGCTGTTGATGGGCGCCGCCGTGGCGGCTGGCGGGTTGGCCGAGCGTGCACTGATCGGACGTGTGGCCAACGCCAGCCTGAGACCGGAAGACGTTGATTCGCGGGCATTGCTCAGTGCGCTGGATGAACTGCGCGAGGTGCCCGAGCGTGCGATCGGACAGGCTCGCGGCCGGCAAAGCCTCGACAGTGTGATGCAGACACTGGAAGCGAAAACCGCCCCCGGCGTCCTGCTGCTCGATACAGGCAATCACGCTTTGCTGGTGGCCAAAGTGCAAGTGGATGAGCAAACGCTCTATCGCTTTTATGACCCCAATTTTGCGATTTACGGGTTTACCGGATATGCGCAATTGAAGGAGGCCGTGGAGCGTTACTTGCGCGACGACACTTTGGCCAGGTTGTACGGCTTGGCTGACATCGGTTCTGCGCAGTTCGATGTAATCGAACTGGACACCGTTGCGCTCGCCGAGCGGACAATGTCGTCCGGGTTACGAGTCGAGAGTTTTTTGCAAACCGCAGCCATCGCCGACCCTCAGGCGGCTTCGGTCTGGGCGAAGCAAGCTGTGGCGCGCACTCGCTCACTCAGTGAAAACGCGCGGCTGGGGGCCAGCCTCGCGCAGTTGGACGCGCGTTACTGGGCGCAGGAATTTGATCATGCGACCCGGCAATTGCGCGCTGAACACACACTGGGTCGCAACTATTTGCCACTCCTGGATACGGTCAAGGCAAACTCAGAAACGGGTTATTCGCTGACGCTGGTGGATGTGCAGAACCCGGGCAGATCACTGACGGTCGGCACCGCCGATGCACGCTTCGACAGGCTTAAAAAACACCTTCAGCGTTTGGTTGGCGCATTGGCGGGCAAGCCAAGTGCCGCCGTCGAAGCCGACGGCGGCAGTCGTCTGAGTTTCGCCTTCGCGATCCAGGCGTTGGTCACTGAAATGCGCCATCGTGACTATCAGGTTGATGGCGAGCGGGCGCCGGTTTTGTCGATAGCCCTGCAAGTGCAGGTCTATTTCAGCTATGCGCAGTTGAGTTTTGGTGTGTTGAGCGACACGGCGCAGACGATCAATCTGGTGCGTCAGGTAGCGGCCAGCGAACGGGCATTGGCGCTTGGTCAGTCGTCGTTGTCCGGGCGTCTGCTGGGGCGTGTCGCCACGGCAGGCGGATTTGTATTTTCGCTCGCCAACATCGGCTTCGATCTCCACAGCCTGTCGGTGGCCGAGAGCCACGAGCAACGCTCGCGGTTCTCCACCTCACTGGCATTCAACGTTGCGGCCTTGGGGCTGGATGTTGTTGCTTTGGCGGCTGGCGGGGCGGTAAGTACGGCGGCGGCTGTCCTGTCGGTGCCGCTACTGGGTGTCGGCATCGGGGTGACGGCCATCGCCAGCAATCTGGGGCAGATCAGGGACAAGGCCACGGCCGTGGGTCACCATCTGCGCGCGATCCGCAATGCTTACAGGCGCGGTGCGTACACCCTCAAGGGCAAGGTTGTGCAATTTCCCGCAGAGGCCGTCATTGTCAGCGTGAACCTGCAAAACAATGAAGTGCGCTTCGACAGCCAGAAGTTTTACCCGTGGAAAGGCGGGCCGTTGGAACTGCCGCAATACAACGATGACCCGCAGCAGATTCATCGTTCTCTCGATATCCGCAAGGCCCTGCAATTGCCGGAAGTCGTCCATTTGTACCGAGATGAAACCGATGCGCTTGAGACACTGGTGCTGCCTTGCACGCCGACCTGTTACTACGGTTACGAGTATCAGGTGAAAGGGTTGGGTGGCTATACCTATGAGCCGTTGCCCTTTGAGGTGGGCGACGCTGGCGATAGCAACACTGAAACCCGCTACCCGCAATTGTCCGACCGCACGGCAGACGCTCTGGAATATGACGAACACGGGAACAGGCGTTTCTACCTCACCACGACCCCGTCGCTGCCACACATTCTTTACAAGCTGCATCCGGTCTATAAACCGACAGACATCAACGTGGTTCTGGACCAGCAAGTGCGGCAGTTGCTGGTGCCGACGCTGGACGCACCGGTGCAGAACAAGATCTCCTACGAGATCATCGCCCCCGCAGGACAGTACCAGGTCAGGCTCGTGCCCGGCCTGGTCGCTGTGAGATTTCGTGGTCAGGCCACCTGGATAGTGCATGCGACCTGGGTTCGTCTGGATCAGGTCAGTTTTGTCGGCACAGCCTGGGGACAGCCTGACGCAGGCCAACTGATGGTCGGCGGCATGGCGCTGTCGGTGTTCGATGGCTTCATCGAACTGGCGGAGGGCCTGTTCCGGGTCGAC
This sequence comes from Pseudomonas sp. R84, assembly GCF_009834515.1. Lineage (NCBI taxonomy): Bacteria > Pseudomonadati > Pseudomonadota > Gammaproteobacteria > Pseudomonadales > Pseudomonadaceae > Pseudomonas > Pseudomonas sp. R84. The sequence goes on from NZ_CP019426.1 coordinate 756,974, forward strand.
GGATGGGAAAACCTTTTGCGCTTGCAGTCTGTCACCTTCGACGATCAACGCCGCCTGGCGCAAACCCTGGCGTTGTTGCGCAAACTGGCGAGTGAAGGACGATTGGTTGCGCAGTCTGTGCCGCTGTACGGATTCCGGGTGCCATTCAATTCCGCCGGCCCCGCGACGCTGACCACTGCCTGGTATGAAGCGAGCCGGGATCGCCTGTTGTACGCGCGCAATCTGCCAAGCGCGGTCAATGAGGGTGTGGTGTTGGGCGGCGCCAACTCCCGCCATGCCTGGTTCTACCATCCACACTGTGCGACGGTCTGGCGGGTCGACGCGATAACCGGCACGGTCGTGCATCGCTACCGTTTGCTGAATCCTGCCACCGGCGCGCACATCATTGGCTGTGTCCAGGACGCCGATGGCAGTTTGCGAATGGTGCAGCGCTTGCTGATCGATGCCCGTATCAGTGAAACCGAAACCACGCTGGAGTACCGCATAACGGATTCGGCGGTGGTGATGACGGGGATCAAGTCGTCCTTCATCGAGGAACCCACCGCTCGGCCCGGACAAGGAGAGTTGCATCACTTCACAACCTTCGGCGCGTATGACGATGAAACACCGGGCATGGCCGCTGCCATCAGCACCTGGGCATATGCACCGTTCGTTTACGCCCGTACCTGCTTTTTCGAAGGTTTGCGCCAGCGTGCCTGGGTCAACAAGCGCACAGGCAAATATTTCTCGGCGGGGTTGGGCAGTGACGCGGACATGGTGATGCTGATGCCGTCCGACCCCGAGAGTGGTGCACTGCTGTTTTACAGCAAGCGGGCGCAGACGATCAGCCGGGGCGTCGAACCGAGGCCCGGGCGATTCATCAACTTTGTCATCGAGCGCGATATTGTCGAGGTAACGCAAACGGCCGGTCGCAACATTGCCACCAAGTCCGATGGCCGTCTCTTCGAGATCGACCTCCATGACATCACCGTCAAAGACGAGCAATGGATTGGCGAGGCTGCCAGACCGAGCATTCTGAAGTTTGTCGGCCTCGGTCAGCGATGGCTGCAGCAAACCCCAAATTGGCTGGATGCCTTGCCCGCGCTGGCCAACGCACATAAATCCGAGCCGTTCCCGATAATAGGGTTGGGTAACCGCGCCGGTACTGCGTTCCTGGCGGCGTGGTGCATCAATGAACAGTTCGTACTGACAGATGTCAGCGCTGAGGCGCAATTGACGCTGTTGGGACTCACCCCGGACAAACAGGCGGCGTGGTTGCTGGATGGCTCGGCCGGGCAGCTTTATCGCCAACCACTCGTTGCGATCGAGACACTGCGCGTCGCTTTCGCTGCGGGACCGCAACGCGTTATCCCGGAGCAATTGCCCCACGCAGAAAGAGTCTGGGCGCAATGGTCGTTTGTGCAAGTGCTGGCGCGTGGGCAAGGTCTGATCGGGCAGACTCGCGACGGGGTCAATGTCGAGTTGCACGATCAGCAGCCTGCGCGGATCGTCAGCGTGGAAAATCGCTGGTCGTACGTTCTGGGCCAGACGGCTGAGCAGTTGCTGGCGCGCCTGAAGGCATTACTGGTGGGGCAGACCCATGCGTCGGTTCTGCCGGTCGTAAATACCGGTAATCGCTATACGTATTACGTGCCCGCGGCGGATCGGCTTTTTGAAATCGCCGGTCGGCACGATGGCTCGTGGCCAATATTTCTTGGCCCGCGCCAAAGCTCTGCTCCGCTGCTGTTCGACCCGGTTGACGGACTCATATTCAGCCCGGGTCCTGCCGATCATGATTCGGTGTGGATTCCAGACTGCCACGCGCAGTGTGAAGGCGAGGTGTTATCCATTGCTTTGAGCGATGGAGTGACTGATATCACAGCATTGTTGCCCGATGGCGTCGACACACTGATTCTGGCCTTTGGATCCCGGACCGCCGGGTATCGCATTACGGACCAGGCCTGGCAGCGTCTGGACTGCATTGTGGTCGATACGCGGCTGGCAGATAACGCTGAAGATGCGGGCTCAAACCTGCTGCTTCTCGAAATGGCTGACTGCGCACGTTTGTTAATGTCGCTGGTCGACGGGCATCTGATGTTTACTGACCCGGACAGTGCTCACACGCTGATAGTCAGAGATGTCGATCCGCCATACTCCGAGGCGAGAAAACACATGGTGTTGGCAGTCAGCGTCGACACTCAAGTATTCAGGTTTACGCTCGAACAATGGATTGCGACTTTTTTACAGATGCGCGGTGATGAGGCAATAGTTGAACTGGTAACAGTGATTAAGATCTTGTCCTGAAATATATAAAATTTTCAATCAAGGATCGTCAAAAGTTGTCGGTGATTATTTTTTTTTGTTTTGTTTGTGTAACCGTGGCGGCTGTTTTGTTGTGGCTTTCAGCGGGGGCAGTGGTTGTGATTATTATAATGTTTGCGTTTTTGTCAGGGTGATTGCAATTTGTTTTGCCTGACAATGTTTGATTTTATTTGAGTTTGAATGGGTCGTGTTTGCTCGTTAGTTTGGCCTCTCTTTTTTTTGCTGAGGCAAAACTCTGTGCAGAACATCAATAAGCTTGAAACTGTTGAAGTCAATTTCGAAAACGTTATAAATCTCGTAGACCTCCAGCAGGCTTTGTTGCCTTATGAGGGTTTCCCGGTTTACGAAGAGGTCATGCGTTATTACGATGCATGCCTGGAAAGAACGGGCTCATCAAGGTTGCTGGAGCCGGTAAGACTGTTGCGCCAGACACTGGAACCCCTGCGCCAAGGCAAGCGGAGCAAGCGTGGTGTGGGCTCGTCAACGGCCCGCGCGGATGAAACAGAACCGAATGTTTCAGATATTTATGACAAGGTCGAGAGTTTCGAATCTCTCGTTCAGTACAGTGCTGGGCTGGTCAATACCCCAGCGACGGAAGTCCCCAGGGTTGTGCACTTTGTATGGGTCGGTGGTGGTATCGGTGCCATTCAGCGAGATTATCTGAATGTGTGGAAACAGGTGCTTGCCGAGCACGGCTATACGTTCAATCTCTGGTACGACAGCGATGCACTGCTCGCATATCAAACCAACAAACTGATTGTTGAAGCTGCCAAGGCAGATGCTCTAAACCAGGTGGCTGGGAAAACCGTTTCCGAAAATGAACTGGCTTCTCTTTTTGAAGCTCGGGCAATTGTTTTGAAACAACAAATGGCGGCGCATATCAATGCAGCGGTCGCCAGAGGTGAGTTGGCTGATGATGCCCGGATTGATTTACTGACTCGCGCTTATGGTCAGGATGCCAACGTCCTGGAAGCGCTTAAGTCACGAAACCGCGAGAGCATAGAAGTGCAACTCGGTGATGGTTTTCAGTTACGTGATCTTGATGGCAGTGACAGGCTTATACAGTTGCAAGGTATTTACGAGCAGGAAACTCGCCTGCGCGGCAATCTCGCGGCAGCGTCTGATGTCGTTCGTGCCGAGGTCCTGTATGGCGAAGGCGGGAGCTATGCCGACGTCGATAATTTGCCGCCATTGCGTAAGAGTATCGGTGATACGGACATCAGCGCCTTTACCGATCCCCAGCGTTTGGGCGTATTGCAGCTCTTGCTCGACAAAAATCCGCACTGGATGCCAGGACGCGCGGCGATGCGTAGCAGTTATGGCAATCATGTCGACAACATCCCTCAGGCATCTCGCTCGGCGCTTGAGGCGTTTGCTCAAAGCCAGCCCGCCATGAGGCAAGTCTTCGAGCTTCCGGCAGATCGTCTGGTACGGCCGTTCGCTGTGCGGGCCGTGGCTCAGAACAGTTCGATCAATAACGCGTTTCTGATGGCTCATCCTCGCGCGGCAATGCTGCAAACCATTATTGGGCGCATTCGATTCAACTATGAGGTGGTCAATGACGCTATTCGCCGGGCAGCACAACAAAGAATAGCGTTGATCGATTCGACGAGTATGCAGCCATTGGCTGAAGAGTTTATTGCGAGCCGTTGGGGGCCTTTGATTGACCTGTCTTCAGAGCGTTCCATTTCTGCAGATTATCTGGCCTATTCGGCTGCGCGCTACTTCAGTGATGGTATTCGTCCGCAAAGCGAGAGCACCGTCTACCTCAGTGGCCCCCGTGCTGTCCGTGACGGCATGGACGATTTCGGGCGAATTCACCTGACCGAGCATGACGGGCAAATCCTTCGCGATGACGCATCCATTGCTCCGCGAGTCAGCGTTAATCGCGTCACGGAGGAGGAACTGGATCACTCCTGGAAAGAAAATGAGAATGATGCCGTGAAGTGGGTCAGCGGCGAGCAAGAGCGCTGGCAAAAGGGCCAGTACCGCACGCGCTACAGCGGTGATATGGCCGAGCTGCTCAAGGGCTCGGCCATCGAGTTCGAACAGGGCTGGCCATTGATCGAGGGAAGAGCGGTTCTGCTCTCCAGTGTATTGCAAGGTCTGATCGATGGACTCGGCGAGCCATTCATCAAGGCGATGCAGGAGCAGCACAGCGGTGTAATCAACTTTGAAGCCGCGCTGCCGCTGAGCTTTGGCGATCGTCAGTTGATCAAACAACAAGCCCACAATGCACTGCCTCCGGTGTTTCTTGGCGATGCACGGATTCAGGAACTGGGGCTGGACGAAGTATTGGTGGCAATGGGCAATGGCGAACTGGATGTTCTCCATCTCACGCCATTGCAGCGATTGTCACTCGGTGTTCTGTTGGGAATGGACTCACTGCACAGCATTAATTTCGAGAAATACAGCGTCGAACTCGACAACCTGGTCAACAGCTTTCACAAACTGGGGGTGTCGAGTCGTTACGCGGCGATTGAGCGACAGCTTTATCAACTCAAGGCTCCGGCATTTCTGAGTGGTCTGAATTTCGCTGCTGTCGAGTCTGAAGCCTCGCCAGCCAGTGCGCTGAGTCTGAAAAAGGCTGCACTGATGAAGGCGTATACCCAGCAGCAGTGGGGGCGATGTGCGGCGCAGATTCAGCAGGTCGCCACCAAGGAGCATCGTCTCCTGGTCGGCGAGAAACTGGACCAGGTACTCAGTGAATTCGATAGCGAATCCCGCAGCGTCAAACTGGTGCCTCAGGATTTGATGCTCAACGGTATCGGCGAGACGATTGGAGGACGTTGTTATCCATTGGCGTTGGTGATGAGCGCAGCCTTGACCGAAGGCGGGCTGGCCTCTCATCGATTGCGTGAGCGCTTTTATCTGGCGGCTCTTGAGCCGCAGCAAAGTGATTCGATCGCTTTTGGGCTCGCACTGGAAGAGCTTCGTGGTACTGCGTTGAGTGAAGTCGGCACACCGTTTGGCCACGCCGATCTGAAGCAGGTCGGCGCCGCTCTGGAGAGTCACACCGGTACTCGCACGATGATGCTCAACTCCGAAAACCATTCGATGCTGGTGGCGAAAACTGTAGTGGGTAACGTGGCGACTTACCATTTTTATGACCCCAATTTCGGTCTGTTCGAGTTCGAAAGCGCCGCCCAGTTACAACGTGCGCTCGAGCACTTTTTCGTACGTCAGAAAATGGCCGACTATTACGCAGCGTACGCTGGCGAAAACGGTCCTCGGTTCGATCTGGTGGAATTGCATGGCGATCAGATTTCGGCTTTGCACCTTTCAAGCGGTTTTGAGGTAGCAAAACTGCTCGGTCCGGATTCGCTGCCGAAGCAACCGCCTGGCAAGATTCGTCAGCGCCTTGACAGTGCGCATGGACGCTCGCTGATGGAAAACTCACACCTGGGGGCCAGTCTGTTGGGCCTGGACAGCCACTGGTGGGGACAGCAGATCGCCAGCGCCACGGCGGCGTTGCAAGAACTGCATACTGGGGTGACACCTTTGGTGCCATTGTTTGAAACCCTGCAGGTTACATCGCAGGGCCACTACCAACTGAGCCTGGTTGATCCCGCGAACCCCGAACACGTGGTCGAAGTGGTCAGCGATGACTACCGGCTGTTGCGCATCAAACACTGGTTGTCCGAGCAGTTTTCCACGCTGGCGCGCAAACCGCAGCAATCCGCCGGTGTGCCGGATCCGACCGAGGCTGGCAGCGTACACACGCTCAATGCCGGGTTTACGATTCAGGCTTTGATGAACGCGTTGCGCAATCGCGAAGGAGACGGACGCACATTGACCATGGCGGTACGTCTGCATGCTTACCTCAACTATGCGCAACTTTTGCATGGAAACGTGGTGGATGTGGTCGGCCTGATTCGACTGGTTCGCACCGCATTGAACGAGGTGAAGATCATTGCGCGCACCACTTCATCCGTCGTCGGTGAAGCCTTGGGGCATACGGCCAATGAAGGTGTCGGCGCCGTGTTGGGGCTGGCTAACGTCGGTTTTGATATTTATCAGCTTGGCAATGCACAGGATGGCGTTGAACAAGCGCAGTTCGGCACGCAACTGGCCTTCGACTCTGCCAGCCTCGCATTGACCGCAGGTGGCATCGGGGCCGCGTTGACTGGCGCGTCGACGGCCGCAGCGGTATTGGGTGGTGCCGGGGTGATCCTTGGCGGGCTGGCGGTAGGTGTCGCGGCGCTGGCCCAAGGCTTTGCTGTCATTGCTCGAGATGCGCAGGGCGTCGGCAACTTTTTCGCCGACATGGAGGAGGCTTATCGGGGTGTCGGGTATCACTTCGATTCTGAGTTCGATGCCTGGATTGCCAACCCCGCATTGATCATCAAGCGAATTGATCTGGGGGCGGGCACGGTGTCGCTCGACAGTCCGAAGCTATACCCGTTGCGCAATCACTTCGGCGTAGCGGACTTCGATGCCGACTATTCCCGGGCGATTGATATCCGCAGTCAGTTGAAGCTGCCTGACCGGATCGGATTCACCCCGCCTGTCGCGCAACCGATCGTACTGCCTTGCACCCCGCAGACCTGCTACGGCTATGAGTATCAGGCGCTACCGTTCGCCAATTTACGCCACGACCGCGGCTTTGACACGGCAAGGCGTCTGGAGCAAAAGAAGCCTGACGGTGACTGGTTGTTTCTGTTCTCGTTTTACTCTTTTCCCTCCCATTACATCGTGCGGCGCCTGTTGCCCGATTATCGCGATACGCTCATCGAGGTTCAGTTGGATGGTATTGAGCGCACGCTGGTGATGCCGTCATTGCCGGATGTCTGGAAGGGCAAACTGACGTACAGGATCACCGGGTCCGGCAATGCCTGCGCACTGACGCTCAGTCGCGGTGGCAACGTCGAGCTGCATACACAGAGTTTGCAAGCGAGCCGTTGGCAGTTACACGCCACATGGGCCAATGAAGCCGACATTCGAATTGAGGCAACGAGCGAGCTTTACATCGGTGATGTGCAAGTGAAGCTTGGCGAGGGGGCCCACGAGGTGATGATCGGTACAGCCGACGGACAGATGTTCGGCATTGACTGGGCCAGACGCCAGTTGACCATCCTCGAGCAACGCGCGCCGTTTGGGCTCAATGAACAAGCATTGCTCGAACATTACAAATCTTTGGCTCAGGAGCATCGTCTGACACTGGCCTATACGCCAATCAGGGATTGGTTGATTCCATTCGAGTCGCCACATCAGCCGCGTTATGTCAGGGCCTGGTATGACGCGCAGGAAGACCGCTTTCTGTACATCCGCAACGAGCGTGCGGGTGAAACCGACAGTGCACAGCTGGCGTTGGTGAGCGGTGGCTTCGCCTGGTTTTGTGTGCCGGACAGCTACGATATCTGGCAGGTGGATGCGATCACAGGATTGCTCAAGAATCGCTATCGCTTATTGCTGGCGGAGGGCAAAAGCACCATCGGTGACTTGCAAGCGGATGAGCAGGGCACGATTCACTTCGTGCAGACCGTGGTGGGTGCGACGGGGACTCAGCTGTTCGGTTATCTGATTCACGATGGCCAACTGCTGTTGAGCTCCGTCACCTACGAGCAGAATCGCGAGTTGCAGGCGAAGGTTTTCGCCGACAAGACGCTGAAGGACTGGTCAGTGGTGCTGGGCACGTACCTGACGCCCCGCGCCGTGTCGGCGGTGGATGGCTTTTCGACGCTTGACTGGCAGCCGGCACCGTATGTTTCGGTCTGTTGGGCATTCGATCCTGACAAGCGCGACCTGGTGTGGGTGCGCAGCCGTGACCGGCTTTTGATCCACCCGCTGCCTTTGCCCCGTCATGCCCGTGGCTGGCACGACTCGATCAAGAACCTGAGCGACATGGTGCTGTTGCCGATGGCGGACGAAAGCGATCTGTATTTCATCTACAACCGTCTCGATCAGACGCTCTGTCGTTTGCAAATGACCGCGCAAGAGGGGCTGGTGCAATGGTCGCACCGATGGGTTGAACCTGAGGGGCTGAAGCAGGTGATGGCTGTCGAAAATGGCTACCTGGTCCTGGACGATCAAGGCCGGTTCTTCAATCTGACAATGTCAGGAGAATTGCAGTTGGGTGGGGTCGGTGAGCAGTGGCTGAAGGATCACAGCCATTGGTGGCAGGCGCTGGAGCCGCTAGCCAGGCGCTATTCGATGGACAGTTTTGCCATCATCGGCTTAAAAAACGCCACGGGAGACGGTTACCTCAACGCTTGGTACATCAACGATCATTTGCTGCTGTGTGATCTTGGCCGCGACAAGTCTGTACGCCTGCTGGGCGTGACGCCGGACAACCGATCGGGCTGGTTGTTTGATCTGGCCAGCGGTGCAATCTGGAGCCAGGAACTGGTCGAGCCACAGTCGCTGGTCGATGCGTTTGATGAAGGCGCGCAGTTGCTGCATACGGACGGGTTGCCGACGCCCGGACAGGATTGGGCCGATTGGCGGTTTGCCGAAGTGTCCATCGAAGGCGCCGGGTTAACAGGAACGACGGTGGACGGTGTCTCGCTGAGGTTGAGTTACCTCGAGCCTGAAGTGATTACCGGTGTCAGTCAGGACTGGGTTAATGCGCAGCACGAGCCGTTGGTTGAGCGACTGCAAACGTTGCTGAGCGATGTGGATCATGAAACATTCGTACTCGTCGAGTCTGCGCCCGGCAGTTTGCAATGGTATGACTCGCAAAGCGCGAGACTGATAAAACTTGCCGACAAAATGCTGCCCACCGAACCCGTACTGCTGGGTACGCAGCAACGCTCGAATGTGCTGCTGCACGACCGGCGCGAGGGAGGCCTGAACGTCTATCCGGGACGAAGAAGCATTGGTACGTTTGACTACCTGGAGCGAAACGCTCAGGTACTGACCGTTGAGGGAAGCAACAGGCTGGATGATCTGCTGCCTTTGATCCCCGATGACGTGACGACCCTGATTCTGCGAATGGGTCAGGGTCATGTGACTTGCCGGTTGTCGAAAGCCGCCTGGCTGAAGCTGGATTCGTTGATCATCGACTGTCGGCATGCGCTGGGCGAAGTACCGGCAGTACCGGGAAAGCTGATCTGGGATTTCGATTCGCCGCACAAGCTGTTGTTCGAGATCGTCGGGGAGCATTTGTTGATCGTCGATCCTGATACGGAACACAGCCTGATCTTTCGTGATGTGTGCTCCGCTGACTCCGCCTTGCGCGGAGAAGTGTATCTGGCCTTCAAGGACCAGCAATCACATGCGATATCGACGTGGGTGCGGCGATTGCAGGCGCGAACCGAACGCAGCGCTCGGGTGACGATGCAGACGCTATTGGCAAAACCGTATTTCGCGGACTGACCAGGCAATTGGGTAAAGCGCCGCAAACGGTTTCGTTTGCGGCGTTTTTCCATACACCCTTGTTGCTAAACCAACGCTCAGGGCACCAGATAACCTTTGACCCCGGTAAAAATGATCTGCGCCGCCAGGGCGCAGACGAACAAACCCATCAAACGGCTGACGATCTGCAACCCCTGATCACCCAGAATCCGCTCGATGCGATTCGACAGATACAGCACCACACCTACGGTGAAACTGGCCAGCGCAATACTCATGATCGCGGTGAGTTTGTCATCCCAATGCGGCTGGCTGATACCCATCACCAGCAAGGCACCGATGGTGCCCGGGCCGACGGTCAGCGGAATGGTCAGCGGCACGATGGTGACGTCCTGCTGCACGTTGTCGGCCTGCACCGCCGGCTTACCCTGCGCCATGCCCAGTGCCGAAATGAACAGCACACTGCCGGCGCCAATGCGGAATGCATCCACGGTGATGCCGAACACATCGAAAATCACCCGCCCGAACAAATACAGCAAGACACTGGAGACCAGCGTCGCCAATGCCACTTTCCACGCCAGGCGCCGTTGCTCCTTACGCGAATAACCGCGGGTCAGGCTGATAAAGCAGGACAGCACGAAGAACGGGCTATAGAGCACCAGCATCTTCAGGTAAACGCTGAACAACACATGGAGCATGGTGCAAGCTCACTGGCGAGGGAAGTCGTGGGGGAGTCTATCAGGCGCTAAAGGGTCTGTCGGCTCAGGAGGCAGGCGTCGTGGCACGGTTTTGCTGATCACGCTGGGCTACCCAGTGTTCGATCAGCTCGCGCAATTGCGACAACTCGACCGGCTTGGACATGTGCCCATCCATCCCGGCCTGCCGCGCGCGCTCCTTGTGTTCGGCGAGAATGTGCGCCGTCAACGCCACGATCGGCGTGCGAATGCGTTGGTTGCTGACTTCCCAGGCGCGCAACTGCTGGGTCGCCGAGAAACCGTCGAGGATCGGCATTTCGCAGTCCATCAGCACCAGGTCGTAACGCTGCGCTTTCATCGCCTGCAGCGCTTCTTCGCCGTTGGCGGCGGTGTCCGGTTGCAGGTTGAGCTTGCCGAGCATGCCGCGAATCACTTTGGTCGAAATCGTGTTGTCTTCGGCGACGAGGATGCGGAAATCGCTAGGCACTTTGGCCGCCGTGGCCGGGCTGACCACTTGCGGCTGGAATACCACCTGACCTTTGTTGCGCTGGTTGAGTTCGTCGGCCAGCGTAGTCTTGAGCGTGTAGCCGGCCACCGGTTTGGCGAGGATGCGTTTGATCCCCGAGTTGCGCGCGATGATCTTGCTCGGCGCATTGCTGATGCCGGTGAGCATGATCAGCAGGATGTCGTGGTTCAGACTCGGGTCTTCCTTGATCTTGGCCGCAAGCTGCATGCCGGTCATGCCCGGCATGTTCTGATCGAGCAGCACCACATCAAAGTAATCACGCAGGTGCGCTTTGGTTCGCAGCAAGGCCAACGCTTCCTTGCCGGAAGGAACGGCGCTGACATTCAGCCCCCACGCACTGCATTGCTGGACCAGCACTTTGCGGCAGGTGTCGTTGTCGTCGACCACCAGCACCCGCGCGCCTTGCAGCGGACTGTCGAGATCGGAGGTCGGGTGTTCGAGGCGATCGGGATCCAGTGGCAGGGTCAGCCACAAGGTGCTGCCCTGACTGGCGCCACTCTTGATGCCGAATTCGCCCTGCATCAAACGAATCAGTTGTCGCGCGATGACCAGCCCGAGATTGCCGCCCAAGCGATTCGCCGAGAGGAAGTGCTTGCTGTGCAGTTCGGCGTGCATCAGCGCGTCGCGTTCTTCCTGCTCCATCGGCGCGCCACTGTCCTGCACGGCGATGCGCAGGCGTGGCTTGCTGCTGCGTTCGTCGAGCGCGACGACGATCAGCACTTCGCCTTCGTCGGTTTTCTTCAGGGCGTTTTCCAGCAGGCTCAGTAGGGTCTGGCGCAGGCGTGTCGGGTCGCCGCTGATTACACGCGGCACTTGCGGCTGGATAAAGCTGATCAGCTCGACGTTCTGTTGTTCGGCCTTGGCGCGGTAGATGCTCAGGCAGTCATCGATCAGGGCATTAAGGTCGAACTGCACGTCGTCCAGTTCGATCTGGCCGGATTCGAGCTTGGAGATGTCGAGGATCTCGTTGATCAGCGTCAGCAGTTCGTTGCCAGCGCTGTGGATGGTCTGCACGTAGTCGCGTTGCTTGACCGACAGCGGCGTGCCCAGCAGCAATTCGGTCATGCCCAGCACGCCGTTCATGGGCGTGCGGATTTCGTGGCTGATCTTGGCAAGGAACTCGGCTTTGGCGTTGATCTCGGCATTGCTCGCGGCGAGGTCGCGGCTGACGCTGAAACGGCTTTCAGTGATGCTGCGCTGACGTTCACCCAGAGCAATGCTCATCAACAGGCCGCTGATGCAGATGAATGCCATCAGGGTCATGATCAAGCCTTGCGGCGACACCAGCGTCAGTCCCAGCAAGGCGGGAAGAATGATCAGCGTGCCAATGTTGAACACCACCATCGCGGCGACGAACAAGCGCGCCGGTCGGTAACCCTTCTGCCAGTGATAGAACGCGACGAACAACATGCTCAGGCCGGCCAGCGCCACCAGGGCATAGGTGATGATGTTCAGCGGCAGGGTGTTGACGAACAGCAGCAACAGGCTGCAGGTCACGATAAACAGGATGTCGCCAATCAACAGTTTGTTCAGCGGGTGCGGGCCGAGCGGAGCGAAGAAGCGATAGGCGAACATCAACCCCGCTGGAGCGGTCAGCAACAGTGCCAGATAGGCGCCCGGCGTCTGCACCGCATGCCAGTTCGGCAGCCAGGGCCCGGCGAGATTGAGCAGCAGCAACAGGCTCAGCCCAAGCAGGCCTTCGCAGACCGCCAGCCACAAACTGCTACGCGAACGGGAATAGGCGTAGCGCACCAGGTTGTGCAACAGCAGCATGCCGAGACAGCCGAACAGTAAACCGAAGACCAGCGTCTGATTGTGGTTGGCCGCGCTCATCACCGCCGATTGCAGAGTGACATGCGGGCGCAACTGATGGTCGGAGACCAGACGCAGATAGACGTCGAGAGGTTTGTCGCTCAGCGGCAGTGGCAGCATTAAGTCGCTGCTCGGCAACGGCCGTTCGGCCTGTGGCTGATCTGTGCCGGTGTTGCGTTGTTCGATCAGCTTGTCACCGTCGAGCACATAGAGGCTGAGCTTTGACAGGTCAGGGGCGAAGATGCGCAGCACTTGTTCGTGCTTGCCCGGCGCCAGGCGGAAACGCAGCCACAAGGCGCCATCGGGCTCGGACGCGGTGAGGCGATCAAGGTCGATGGGGCTGAATTGATTGGTGTAGCGAGCGGAGCGGATATCGCTCAGTTGCAGATTGCCCTGATCGTCAAGCAATACCGACCAGCCACTGCCTTGTGCGGCCTGGGCCGGGAGCATGCAGAGCAAGGTCAGCAACGTGACGGTGAAGCTTATGGCAATCCTGAGCCAGCGCACGGCGAAATCCCTTCGTAGGTTGATGCCAGAATATAACGATGCGCGGCGGCGGAACAGCCCGGCGAGGAACGGTATCCCTCGCCGGACTTGATCGACAGCTTATTCCTGGGTTTCGCCACGTTCACGGGCAATGGCGCGGTAGCCAATGTCCTTGCGGTAGAAGCAGCCTTCCCAGTCGATGGCGGCCGCCAGCTTGTAGGCTTGCTGCTGCGCTTCACCGACGCTGGCGCCCATTGCGGTGGCGCACAGTACGCGACCACCAGCGGTGACGACGTTGCCATCGTTCAGCGCGGTGCCGGCGTGGAAGACTTTGCCTTCCAGGCTGGCGGCTGCATCCAGACCGTTGATCGTCGCGCCCTTGGCGTAATCGCCCGGGTAGCCGCCAGCGGCCAGCACGATGCCGACACTCGGACGTGGATCCCACTGTGCTTCAACCTTGTCCAGCGCTTGCGCCAGGGCGGCTTCGACCAGCAGCACCAGGCTCGATTGCAGGCGCAGCATCACCGGTTGGGTTTCCGGATCGCCGAAGCGGCAGTTGAACTCGATAACCTTCGGGTTACCGGCCTTGTCGATCATCAGACCGGCATAAAGGAAACCGGTGTAGACGTTGCCTTCTTCGGCCATGCCGCGCACGGTCGGCCAGATCACCAGATCCATCACGCGCTTGTGCACATCGGCGGTGACCACCGGGGCAGGGGAGTAAGCACCCATGCCGCCCGTGTTCGGGCCGCTGTCGCCGTCGCCAACACGCTTGTGATCCTGGCTGGTGGCCATCGGCAGCACGTTTTTGCCGTCGACCATGACGATGAACGAAGCTTCTTCGCCGTCGAGGAATTCTTCGATCACCACGCGCGAACCGGCGTCACCGAAAGCGTTGCCGGCGAGCATGTCGCGCACGGCGTCTTCGGCTTCGGCGAGGGTCATGGCGACGATCACGCCTTTACCGGCGGCCAGGCCATCGGCCTTGATCACAATCGGCGCGCCTTTTTCACGCAGATAAGCCAGGGCTGGCTCGATCTCGGTGAAGTTCTGGTAGTCGGCGGTCGGGATCTTGTGGCGCGCGAGGAAATCCTTGGTGAAGGCTTTCGATCCTTCCAGTTGCGCGGCACCGGCGGTTGGGCCGAAGCAGTCCAGACCACGCGAGCGGAACAGATCAACGACGCCAGCCACCAGCGGCACTTCCGGACCAACGATGGTCAGCGAAACGTTTTTCTCGGCGAAGTCGGCCAGTTGCTCAAGGGCCAGCACGTCGATGGCGACGTTCTCGCACTTGGCTTCGATGGCGGTGCCAGCGTTGCCCGGTGCGACGAAAACTTTCTGCACGCGCGGATCCTGAGCCACTTTCCAGGCCAGGGCGTGTTCACGGCCACCGCTGCCAATGATCAAAACATTCATTTCAAAAACCTCGGATGACGCTAATTCTGTTGAGCGCCGCAGGGACGCTTTTCTGTAGGAGTGAGCCTGCTCGCGATTGCGGTGTGTCAGTCACTGCAGCTTTGACTGATCAATGGCTATCGCGAGCAGGCTCACTCCTACATTGGAACGTGTTCTTAGTGACGGAAGTGGCGCATGCCGGTGAAGACCATGGCGATGCCGGCTTCGTCAGCAGCAGCAATCACTTCAGCATCACGCATCGAACCACCCGGCTGGATCACCGCAGTGATACCGACTTTGGCCGCGTTATCCAGACCGTCGCGGAACGGGAAGAACGCGTCCGAGGCCATCACCGAACCGGCAACTTGCAGGCCAGCGTGCTCAGCCTTGATCGCGGCAATACGCGCCGAGTTTACGCGGCTCATCTGGCCAGCGCCGACACCGATGGTCTGACGGTTCTTGGCGTAGACGATGGCGTTGGACTTCACGTACTTGGCGACTTTCCAGGCGAAGATCAGGTCGTGGATTTCCTGTTCGGTCGGCGCGCGTTTGGTCACCACTTTCAGGTCGTCGGCGCTGATCATGCCGATGTCACGGCTCTGTACCAGCAGGCCGCCGTTGACGCGCTTGTAGTCCCACGCTGCGGCGCGGTCAGCCGACCACTCGCCGCAGGCCAGCAGGCGCACGTTGGCTTTGGCCGCGACGATGGCGCGGGCTTCTTCGCTGACGCTCGGGGCAATGATCACTTCGACGAACTGACGCTCGACGATCGCTTTGGCGGTCTCGGCATCCAGTTCACGGTTGAAGGCGATGATGCCGCCGAATGCCGATTCAGTATCAGTCGCGTACGCCAGTTCGTAGGCCTGACGAATACCGCCTTCAGCGTCCGGGCTGACCGCCACGCCGCACGGGTTGGCGTGCTTTACGATCACGCAGGCTGGCTTGACGAAGCTCTTCACGCATTCCAGCGCAGCGTCGGTGTCGGCCACGTTGTTGTACGACAGCTCTTTGCCTTGCAGTTGGGTCGCGGTGGCGATGCCGACTTCGGCAGGCTTGGCTTCAACGTAGAACGCCGCGCTCTGGTGCGGGTTCTCGCCGTAGCGCATTTCCTGGGCCTTGATGAACTGGCTGTTGAAGGTGCGCGGGAATTCGCTGCGGCCTTCGGTGCTCAGGGTTTCAGCCGCCTGATTCACGGTGCCCATGTAGTTGGCGATCATGCCGTCGTAGGCAGCGGTGTGTTCAAAAGCCTTGAGCATCAGGTCGAAACGCTGAGCGTAGGTCAGGCCGCCGGCCTTGAGGCCTTCCAGGACGCTGGCGTAATCGCTGGCATTTACCACGATCGCTACGTCTTTATGGTTTTTTGCTGCCGAACGGACCATGGTCGGGCCGCCGATGTCGATGTTCTCGATAGCGGTCGGCAGGTCGCAGCCTGGCTTGTTGATGGTGGCTTCGAACGGGTAGAGGTTGACTGCAACCAGATCGATCGGCTTGATGCCGTGCTCGCTCATGATCGCGTCGTCGATACCACGACGACCGAGGATGCCGCCGTGGATTTTCGGGTGCAGGGTTTTCACCCGACCGTCCATCATCTCGGCGAAACCGGTGTAATCCGCGACTTCCACTGCGGCAACACCGTTGTCGCGCAGCAGCTTGAACGTCCCGCCGGTGGAGAGGATCTCGACGCCCAGAGCTTCGAGCTCCTTGGCGAATTCGAGGATCCCGGTCTTGTCGGAAACGCTGATCAAGGCGCGGCGGATCGGCAGGCGGGTAGTCTGGTCGGTCATCTCAATTTCCATCAAAAGCAAAGGAAGTCAGCAAAAAAGGCGACCGTTTTTTACGCGGGCGCCTTTCTGGTTTGATTGAATGCTTACAGCAGATCGTACTGCTTGAGTTTCTTGCGCAGCGTGCCGCGGTTAAGCCCCAGCAGCTCACTGGCCTTGGTCTGGTTGCCCTTGACGTAGTTCATCACGCTTTCGAGCAGGGGAGCCTCGACTTCGGAGAGCACCAGGTTGTACACATCCGTGACGGACGCGCCCTCAAGGTGGGCGAAATAATTGTGCAGCGCCTTCTCGACACTCCCGCGAAGGGTCTGACCTTCTTCGCTCGGGGTATTGAGGTGCTGTTTCAAATTCACGTTGTCGCTCACGGGTGTTGTTCCACTCACTAAAGTCTCGGTCATCATCGTCATGCGGCCACCCCTTCTTCGTCCCCTGTCAGGCTCTTGTAACGCTCGGCGAAGAACTCCCGAACGTTGGCGCATTGTGTTTCCGTACCATCCAAACGATTGAAGTGGGCGCGAAACTCCCTGGCGCCCGGCAAGGTTGCGAGATACCAGCCCACATGCTTGCGCGCAATGCGCACGCCCATCACATCCCCATAGAAAGCGTGAAGTGCGGCCAGATGCTCTAGCAGTATGTGTTCCACCTCGATCAGCTCCGGCGCCGGCAATTTCTCGCCGGTACGCAGGAAGTGTTCGATCTCGCGAAAAATCCATGGCCGCCCTTGGGCGGCGCGGCCTACCAACAGGCCATCGGCACCGGTCGCGTCAAGGACGTAACGGGCCTTTTCCGGCGAGTCGATATCGCCATTGGCAAACACCGGGATCGACACGGCCTGCTTGATCGCGGCAATCGTGTCGTACTCGGCTTCACCCTTGTAAAGATCGGCGCGAGTGCGGCCATGCACTGCCAGCGCGGTGATCCCGGCCTGCTCGGCGATCTTCGCCACGGTCAGACCGTTCTTGTTGTCGCGATCCCAACCGGTGCGGATCTTCAGGGTGACCGGCACATCAACCGCAGCCACAACGGCCTGCAGGATCTCGGTGACCAATGTTTCATCTTTCAACAGCGCGGAACCGGCGGCCTTGTTGCAGACCTTCTTCGCCGGGCAACCCATGTTGATATCAATAATCTGTGCGCCCAGTTCGACGTTGGCCCGGGCCGCGTCTGCCAGCATCTGTGCATCACCACCGGCAATCTGTACCGAGCGTGGCTCGGGATCGCCTTCGTGGATCATGCGCATGCGCGACTTGCGGGTGTTCCACAGGCTCATGTCACTGGTGACCATTTCCGAGACTACAAGCCCTGCGCCCAAACGCTTGCACAGCTGACGAAAGGGCTGATCGGTGACCCCCGCCATCGGGGCGAGAATCAAGCCGTTCTGCAATGTGTATGGGCCGATGCGTACCGCCGACATAGGACTTCCCTGAGGTGGGGCCGGATCATGAGAGTTCGAAAAAGGGTTGGCATGATACCCGCTCTCGATGACTGGATAAAGGCTGAATTGAACAAAATCTGAACAGTTATTCTGTTATCGCCACCGGTTTGGTTGTGGGTAGCAAAGTCAGAAAACCGCCGTCAATTCGAAAGCGACGCAGGCATTCACTCGGGCGAGTGGAAACTCAGGCTGTAATTCACCGCTTTGGGGCCTGGATCGAGAATATCCAGCGCGATGTGGATCGGCGTCTGCGGCGGCATTTCCGCCAGACCTTCGAGGTCTCCTCTCAGGTATTCGCCGGGTTTGAAGCGACGACTGGCGATCAGGTGACCGTTGAGGTCGGCGAAGCGCAGTTCCAGTAATGGAAACGGCTGAGAGAACGTTGCACGGTTGTAAATGATCGCATCGACCACCAGCGCGCCGTTGAACTCCGGGTGGCTGCGCACCACCAGATTGCTGCTCTTGATTCGGGCGATATCGACTTTGGACGGCACCGTGCAGCCGATCTGCGGGCAGATTTGCTGAAACCACGGGCGGTATTGATCCTGGCGCGCCAGTTCATCGAAGTGATAAGAGATGTACTGCGCAGCCAGCCCACCTGCCGCCAGCAAGACCAACACCAGCCAAAGCAAGCGACGACCCCACGGCGAGCGGCGTTTCTGCCAGTCCAGTTGCAGCGGGTCGTCGGTCAGGTCCTGCAGGACTTCGGCGCGTACGCCGGGTTCTGCGCGCTCGCGTTTTTTGCGCAGCGGCTCAATCGATGGCAAATCATCTTCATCGGGTTTGTCATTGGCCGACAAGCGTTCGCGGCGGGCATTTGGGTCGATCGGGTCGTGCAGGCGCAGATGCGGGATTGTCGGTTCGTCATCCAGATCCACCGGTTCCAGCGACAGCGAAGGCTCGGTGCGCTCGGATTTGACCGGTTCAATGTCGTCGATCTGCGGCTCGTCTTCCGGCTCAGGCAGCCGCTCGTCGGCAGGCTCGCTGAACAGACTGCCCGGCCATGCCGCGTCATCCGGCTCCGGGCTGTCGCGACGGGCACTCAGGGAGTCTTCGCGCGCGCGTCCGAGTTCGGTGGCGGGCTGGATTTCCCGTTGTTCGAGACGGGCCAGTTCTTCATCCAGATCGAGGCTGTCGAGATCAAGCGCCGAGGCGCTCCACTGCTTTTGGCTGATGGCGCGCGGTGCCGCAGGCTCCATGGCTGGTGGCTCGACAACTGGCGGCGCTGCAATGCTCGACGCCGCCTCGACAGGCAGTTCGGCGAGCGGCGGCGCAACCGGCGTCACCGCGTCCTTGCCTGCATGTTGTTCCAGCAGCTGTTTGGCGGCGTTGAACACTTGCAGGCAGGAGCCGCAGCGAACCACCCCGCGGGCCACGCTCAATTGAGCATGGCTGACACGAAAACTGGTTTGGCAGTGCGGGCACTGGGTGACGAAACTGTCGGTCATGCGGCGATCCGGTTTATGCAGGCGGACATATTAGCGCCGACGGCCGGTGATGCGCACCCAGCCATCGCGATTGGCGATCGGGTCGAGATCAAAGTCCTGGGCATAAGCGGCAGCGACTTCATCACCTTGTTCGGCAAGGATGCCCGACAGCGCCAGACGCCCACCGGACCTGACTAGCCCGGACAGTTGCGGCGCCAGCGAAACCAGCGGGCCGGCAAGAATGTTGGCGACCAGCACGTCGGCTTGAACCTGCGGCAGATCTTCCGGCAGGTACAGCGGGAACAGTTCGTCGGCAATGTTGTTGCGCCCGGCGTTGTCGCGCGAGGCTTCCAGCGCCTGCACATCGATGTCGGTGCCGACCGCTTCCTTGGCGCCGAGCAGCAGGGCGGCAATCGCCAGGATCCCCGAGCCGCAACCGAAATCCAGCACGTTGCAATCTTTCAGGTCCTGACCGTCGAGCCATTCCAGGCACAGTGCGGTAGTCGGGTGGGTGCCGGTGCCGAACGCCAGACCCGGATCCAGCAGCAGATTGACTGCGTCGGGCTCCGGCGCGGCGTGCCAGCTCGGCACGATCCACAGGCGCTGGCCGAAACGCATCGGCTCGAAACCGTCCATCCAGCTGCGTTCCCAGTCCTGATCTTCGATGACTTCGCTGTGATGCTCGGGCAGCGGGCTGCCGGTCAGCAGTTCCAGATGGGCCAGAACCGGTGCTGGTTCCGTGCCGCCTTCGAACAGCGCCAACAGATGCGTGTGCGCCCACAGCGGGGTGGTGTTGAGTTCCGGCTCGAAGATCGGCTGATCTTCGGCGTCCATGAAGGTCACCGATACGGCGCCCACTTCAAGGAAAGCGTCTTCGTAGGTTTCGGCTTGTTCCGGGCTGATGGCGAGACGTACTTGCAGCCAAGGCATGGCGGGCACCTTTGAAAAATATTGATTGCAGCCTAGCGGCCGGCGAGAAGCGCGCAAGTTTACGCGAGCGCGGCGCAGAACACGAACATGGTTGAAGATCAAAAGATCGCAGCCTTCGGCAGCTCCTACAGGGGATTTATGTCGTTTCTGAATTGTTCATTGACGTTGAGCCATTGCTGGCCTTTGGTCGTCAGGCGATAGCGTTGTAGTCGGCTGTTTGGCTGTTCGGGAACCGTCATCTCCAAGGCATCAGCAGCGAGGGCCGGCAGAATGTATGCCTTGCGGAAGTGGTCGGCATTTTTCAAATGCATGGCGTCTTGCAGTTCTCGTCTGCTCATTTCACCGGAAACCACTTTCAGTAATGCAGCGACTTCCATGGTGACTTCCATGGTGACTTCCATGGTGGAGTGTCCAGCCGCGCTTTTTGCTTTGATTGTCTGCGGGTGGGCAGGCAGTCGAACAACGTAGGAAATGCGCTCGTCATCGGTTTCAAAGAGTGGAGGAGGTGAGCCGTTATTGGTCATGACCTTAAGTATTTTGGGTATTCCCGTCGACCGGCCCTCGGTCAAATCCAGCTCTTTGAGAAACTCGCCGATTCGCCGGTTACGATAACGACGACTTACCGCTCGCCCCAGCCGCAGGTCTTCCATTCGTATCGAACGGTCTGGCCCCGGAAAGCTCAGAATCACTAGCTCTGTCTGACTGATGCGCACCTCAATAGGCTCCCGTTCCTCATATGAACGGTGGTAAACCGCATTGACCAGTGCTTCCTCAATCGCCGTGAACGGGAAATTCCATACGCGAGTGGCCTCTGCTCGGTCTGCATGCTTGATGACCGTTTCATGCAGAAAGTTGCGCTGAATATAGGCCAAGGCTTCGCGAGTGATTGAGGCGAGTGGGCCTTTGAAGACCTTTTCATCAAAGCGATCACCGTCGCTTCCTTCCGGGAACCATAGGACATCGATTTGTGTGCCGGGAAAAAAGTGATGGGGCGAGTCATTGAAAAACATCAGTCCTACATTTTTTGGCCACGGTGATTCCGTTGGGCCGCCCACAATGTTCATTTGCCGGCCGAGTGCTTCAGTGGATACATCATCTGCGTCCTCGGCGAGGGCGCTGCCAATCTCCTGCAGAAAGCCTTGCATCAACGGTTTGGAAAGATCAGTGACGCGAGCGCCAAGGTTGAAGCGATCATCAAACGGGACTTTGGCGGCAAGGCTCAAGAGCTCGTGTTCGATTTCACCTTTTGCTTCGACGGTGCTGCTGTAGCGACGGATGTAATAGTGCAGGCTTCGATGTTTGGCGGTTACTGCGGCGGGGGCTTTGTAGGGGCGGTTTTGTCCGCCTGGGGCCCACAGTACGATGAGCTTGCGGGACTCGACTTCTTCCACACTCAATACCGGGAAGTAGGCAGGTCGAATAGATTGGCATGCAGCTAACAGTTCGAGTTGAATCTTGTCGATGTCTTGATCGGCAATGCCTTGCGGAGGAAAGAACGGTACGCCGTGCTCATCACACTCCTGACCAATGACGATATAACCACCACCTAGGTTTTCGAAATCATTGGCGAATGCGCAGAGCGTGCGAATGATCGGGTCAGGATTCCAGCCTCTTTTGTACTCGATGCGCTCACTTTCGACCGTGCGCTGACGCAATAAATCGTTGAGATTGATGGGGAGTTTTTGAGGCATGGGCTGACTCTCCTTTCGTCAGCACGGTGCTGGCAAGGCCGCGATTATAGGCAGCCTGCACAGGCTACTGCCTGCCAGTAATGTTAAAAAATGACAGTATGAAACCCGCAGAAACAACAAAGCCGCCCGAAGGCGGCTTTGTCTGGTGCGGGCTGAAGCTTAGTGCTTCTCGCCAGCCAGCTTGTGCTCGAGGTAGTGAATGTTCACGCCACCCTTGCAGAAGCCTTCGTCACGAACCAGATCACGATGCAGCGGGATGTTGGTCTTGATCCCGTCCACCACGATTTCGTCCAGGGCATTGCGCATGCGAGCCATGGCTTCGTCGCGGGTCGCGCCGTAAGTGATCAGCTTGCCGATCAGCGAGTCGTAGTTCGGTGGAACCGCATAACCGCTGTACAGGTGCGAATCGACGCGAACGCCGTTGCCGCCTGGCGCGTGGAAATGCTTGACCGTACCCGGGCTCGGCATGAAGGTTTTCGGGTCTTCAGCGTTGATCCGGCATTCCAGCGAATGACCGCGGATTACCACGTCATCCTGCGTGAACGACAGCTTGTTGCCAGCGGCGATGCTGAGCATCTCCTTGACGATGTCGATACCGGTGACCATTTCCGAAACCGGGTGCTCCACCTGAACACGGGTGTTCATTTCGATGAAGTAGAAACGACCGTTCTCGTACAGGAACTCGAAAGTACCCGCGCCGCGGTAACCGATGTCGATGCACGCCTTGACGCAGCGAGCCAGCACTTCCTCGCGCGCTTTCTCGTCGATGCCCGGTGCTGGCGCTTCTTCGAGAACCTTCTGGTGACGACGTTGCAGCGAGCAATCGCGGTCGCCCAGATGGATCGCGTGACCCTGACCGTCGGACAGAACCTGAACTTCCACGTGGCGCGGGTTGGTGAGGAATTTTTCCAGATACACCATCGGGTTGCCGAACGCCGCGCCTGCTTCGGTGCGGGTCAGTTTGGCGAAGGCGATCAGGTCTTCTTCCTTGTGCACCACACGCATGCCGCGACCACCACCGCCGCCAGCGGCTTTGATGATCACCGGGTAGCCGACTTCACGACCGATGCGCAGCGCCGTTTCTTCGTCTTCCGGCAACGGGCCGTCAGAACCTGGAACGGTAGGTACGCCCGCTTCGATCATCGCGTGCTTGGCCGATACCTTGTCGCCCATCAGGCGAATGGTTTCGGCTTTCGGGCCGATGAAGGCGAAGCCGGAGTTCTCGACCTGCTCGGCAAAATCGGCGTTTTCCGCGAGGAAACCGTAGCCTGGGTGAATGGCGGTAGCGCCAGTCACTTCAGCTGCCGCGATGATGGCCGGGATGTGCAGGTAAGAGTGCGCGGCAGAAGCCGGGCCGATGCAGACGGATTCGTCTGCCAGACCCAGGTGCATCAGCTCTTTGTCGGCCTTGGAGTAAACGGCGACGGTCTTGATGCCCATCTCTTTGCAGGCACGCAGAATCCGCAGGGCGATCTCACCGCGGTTAGCGATCAGAACTTTTTCCAACTTCGCAGTCATCAAAGGCTCTCCGCAGTTCAAACGATGGTGAACAGCGGTTGGTCGTACTCAACCGGCTGGCCGTCTTCGACGAGGATGGACTCGATCACACCGCTGGTTTCAGCTTCGATGTGGTTCATCATCTTCATGGCTTCGACGATGCACAGAGTGTCGCCTTTCTTCACGGTCTGGCCGACTTCAACGAAGGACGGCGAGGTTGGCGAAGATTTACGGTAGAAGGTGCCGACCATCGGTGAACGGGCAACAGTGCCGTTCAGCGCTGGGGCAGCAGCGGCAGCCGGGGCTGCGGCAGCAACCGGAGCAGCAGCGGCAGGTGCAGCGGCCGGTGCTTGCATCGGAGCTGGCGCGTAGTACTGCTGAGCCGGGGTCTTGCTGTGACGGCTGATGCGTACGGACTCTTCGCCTTCCTTGATCTCGAGCTCGTCGATGCCGGACTCTTCCAGCAATTCGATCAATTTCTTAACTTTACGGATATCCATGAATCATCAACTCCCAAGGGTCGGTCAGGGGCGCTTAACGCTTGTAGTTCAAGTCGTTGCCTGTGTTTCAAGCTGTTCTAGTGCAGCCTCCAGGGCCAGTCGGTAACCGCTGGCGCCAAGGCCGCAGATCACTCCCACCGCTACATCGGAGAAGTAAGAGTGATGGCGGAAAGGTTCGCGTTTGTGCACGTTGGACAAATGCACTTCGATGAATGGGATGCTCACTCCCAGCAACGCGTCACGTAATGCGACGCTTGTGTGCGTAAAAGCTGCTGGATTGATCAGAATGAAATCGACACCTTCGCCGCGCGCGGCGTGGATGCGGTCGATCAATTCGTACTCGGCATTGCTTTGCAGATACAGCAGATGATGGCCGGCTTCACGGGCGCGGCGCTCCAGATCCTGATTGATCTGCGCCAGGGTCGTTGAACCGTAGGTGCCGGGTTCGCGGGTGCCGAGCAGGTTCAGGTTGGGGCCGTGCAGCACCAGTAGGGTTGCCATCTGCGTAGTCCTTGTTATCAATGAGCATTCGTCAGAACCCGGCGACTATGCCGCAAAGACTTTGTGACTGTCCAGTTCTATGCAATAGCCAGCACGATGGCCGATGTTTGCGCGAAATATGTGACCAAGTGATTTGATCCGGTCACTTGTGGTGTCTGGACTGACGCCTTCGCGAGCAGGCTCGCTCCCACAGGGGTATGCATTCCAATGTGGGAACGAGCCTGCTCGCGAAGGCGGTCTATCAGACGCGGAAGGCTTGAACGGCCGTATGCAATTGCCCGCCCAACACCAGCAGATTCTCACCCTGTTCGCGTCCGCGGCCGATACGCACCAGATTATCCCCGCCCAATTGATGAATCCGCTCACTGTGATCGCGAATCTCGCTGACCGCGCCACTCTGCTGCGCAGTGACATCGGCAATGCGAATCGCCGTGTCGGAAATGGTCTGGATCGCGCCGACGATTTTATCCAGCGCGCCATCCGCCGCTTGTGCCTGATTGGCCGTGGCTTCGGCGTGTTCGACTTGCGCGCGCATGCCTTCGACCGATTGCCGCGCCGCCGTTTGCAGGCCAGCGATCAGCGTCTGAATCTCGGCTGTCGCGCCTGCGGTGCGTTGTGCCAGTGAGCGCACTTCCTCGGCCACCACGGCAAACCCGCGACCCATTTCCCCGGCACGTGCCGCTTCAATCGCCGCGTTCAGCGCCAGCAGGTTGGTCTGGTCGGCAATCGAGCGAATCACCGTCAACACGCCGCCGATGGTTGCCGACTCTTCAGCCAGATGCTCGATCATTTGCGCGTTGCCCTGAACCTCACCAACCAGCGCGTGCAGCCCGGTCAGGCTCTGGCCAATCACGGTCTGGCCATGCTCGACGGCCAATCCAGCGTGACGGCTGGCATCTGCCGCCTGCTGCGCGTCGCCGGCAACTTGCTGAATGGTTGCCTCCAGTTCGCTGAGTGAGTCACGAATCAATGCGGTGTCACCGGCCTGATGCTCGGCGCCGCTGTGCAGGTCATTACTCAGTTCGGCGAGGGTGCGGCTGCTGCCCGCGACTTGTTCAGCATTGCCACGAATGGTGCCGACGAGGTCCACCAGATAGGCGCGCAAGCGGTTGAGCGAGGCTTCAATGTCGTGCAGTTCGCGGTTTGTCTTGCCCAAGTGGATATCGCGGCTGAAATCGCCTTCGGCCCAGCTCGACAGCGCCGGCGCGAGATTGGTCAGCGTACGGGCCAGTCGCCGCTGCAAGGTGTCGATCAACAGCGCGATCAGCAGAATCAAACCGATCATCACGCCTTGCATCAAGCGTACTTCGCCTTGGATTTGTCCGTGCTGCGCGCGAACCACCGGCTCCAGTCCTGCGATAGCTAGCTGCACCGCGGCGATTTTCTGGTGGGTGGCGGCACTGAGGTCAGTGCGTTTCTGAATCTGATCGCGGGTGCGCTCAAGCTCCGCCGGATAACGTCCGAGCAAGCCGTTAAGTTCGCGCTTGAGGCCGACGCCAGCATCTTCTTCGACAGTTTTTTCCGTGTTTTCGATGCCCATCATCGCCGCGAAATCGTCGCTGCCCGATTCACCCTTGGCCACAACGCCGAGCAAGGGCAGGGCATCAATCGCTTGGGCCTGCGAGCGGATGTTGCTGACCTCGCGTTCTACATCGGCGGCCAGTTCACTGCGCCCGCTACTGACCAGTTTGTCCCGCGCCAGCGACAGTTTGCCCAAATGCTGAGAGGCGACGAGCAACGGCGTCAGATAGGCCGCATTGCCGTTGGCGTAAGTGCTGAGCTGATCGAGGCTGGCACTCAATTCTCGCTCGGCCTGCAATAGCAACGCCTGCGGATCACCCGCCAGTTTTCCGGCCGCGAGCAAGTCGGTTTTGCTGAACTCATCCAGGCCCGAGAGGCTCGGACGCAGCGTTTCAGCCAGCGCCGGCGGCAACTCATCGAGTTCTTTGCGCAGGCTATCGATGGCCTGACTGGCGCTGCTCAGGCGCAAGGCGTCACCGCTGGCGAGGTAATCCTCGACGTTGCGCGCCACGTCATTCTGAAATTGCTGCGACAACCGCAAATACCGCTCCATCAACAGATACGGGCGTTCGAGGGCTTTTTGCGACCACCACAGGGTGGCGCCGAGTGCGAGGCACACGGCGACCAGCAGCAGCGTATTGAGATTGGTGAGCAACTTCAGGCGCATGACGGCTACCAACGGCAGAAATGGTAAGCGCCTGAATTTATTGCGGTTCTGTTACAGGGTTATGACCGAATCAGTGGAATCCGATGAAAAAGTGGCACTTTGCTTTGAGTCGCGTGCGGTCTGCACGCGATTGCGTCCGGCGCCCTTGGCGCGGTACAGCGCCTCATCGGCCTGGCTGGCCATCATCAGGCTGTCGCAGTCGTCGTGCATTTCCACTACACCGGCGCTGAAGGTGCACCACAAATCCTGCGGCTGCGCCGGGTAATGGATTTCGGCGAAGCGCTGGCGGATTTCGTCGAGCACTTTGTGCGCTGCTTCTATATCGGTGTCGGGCATGACGATGGCGAATTCTTCGCCGCCGTAACGGCCGATGAAGTCGGTCTTGCGTAAACGCTGCTTGAGAAACAGCGCGAGGCTCTTGATTACCCGGTCGCCCATCGGGTGGCCGTGACTGTCGTTGACCCGTTTGAAGTGGTCGATGTCGAGCATCGCAAAGCTCAATGGCTTGTTCTCGCGACGGGCGCGGAACGAGCAGTCTTCGAGCAGTTGCAGAATATGCGTGTGGTTATACAGGCCGGTGAGGCTGTCGCGGACCATCCGTGCTTTCAGATTGCGCGCGCGGGCGGCGCGGTTGCGCACCGTGGTGATCAGGTGACGCGGCTTGATCGGTTTGGTCAGGAAGTCATCGCCGCCCTCGCTCATGGCGTCGAGTTGCTTGTCCAGATCGTCTTCGGCCGACAGGTAAATGATTGGCACGCTGACATAGCGGTCGTTGTGGCGAATCACTTTGGCCAGTTCGGTACCGGTGCAGGCCGGCATGTACATGTCGAGGATGATCAGGTCCGGCTGGAAATCCGCCAGCTCGGCCATCGCCTGAATCGGTTCGATCAAGGTGCGCGTGACGATGCCGGCGCTATTGAGCAGGCGTTCGGTATGCAATGCCTGCGCACGCGAGTCGTCGATGATCAACACTTTATAAGGTTCGTACTGGGCAACGCAGGTGAGCACTTCGATCTTTTCCAGCAGACTCGACGCTTCGAGGGTGCCGGTGAGGAACTCCTGGCCACCGGCGCGCACGGCGGCGAGACGGGTCGGAGTGTCGGTTTCGTGCAGGCTGAAGAATAGCAGCGGCAGCGGCTCTTCCAGTCCGATCTGGGCTTCGGCGGCGAGCTTCAGGCCGATGCCGGCGCCGCTGAAGTCCACGTCCATGACGATCGCTGCTGGCAGACGCTCGACCATTGATGAGCGAAAGGCTGAAACACTGTCCAGCGCCTGCGCGCTCAGGCCGAAAAACTCCAGTTGCTTGGCCAGCCGCTCGGCGCGGTCGTAGTCCTGCAGCATCACGTAGATTGGTTTGCGCAACGGCGGCAGGAAGGTCTGGTCGAGTTGGTCACCATGGCGCAGGCCGGTACGCGACAAGCGCTGCATCAAGCGATTGAGGTCGGTGATCAAACCACTGCTCAGGCGTCCGCGATTGGCGTCCACCGCTTCCAGCGACTGACCGATGTGGCGCGCAAGCTGGGTGTGTTCCGGCTGTTCGAAACGCTCGGCAAAACGCAGCAGACGCAAATTGGCCTCGCTCAGTTCGGCGAGATCGACAGTGGACCACTCACTGCGTTGCAGGCGCTGCCATATCTCAAGAATCTGACGTGCCTGATGAATTACCCGCTGGGCAAAGTGGTGCTTGAGACGCTCACGGCTGGGGTCTTCTGGCTCGGTCATATCCTGACTACTAGTTAGGCTGCATGCTGAGATCGACTGGTGGCTCTATGCTAGCACCTCTTTTCCCTTAGACGAGTGTCGTACGTCAATAATCTGCAGTGCGTCACCATTCAGTTTCTGACCGGGCGGTTTTGTTTTTGACCTTGTCGTCGATCAAGCCCCCGTGGTATGGGCACTCCCTGATTGATCAAGGCGCTATGGATGAGTTGTCAATCGTACTTTCATCCGCGCGATGAATGAGCTTTGCAAGGGTTTTCAATACCCTGCAATTCAATTGGCTGAGGCACGAGCATCGGGGATTCCCTTAGTCGTCGTCGAAGCGTCATTCGCCCACATGATTTGCGGCTTATCGTTACGCGCGCGTGCCCGGCCTTGGCACGTTGTTGTATGGTTGTGGTCGAACCGTTGAACCCAAGTGATTGAAAGGATATCGCCATGCTGGACTGGAAAAACCGCGCGGGCAGCGCGCCTGAACGTGCCGCCGAGCCCAAGTCGGCCACCCGCAGCTATGTAGGCGGGGTGCTGTTCAGCCGCGCATTGGCGACGCTGATCGGCCTCTATCTGCTGGTGACCATTGGCCTGGGCTGGTACTGGAGCCAGGAGCCGGCGCTGTTTCCGGTCGCACAAAACGCGCAAGTGGCTGCCGAGAAAGAAGGCAAGCAGATGGTGATCGGCTACACCACGGTCGAAACCTTGAAGACTGTTGCCGGCACGCTGCTCAACAAACCGGGCGGTTACATTTCCAATGACCGCTTCCCGCCAGGCCTGTGGATGGACAACACGCCGAGCTGGGAATACGGCGTTCTGGTGCAGGTGCGTGACCTGACCCGGGCTCTGCGTAAAGACTTTGCCCGTTCGCAATCGCAGTCGGCCGAAGATGCCGATCTGGCCAAGGCCGAGCCGCGTTTCAACTTCGACAACAAGAGCTGGATTCTCCCTTCCAGCGAGTCCGAGTATCAGGAAGGCATAAACTCGCTGAGCCGTTATCAGGCGCGCCTGTCGGATCCGAGCCAGAAAAACGCACTGTTCTATGCGCGTGCTGACAACCTGAATAACTGGTTGGGCGATGTTGGCACCCGTCTGGGTTCGCTGTCGCAACGCCTATCGGCCAGTGTCGGTCGGGTCAAGCTGAACACCGCATTGAAAACTGAAACCCCGGCTGTGGGCGAAGTGCCGCAGGTCGATGAGGAAATCGTCGAGACTCCGTGGATGCAGATCGACAACGTATTCTACGAAGCACGTGGCCAGGCTTGGGCACTCTCGCACCTGTTGCGCGCCATCGAAGTCGACTTCGCCGATGTGCTGGCGAAGAAGAACGCCACGGTCAGCGTGCGTCAGATCATCCGTGAACTGGAAGCCTCGCAGGAACCGGTCTGGAGTCCTATGATTCTTAACGGCAGCGGCTTCGGCGTGCTGGCCAACCACTCGCTGGTCATGGCCAACTATATTTCCCGTGCCAACGCCGCTGTGATCGATTTGCGTCAACTGCTCAATCAGGGCTGATTCATGAGTCAGAACGCCAAAGAGGCGGCCCATCGCGCCGCCTCGGATGCCGAACAGATCGCCTGGGTCGACGAGCAGGACAACCTGCTCGGCGCTCTGGTGCGCGCCGATTTGCGCGAGCGCGGGCTGATCGGCCGTGGCACGTACATCATGCTGTTCAATTCCGCCGGTGATCTTTGCGTGCACCGGCGCACGTTGAGCAAGGCGATTTATCCCGGTTTCTGGGACGTCGCGGCAGGCGGCATGGTGCAGGCAGACGAGAGCTACGCCGAGTCGGCAGCCCGTGAGCTGGAAGAGGAATTGGGTGTCAGCGGCGTAGAGCTGACTGCCCATGACCATTTCTACTTCGAAGATACCGGCAACCGTCTTTGGTGTTCGGCGTTTTCCGCCGTGTGGGACGGCCCGCTTACATTGCAGCCTGAAGAAGTCCTCGAAGCACGCTTTATTCCGGTCGAGCAGGTCATGCGGGAAATCGAGCAGAAGCCTTATTGCCCGGACTCTCTGGCCGCGTTGAAGCGCTATCTGAAGGCGCAGCAAAGCGACGTCGCAAAGAACACATGAATTGGCGCCGATTGGCACTTAGCAAGTCGCTTTTTTGCCGTTACACTGCGCGACCTTTTCAAGCTGCACCGTCCTGCTTTTATTGAAGCATCCGGTGCAGTAGCGCTGCCCCTGCCTGAGTGGGGCTTCGCGGTCGCTGACCTTGCCCAAGGTTGCGATCAGTCTTTGTCCTCCCAAGAGGATTGCCGGTGGCCAAAAAAGCCGCATCCTTCGCCGCCTTAGGTGGCTTGGTATTTTCCACCGACGCAGGTCGTCATTGCCCGGAGTGCAGCAAGCCGGTGGACGCCTGTATCTGCAAACAAACCCTGATTCCGGCCGGAGATGGCATTGCCCGTGTGCGACGCGAGAGCAAAGGCCGTGGCGGCAAAACGGTGACCACCATCACCGGTGTGCCACTGGTCGAAGACGCGCTCAAGGAATTGGCGACAACGTTGAAGAAACGTTGCGGCACTGGCGGGGCGTTGAAAGACGGCATCATCGAAATCCAGGGCGATCATGTCGAGCTACTCTTGGCTGAGCTGATCAAGCACGGTTTCAAAGCGAAGAAGTCCGGCGGCTAGCAGCCTCTGTGAAATCCATCTGCGGCTTGATCCGGGTCTGAAACATCGCAGATCCGGTGTCGTCTCCATGGTTTTCACAGAGCCTGTTCATGACCGGTTTCTAAACTCCACGCAGTCAGCGCGGTCTACCGCCGCGCTGACGAATCGTCATTTTCATACTTTAGACTGCGCCGGCCTGCGATCAGGCGACGCACTATGACTTCTTTATAGGGGACTTCGATGTCCGTACGACGCACACGCAAAGACGATGGCAGCCAATGGACAGTTGCGGACAGCCGCAGTGTTTACGGGATTCGCCATTGGGGGGCCGGGTATTTCGCGATCAATGACGCCGGTCGCGTCGAAGTTCGTCCGAACGGCCCGAGCAGCTCGCCTATCGACCTGTTCGAGCAAGTCGACCAACTGCGCAAAAGCGGTTTGTCCTTGCCGTTGCTGGTTCGTTTTCCCGACATCCTGCAAGACCGTGTACGCCAGCTGACCGGTGCTTTCGATGCGAACATCGAGCGCCTGGAATACCAGAGCAAGTACACCGCGCTGTACCCGATCAAGGTCAACCAGCAAGAAGCGGTGATCGAGAACATCATCGCCACTCAGGACGTTTCCATTGGTCTGGAAGCCGGCTCCAAGCCTGAGCTGCTGGCCGTGCTGGCACTGGCGCCGAAGGGCGGCACCATCGTCTGCAACGGTTACAAGGACCGTGAGTTCATCCGTCTGGCGCTGATGGGCCAAAAGCTCGGCCACAATGTGTTCATCGTGATCGAGAAAGAATCCGAAGTTGGCCTGGTGATCGAAGAAGCCGCCTCGCTGAAGGTCAAGCCACAGGTCGGTCTGCGCGTGCGTCTGTCGTCGCTGGCGTCGTCGAAGTGGGCGGACACCGGTGGCGAGAAATCCAAGTTCGGTCTGTCGGCAGCACAACTGCTGTCGGTGGTCGAGCGCTTCCGCGCCGCCGGCCTGGATCAGGGCATTCGCCTGCTGCACTTCCACATGGGTTCGCAGATTGCCAACCTCGCTGACTATCAGCACGGCTTCAAGGAAGCGATCCGTTACTACGGCGAGCTGCGCAACCTCGGTCTGCCGGTTGATCACATCGACGTCGGTGGCGGTCTCGGTGTCGACTACGACGGCACCCACTCGCGCAACGCCAGCTCGATCAACTACGACATGGACGATTACGCCGGTGTCGTGGTCGGCATGCTCAAGGAATTCTGCGACGCGCAGGCCCTGCCGCATCCGCACATCTTCTCTGAGAGTGGCCGTTCGCTGACTGCGCACCACGCGATGCTGGTGGTGCAGGTGACCGACGTCGAGAAACACAACGACGAAATCCCGCAGATCGAAAACAAGGAATCGCTGCCGGAAACCGTGCAGTGGCTGGTTGACCTGCTCGGCCCGACCGACATCGAAATGGTCACCGAAACCTACTGGCGCGCCACGCACTACATGAGCGATGTGGCTGCGCAGTACGC
This sequence comes from Pseudomonas sp. R84, assembly GCF_009834515.1. Classification (NCBI taxonomy): domain Bacteria; kingdom Pseudomonadati; phylum Pseudomonadota; class Gammaproteobacteria; order Pseudomonadales; family Pseudomonadaceae; genus Pseudomonas; species Pseudomonas sp. R84. Next base: position 789,244 of record NZ_CP019426.1, read on the forward strand.
CGACGGTAAACTGACCCTGGCCGAAAAAGCCCTGGCCGAGCAGTGCTACTTCGCTGTCTGCCGTCGCCTGCACAACTCGTTGAAAGCCCGTCAGCGTTCGCACCGCCAAGTGCTCGACGAACTCAACGACAAGCTGGCCGACAAGTACATCTGCAACTTCTCGGTGTTCCAGAGCCTGCCGGACACCTGGGCGATCGACCAGGTCCTGCCGATCATCCCGCTGCACCGTCTCGACGAAGAGCCGCTGCGTCGCGCGGTGCTGCAGGATCTGACCTGCGACTCCGACGGCAAGATCAACCAGTACGTCGACGAGCAGAGCATCGAAACCAGCCTGCCGGTGCACGGTTTGAATGAAGGCGAAGACTACCTGTTGGGCGTATTCCTGGTCGGCGCCTATCAGGAAATCCTCGGCGACATGCACAACCTGTTCGGTGACACCGACTCGGTGAACATCTACCAGAACGCCGATGGCAGCGTGTACCACGCGGGCATCGAGACCCACGACACCATCGAAGACATGCTGCGTTACGTGCACTTGTCGCCGGAAGAACTGATGACCCACTACCGCGACAAGTGCGCCAGTGCCCGTATCAGTGCCAGCGAGCGCACACAATTCCTCGATGCCTTGCGTCTGGGCCTGACCCGTTCCTCCTACCTGTCTTCCTGAGACCAGGTGGCGATTTCGCCGGGTTGTCCGAATTTTTTCTGAACGTGGTGGAAAATTCGTATAACCCGGTGGGATATCTCCCAAGATCTTCGCGAAATGCTTGGCATTCCCGGCTAGCAAAGTCATACGGTCTGCTTTTCGCGTAGGTCATTTCCTAAGTTGTACTTCAGCTCTCTACTCGGCCATGGCTCTCGGCGAGAATCCCCGACCGCCCCTCCTGTAGAGATCCGCCCATGTTCGAACCAGTCAACGAGTCGTCGTTTCGTCTCGATGTTGCGGGCCTGTCCGACCCCTTCGAAGTCCTGGCCTTTACCGGTAGCGAAGCCCTCAGCGAATCCTTTGCGTTCGAGATCGATGTGTTGATCGACGATCCGCACCTGGATCTCGCCGGTCTGCTTTACCGTTCGGCGTTCCTCTGTTTCGGGCCGTCGGGGGAGGGTGTGCACGGGCAATTGCAGAGCCTTGTCCAGCATGAGCATGGACAAGGTCTGCGGTTGAGCCGGATCCGTCTGGGGCCGAAACTGGGTTGCCTGGCGCTGCGCTTCAGCCAACGAATCTTCAGTGGCCGTTCGGTGCCGCAGATCATCGAACAGGTGCTCAGAGAGCATGGGATCGTCGGTGCCCAGCGCCGCTTCGAGTTACACGGGGAGTACGCGCCCCGAACGTTCTGCACCCAATACCGCGAATCCGATCTGCAACTGCTCCAGCGCCTGTGCGCGCAGGCGCGGATTCACTATTACTTTGAGCACGACCGTGACCGGCATTGTCTGATTTTCGCCGATGATCCGGCGCGGTTGCCCTTGGCCGGTGCCGCGCGGTATCAGCGCGAGGACGATGGGCATAACGCTGCGCGCACCTTGCACCACTGGCAGTTGCAAGAGACCGTGCAGGCCGGCTCATCGGGCCTGCAACAGGCCGAAGGTCAAAGTGAGCTGGCGGCGTTGCGCAGCGGTCATTGGCTGCGATTGGCCGGTCATCCTTTCGCCGAATGCAATCGCCCATGGTTGCTCACTCGTATTGAACATCGCGCCGATCCCTCCCTCGAACGTCCCTATGCCAACCACTTGTTTGGGGCGCTGCAGGTGCCGTGTACATCAGCCACAGCGCCATCGCGCATGCACAGCCTGCAACGAGCCTGGGTGGTGGAGGTCGATGAGCCACAACCCGATCGTTTGCGCCCGGTGGCGGTGCAATTCGATTGGCTCTATCAAGGCGAAGGCGCTGCGCCGAGTCACTGTTGGCTACCGCTCGCACCGTCCCTGGCGCAAACGGCAATGGCGGCGCTGAGAGATGGCGTCGAGGTGGTGGTGAGCTTTTTCGAGGGTGATCCGGATCAACCGATGATCAGCGGTGTATTGCAACCGCCACTTGCCCTCACCGACACCGACAATGCCCCGACACTGCCCGACAACCTGGTGAGTGAAGGCCTGCAGCAACTACTGGCGTGTGGTGAGCCGTTGGTGCTGTTATGCCTGATCCCCGGCGGCGGCAGTTTCAGTCACTGCGCAGAACCAGTGTGCAGTTGTCGACTGGTCACCGCCCTTGAACAGAGTGGCGCAACATGAGTGGTGTGGCGTTTGAGCCCATGGCGCAGTGGCTATTGCTCGATGGCACGGATGCACCGCAGGCCTTGCGGGTATTGCGCCAGGCCTTTGCCGACGTGCGGTGCTTCAAGCTGTTTGATGGCACCGAGTTTGAACCGGTCAGCGAGCATGGCCCGCGGCTGATCGAGTTACGCGATTGCCCGGCGCTGGCCGCGTTGTGTCACAGCGATCCGAACACCTGGCGCGGGCTGTTGCTGGGCAGTGAGGTCTCGGCGCAACAGTTGCTGAGACACTTGCAGCGCATGCTCACAGTGTCGTTCGGATTGAGTCATCGGGCCTTGCTCAGCTATTACAACCGACAGACCGCGAGCTATTTTTTCGACGCCTGTAACGCCACCGAACTGAGCCGCTGGCTCGGCCCGATCCGCCAGTTGCGCTGGTTCGGCGGAACCTGGGCCGATTGCGCAATTGGCAGCCAGGGCTGGCAGCAGTTGCGCAATCCGGGGCTTGCCGTCGAACCGTTGAGCATCGAAGAAAGTCTGACCCGGCGCCAGCGCGAACGCTTGCAGACTTGCCTGCTGGAACAACACATCTGGCGCTGGTGCCAATCGTTGGGAACCGATTACGCGACGATGTCCTCCCATGTTCAACAAGGTCTGGCGCTGGGATTCAGCGATCGCACCGTGCTCGATGGCTGGTTATGGCTACGCTTGCTGCATCCGCGTGCCGTGCTGGTGCCACCGCCGGTGGGGCTGACCCAGCAGCAGCGGCTTGACCATGTACGACGCCAGTGGCACGGCGATCAGTCCTGAGGCGAGGTTCGGCGCGTATGACACGGTTTTTCCGGCAATGGATTGGCACAGTGATCGGCATCGTGTTGCTGCTGGTGCTGAGCGGTTGTTCGCCGGTGCAGGTGCTCAATGCGCTGACCCCGGACAGCACTTACGAAAAAACCGTGGGCATCGCGTATGGCGACGACCCGCGGCAGAAGCTCGATGTATATGTGCCGCATCAGCCGATGTCCGGCGCGCCGGTGGTGGTGTTTTTCTATGGCGGCAGCTGGAACAGCGGTTCGCGCGTCGACTACCACTTTGTCGGAGAAGCGCTGGCGTCGCGGGGGATTGTCACGGTGGTGGCGGATTACCGCTTGTATCCGCAAGTGCGTTATCCACTGTTTCTGCAGGACGGGGCGCGGGCGGTGGCGTGGACCAAAGCGCATATTCGCGAGTTTTCCGGCAACCCGCAGCGCTTGTATTTGATGGGCCACAGCTCCGGCGGGTACAACGCGGCGATGCTTGCGCTGGATGGTGAATGGCTTGCGGCCGTGGGCATTTCGCCCAAGGATTTGCGGGGCTGGATCGGTCTGGCCGGGCCTTATGACTTCCTGCCGATCAAGAATCCCGAGGTGCGCCCGGTGTTCTTCTGGCCGGACTCACCGCCGCAATCGCAACCGATCAATCATGTCAGTCGCGGCGCACCACCCGCGCTGCTGATTGCCGCGAGCAAGGATGATCTGGTCAACCCGACGCGCAACACCGGCGGTCTCGCCAGCAAGCTGCGCGAGGCCGGCGTGCCGGTGCAGGATCTGTATTACTCGCGGCCCAGCCACATAACCTTGGTGGCCAGTCTGTCGCGACCGTTGCGGCGCCTGGCGCCAGTGCTCGATCAGGTCGTCGGGTTTATCGCGCGCACGCCGAGTCAGTGAGCAGCGCCGCTGAACCAGCCGTCGTTGCGCTTGAGCCACCAGGCTTGGGCACCCAGGGTCAGGCTGCGCAAGACCATGAACAGCAGAAAAGATATCCACAGGCCGTGATTGCCCAAGTCTTGCAGCGCCCAGGCGAACGGCAGGAGCAAAACCACGGTGATCAGCATGCCGTTGCGCATTTCCCGAGCGCGGGTGGCACCAATGAACAGTCCGTCAAGCAAGTAACTCCAGACCGCAATCAATGGCAGCACGGCGAGGTAGGGCAGGTAGACGAACGCTGTGTCGCGTACGCTCTGGATATCGGTCTGCATCTCGATGAACAGGTGCCCGGCGAGCAAAAACAGCGCGGCAAATCCGAGGCTGGCGATCAGCGACCAGCCGCCGGCCACCACCAGTGAACGACGCAAGGCCAGACGATCGCGGGCACCGATGGCGTGTCCGCACAAGGCCTCGACGGCATGGGCCAGGCCGTCCAGCGCATGCGCCGTGAGTAGCAAGCCATTAAGCAGCAACGCGTTGGCGGCCACCGTCGAATCGCCCAGCCGCGCGCCTTGTACGGTGATCAGGAAAAACACCGATTGCAGCGCCAGGCTGCGAATGAAGATATCGCGGTTGACCGCCAGCAACGGGCGCCAGCTCTGCCAGATTTTCAACGCCGCCCAGACGATGTGCCCCGGATACGCCCGCAGTGCCTTGCGGGTCAGCAGTAGTCCAAGCAGGGCGCCACTCCATTCGGCGATCACCGAGGCCCGCGCCGAACCGACCACGCCCCAGTCCAGGCCGATGACGAACCACAGATTGAGGACGATGTTGATCAGGTTGGTGCTCAGCAGAATCGCCAGCGGCGCCCGGGCGTTTTGCGTGCCGAGAAACCAGCCGACCAGCGCATAACTGGCCAGCGCCGCAGGCAGTCCGAACAAGCGCGTGTGGAAAAAATCACGAGTGAGCTGATCCAGCTCCGCCGACGGTTGCATGAAGTGCAACGCAACACCACTCAGCGGCACACCCAAAGTGCCAAGCACCAGTGCCAGCCCCATCGCCAGCAGCAAGCCTTGCAACAGAATCTGCCGCAATGCTGCACCGTCGCTGCGCCCCGCAGCCTGCGCGGCAAACCCGGTGGTGCCCATGCGCAGGAAACCCATGGCCCAGGCGAGAAAGGTGTACAGGCTGGCGCCGACCGCCACCGCGCCCAACTGATGGGCGTGGGGCAGGTGGCCGATGACAGTGCTGTCGACCAGCGCCACCAGCGGTACGGAAATATTGGAAAGAATCATCGGCGCAGCGAGCGCCCAGACCTTGCGGTGAGTTGGGCGGTCGCGCCAGTCGGCGATCAGAGTGGACATGCGGGCTCCTTGGGGGAGCGGCATTGTAGCGGTAGAAGCCACCCTCACCCCAGCCCTCTCCCAGAGGGAGAGGGAGCCGACCGAGGTGTCTGGCGTCATCCATCGACCTGAGAGAATGTGCCGATTATGGATTCGCTGACACTCGCTCAAGTCGGTGTAGCTCTTGAATATCCCCCGGTCAGTCCCCTCTCCCTCCGGGAGAGGGTTAGGGTGAGGGGCTCTTCAACGGCCTAATGAATAATCCAGCTCAATAACCACAACCCGAGCAACAACCAGATAATCCCGGCAATGATCGACGCATTCATGAACGCGCGAATCGCCGACCACAACAGCATCAGCCCGACGATCAGCGCGATGATGCTGATGATCGAGGTGTCCATGCCCAGCGTCTTCGCCAGCCCGTCGACAAAGTTGCCGCCGGCATTGCTCAGAATGTTGAACAAACCACTGAGGCCATCAACGATAAAGCGGATGACCGAACCGAGCGCCTGGCCGAGCCATTCGAAAAAGCTTTCTACCTGCATGTGTGCATCCTGATGAAAGAGCTGAGCCTTGGGCCACAACGCGGGTGGCCGAGTTCCCTGCATGATAGAAGGTTTGCACCCATTCTGTGTGGGAGCGAGCCTGCTCGCGAATACGGTGGATCAGATAACTGATGGGTTGAATGACACACCGCTTTCGCGAGCAGGCTCGCTCCCACAATAGATCATCTGTGCTGCTTGCCTTTGGTGGGTATCCCCCCGAAGCTATACGCCTTCAGGAGAGCCCGATGAACCTTGTTGAACTGACCGAACGCCTGCACGCCATTCGCGACCGCAATGACTGGCGGCAATTTCACAGCCCGAAAAACCTTTCCATGGCGGCGAGTGTCGAGATGTCCGAGCTGGTGGAAATCTTCCAGTGGCTGACGGAAGACCAGTCGCGCCAGTTACCTGCTGACAAACTCGCCCATGCCGGACAGGAAGTTGGCGACATCGTGCTGTATCTGTTGCTGCTGTGCAGCGAGCTGGGGTTGGACATGAATGAAGTGGTGCGCAGCAAGCTCGCCGACAGCGAACGGCGGTTCAACTGATGAGCGACCGGCATTTCGATCAGTTGGCGACGCGTTTCGCCGAAAAAATCTACGGTGGCGCCAAAGGTGCGATCCGTCTCGCGGTGTTGCAGGCTGACCTGGCCGAAGCGTTACCGGATCGCCCGTTGCGGGTGCTCGACATTGGCGGTGGTCTTGGCCACATGTCGCTGTGGCTGGCCGAACGCGGCCACGACGTGACTTTCACCGAGCCGGCCGCACCGATGCTCGACGGCGCGCGTCAGCGCTTCGCCGAAGCCGGGCAGACCGCGACATTCATTCAGGCACCATGGCAGGAACTGCTCGGCCAACTCACTGAACCGTACGATCTGGTGATCTGCCACGCCGTGCTGGAATGGCTCGCCGAACCCCACGCGATCCTGCCGGTGCTGCATCAACTGACCAAACCCGGTGGCTGGTTGTCGCTGGCGTTCTACAACCGCGACGCGCTGATCTACCGCAACCTGCTCAAAGGCCATTTCAAGAAAATGCGCAAGAACGCCATGGCCGGCGAAAAGCAGAGTCTGACTCCGCAGCAGCCGCTCGATCCACGAGAATTGGCAACGCAACTCGACGGCCTGTGGCAGGTCGAAACCCAGAGTGGGATCCGGGTTTTCCATGACTACATGCCAGTGGAATTCCAGGCCCGCGCCGAACTCGTCGATTTGCTCGAGATGGAGCTCGCTCACCGTCGTCACCCAAGCTTCGCCGGGCTTGGGCGCTATTTGCACTGGATCTGCCGGCCGATCTGATCGGAGCGCGACATGAAAGCTCAATCCGGGTTACTGCTGATGTGTCTGGGCTTGGCTGCTTGCCAGAGCAGCAACCCGTACGTGGCGCAATCGCGGCCCTTGCCTCCGGCGCCGCCGCAAGCGGTCACCACCTTCGACCGCAGCGCGTACCCGGCACCGCCGCGTGACTATGGGCGTTATCGCAGTTGGGCCTGGCTCAACGGGCAACTGCCGCCGGGCACGGCCTGGGCCGATTCGGCGCAAGTGGCCGAAGCGGTGAGCAATGCGCTGGATCAGCGCGGCTTGCGCCCGTTGCACGACAATCGCCCGGCCGACTTGCTGGTCAGCGCCGATCTGCGTCTGGAAACCCGCTTGCGTCAGGTCCAGGACGACTACGGTTATTACGGCGGTGGATACGGTGGCTATGATCGCTATGGTCGCGGTTACGGCATGTACAACACGGTGCCGATCGTGCGCACCTATTCCGAGCAAGTCGTGGTGGTGCAGGTCAATCTGTTCGACGCCGGCAGCGGTCAGCCGGTGTGGAGCGCGAGCGCCGAAACCGCGAACAAGGGCAGCGAAATCGATCGCACCGACTCGATCCGCGAGGCTGTGGAAAAGGCCATGTCGGCGTATCCTCCCAGTTAGCTTCCTGCCAATCAGAAGCTGCCGCAGGTTCATGTCTTCAACCGGAGAAAACCCATGTTCCGCCGTCTCGCTTTACTGGCCATGGCCGTGCTGCTCAGCGCCTGCGCCGCCAACCAGGTCAACCATGACTTCGATGCCAGCCGCGACTTTGCCGCCTATCGCAGCTGGAGCTGGAAAGACCCCGCCCTGCAATACCGCCCCGATGATCCGCGGATCAAAAGCGACCTGACCGAGCAACGCATTCGCCAGGCTGTGGCCGATCAGCTCGACCAGCGCGGTTTGCGTCCAGCGGCGGCGGGTGCCAAGGGTGACTTGTATGTGCAGACTTACCTGATCGTCGAGGATCGTCAGCAGCAAGTGACGACCAACTACGGCGGCGGCTGGGGCGGCCCGTGGAACGGCTACTGGGGCGCGCCGATGTACAACGAAACGCGCAACATCACCTACAAGGTGGCGACCATCCAGATCGACCTGCTCGACGGCAAGGATGGCAAACTGGTATGGCGCGGCAGTGATGAGCAGATGCTGTCCGGCAAGCCGAATCCCGATGATCGCAGCAATGCCATCCGCGAGACGGTCGGGCGGATTCTGGCCAACTATCCACCGCGCTGAATCCGTTAAAAAGTCGGAGCTGTTGAGCTCCGATTTTTTTGTTCCACCCTAAATTCTAATGTGGGAGCGAGCCTGCTCGCGAAAGCAGGGTGTCATTCAACTGTTATTTATCTGACACGACGCCTTCGCGAGCAGGCTCGCTCCCACAGGGATGTTTGTCTGTTCAAAATGGCGCGTTGCCATTAGGCGTGTCTACACTCAATTGCACCAATGGAGCTAGCGGCAAAGGAGTGCGCCATGTCGCCTCGTTCGCGATTCAACGGCCCGGCCCGCCAGCGCGGGGCGATTGGCTTGATGGCTGCGGCCACCCTCAGTCTGGCGGTGGTGATGCTGCTGTTGGTGGTCGACACCGGCCGCTTGTACATGGAACAACGCAAATTGCAGCGGGTGGTGGACAACGCCGCCCTCGAAGCCGTCAGCCGTGGCGGTAATTGCCTGCCGGGCCTGAGCGCCGCCAGTTATGCCGGGCAAAGCGCCGTGCGCAATGGCTACATCGTCGATGCCAGCAATACCCTAGCCACCACGTGCGGCACCTTGGTGACGGCCGCCACCGGCCTGCGCACGTTCGCGGTAGATGCCACGCAAGCAGCAGCGGTCAAAGTCGTCGCCAGTCGCACGCTGACCACCAGTTTTGCCGGTGGTATACAGGCCTTGTTCAGCGGTACACCGGTCAGTCTCAATACCACGCTCAATGCCTCGGCGGTGGCCGCCAAACCGCAGCCGACGGTGGCCCAACTGAATATTCGCAGCACCCTGGCCAGCATCGATACGGCCCAGTCGAACATCCTCAATCCGCTGTTTTCCGGGCTGCTCGGCGGCAACGTCAACCTCACGGCACTGGGCTGGGATGGCCTGCTGAACACCGACATCAACCTGCTCAAATACCTTGATCAACTGGCGATCAATCTCAACGTCGCGGCGGGCAATTACACGCAGTTGCTCAACACTCAGGCCACGGTGACGCAACTGATCCAGGCGGCGGCGACCGTGGTGCAACTCAATGGCGCGACCGCGCAGGTGACCACTGCGCTGGGCCAATTGCAGGTGGCGGCGATCAACGCGGCGCCGGTCAAACTGGGCGACATCCTGCAATTGCAGACCGGCACTACATCGGCAGGATTGGACGCCAATCTGCAACTGCTGCAGCTGATTCAGGGCGTGGTGCAACTGGCCAACAGCAAGAGTGCGGTGGCGGCGACGTTGCCGATCAGTGTGCTCGGGCTGGCGAATGTCACGGTGCGGGTGAAAGTGATCGAACCGCCGCAGTTTTCCGCGATTGGCGATCCGGCGCGGGCCAAGGTCAATCCGACCGGGGCGGACCGGATTTATGTGCGTACGGCGCAGGTTCGCACGCTGGTCTCCGTGAATCTGCCGGTACTGTCCGGGGTGACGGGGCTGACCAATGCCGTGCTGGGGCTGGTCGGTGGATTGACCCCGACCCTCAATGCACTACTGAGTCTGAATCTGGTCAGTACGCTCAATTCGGTCCTGTGCCTGTTGGGCGCGGGTTGCGAGCAACTTGATCCACAATTGCTGCCATCACCGCAAATCGACATCAGTCTGGATGCCGGCGGCGCCAAGAGTTATGTCACCGATTACAGCTGTCCGACGGGCACCACCGGCACCAAGAGCCTGACTGCGCATACCATTACGTCCATCGCTGACTTGAAACTCGGCAAGATCGATCCGGCCAATGCCTTTTCTTCAGCGGCCGAACCCACGGTGGCGCCTTTGGCGCTGATCGATCTGGGGATCGTCACCTGTCACAAAATCCTGCTGCTCGGCACCTGTGATCCTGCCACCCATGTTCCTTTCGGCGCGGGAGGCATCGGCATCATGCTCGACACCAGTGTCGGGCAAACTTCGCAAGACCTGGTGTTCACCAGCAGCACGCCGTTCGCCACCCCGGCCAACCTCAAACTGCCGCCGAGCATCTTGCCGGCCGCGCCAACCAGCAACATCGTCGGCAGCCTGTCGAGCACCCTCGCGGGCATCAACCTGATCGTCTACAAACCGCAGGGCAGCAACCCGTTGGGTGCCATCGTTACCGGCGTTGCCTCGTTGATCAGCGATGTCACCAACCGATTGTTGCCCGTGGTGACCGGTGCACTTAGTCCGTTGCTCGACCCGCTGCTGAACAACCTGCTCAAAGGTCTGGGCATCAATCTGATGGACGTCGACGTCGGTGCCAATATGACCTGCGGCCAGACCGGCAAGGCCTATCTGGTGATCTAGGCGTCCACGGCAACCGGCAACTCGATGCAGAACCGCGCGCCCTCCGCCGAATTGCGCACGCTCAACTGGCCGCCCATGTTGTCGATGATACCGTAGCTCACCGACAACCCTAGCCCGGTGCCGACGCCGATCGGTTTGGTGGTGAAGAACGGCTCGAAGATCCGCTCCAGCAGACGCGGATCAATGCCGCCGCCGTTGTCCTCGACCCACAACCGCACGTTCTGTTCATCGCGCTCGGCGTAGATCGCAATCCACGGTTTGAAGCTCGAGTCCTTCTCGCGTTTGCTCAACAACGCGTCGCGCGCATTGACCATCAGGTTGATCAGAACCTGCTCAAGCTGATCGACGTAGCCACGCACTTGCACCTCGAACCCTGTCTCGCTGATGTGCAAATCCACGCCTTTACCGCGCATGCCTTCGGCCAGCAGCGACAGCGTGCCTTCGATGGCCGAGGCGGGGTTGAACAGTTGCTGCTCAATCTCCGAACGCCGGCCGAATACCCGCATGTGATCGACCACTTTCGCGGCGCGCTGCACCTGCGCATCAATGCGGTTGAGTTTGTCGGTCAGGTAGTCGACCTGCACATCGCCGTTGCCCAGACGCTTGAGCACGTTGACGATGGCCATGCGCATCACGTTCAGCGGCTGATTGATTTCATGGGCAAGGCCGGTGGCCATTTCGCCGAGGGTGGCCATTTTCGCGCTTTGCGTGAGTTGTTGCTGCGAGCGGCGCACTTCGGTGTTGTCGCGGCCCACTGCTTGCACTTCGATCAATTGGCCGTGTTCATCGAACACGCCGCGATCGGACCAGACCCACCAGGCGTGTTCGCGGCCGGGCAGTTGCAGGCTGATTTCTGCGGTGCTTACCGGTTCATCTGCGGTCAGTGAAGCGAGGCGCAGGACGAATGCGGCGCGTTGTTCTTCGGACATCCAACTGCCCAGATCGACCCCCGGCAGTTGCTCCGGTGTGCATTCCAGGTACGTCGCCAACGGCCGGTTGCCGAAAGTCAGAATCAGGTCCGGGCGGTAGCGACAGATCATTGCCGGCGAGTCCTCCACCAGAATCCGGTAGCGCTCTTCACTCTTTTTCACCTGCTCGGCCGCCAGGGTCGCTTCGGTGACGTCCAGCCACAAACCGACCGCTTCCACCGGCAGGCCGAGGTCATTGCGCAGCAACCTGGCTTCATCGAGCAGCCAGTGATATTCACCATGCCGGTCGCGCAGCCGATAACGCGCGCGCACTGAGCCTTCACGCAGCAACTGGCGGCTGCGGGCGAAATACAGGTCGCGATCGTCAGGGTGGATCAGCTCGATCAGTGCACTGTTGCCGCAGTCCGCAAGACTCCAGCCCAGCAGCGGTTGCAGGCTGGCACTGAAGAACGCCGGGATCAGCGCGCCTTCGTGATACTGCTGGACGTAAATCACCGCCGGCGAACTGGCGATCAGGTTGTCGAGCCGTGCATGCGCGGCGGCGGCGCGTTGCTGCTGGTTCTGGATGTCGCTGATGTCGAGCATGAAACCGACTCGCCGGCGATGCTCGCCGCTGCCAATCACTTGGCCTTGCACGCGATACCACGTTGGCGCCTGCGCGGGATCGCCATTGCGCAGGCGCACCGACAGCGTCAGGGCTTCGCCATGTTGCTGCAAGGCCTGTAGACGGCTGCGCAACTCGTCGCGGTCGGCGGGATGGATCTGTGCCAGCCAGTCTTCCAGCGCCAGTCCGTCATTGTTCAGTTGCAGGGACGCAGCCAGCGCAGGCGCCAGTTGAATGTTGTCGTCACCGCCGAGGATTTCCCACCAGCCTGCACCCAACAGGGTTTGCAGCGCTTCGATGCGCTCCAGTTGCCGGTGATGCTGCTGTTCGCGCAGGCGCCCGAGCAACGGCCCGGCCAGCGCGGCGAGCAGCGCCATCCAGTCACGTTCGGTCAGGTACGGCGCGGCGCTGTCCACGGGATAAAACCCGCAGAGCAGCCAGGCCACCACACCGCGTTCATCGCTATACGGCACCGCGAAACCTTCGGCATTGCCAAACAGAGCCTGCACCCGTGAATGTTCATCGAGGCCATGGTGCGCGCCAACACGCTGCGGCGCAGCGCCGTTGAGGCTGTCCAGCGGCGTGCCGAGACGCTGATCGTCATGCCACAAAGTCGGCGCATCGTGGGCGCGATACTGGCGATAAATCTGCCAGCCCTGCGTCTCATCATCGAGTAAGGCCAACGCCAGACAAGGGATGTGCCAGTGCTGGGCAATCACCTGCAGTTGTTCGCTGACGATCACCGGCAAACGCAGCGGGCTGCACGCGCGCAACTGTTCGCTGATCTGCCCGGCAATCAATTGGCAGGCGTCACGCTGGCGCGATTGCTGGCGTTCGAACAGCAGGTCGGCGATATCGATCAACTGCATCAACCAGCCTTCGCCCTGCGGTTGCACCCAGCCACGCAAGTGCAAGGGCTGCTCGCCCAATCCCGAAAAGTCGAGATCGAGCAGTAGCCCTTGCCACTCCCTCGGCCGACCTTCGATGGTCAATGTGCTGTGGGGCAACAGATAGGCGCTCAGTGGCAAGGGTTGCTGGTGCGGTTTGTGCTGCGCCAGCAGATGGCGCAACGGGCCGGCCATTTGCAGCACGCCAGCGTCGTCGTTCAGGTACAGGTGCAAGCCTGTTGCGGGTGAGCCGAGTGGGTCGGGCAACTCGTGGGCGGCGGGCGGCGTGCGTTTGAGCAAGCGCCCGAAGAGTTTGTCCCCCGACGTCAAAATTGCAGACTCGATTTGGCGGTCAGGTAGGTGGGCAGGTTGGGCACTGGGCCAACGACCGGAAGCACCAGAAACGGCATGACCTGATTCAACTTGCTGACCGGATAATCCACTCGCACCGTCAGCAGGCCTGAAGCGCTGTATTGGCTGCTGGTATCAACGCCGACCACCAGGTTGAAGACCGGCGGAATCCAGGATAATTGCTGGGTCAGCGTAGCGTTCGCGGTGTTGAGCACCACCGTTGAATAGTTGGGCGTGTTGGGATCGACCGCGACACTGCGGCGTACCGCTTCGGAGGTGGCCTGGTTGAACGATTGCATCATCACCAAGGGCAGGCTGTAACTGACCAGACCGTAAAACACGGCGAAAAAAATGATGAACACCAAGGCGAACTCAATCGCCACCGCACCTTTTTGCGACTTCCGAAAGCCGGTTTTCATGAGTGCGTCTACCCTGACTGTCACTGCGTAGTATCAGCATAGAATCATTCAGCAAAAACGGACGGTTTTTACCGGATGCACAGTTTTATCCTCCTGATCTGGCTCGTGCTGTGCGCGGCGCAAGACGCCCGCCAGCGCCGCATTGCCAATGCTCTGACCCTCGGCGTCGCCGCACTGGCGCTGATCTGGCTGTTGTGCACCGGCAGCACCTGGCTGGGCGCGGAAGCGGGGCAGGGCGGTTGGGCCTGCCTGATTGCGCTGGCACTGACCCTGCCGGGTTTTTTCATGGGCCGCATGGGCGCCGGCGATGTGAAATTAATGACAGCTCTGGGGCTTGCGACGGACGGTCTGTTCATTCTTGGGGTATTTATTGGTGCTGGGCTCGCCAGCGTGGTCTGGATGCTGCTGGCGCCAAGAGTCTGGCTTCATATGAGTCAAGGGCTTAGAGATCGTCTGCGATATCTGGGGCCAACTATGTCAAAAAAGCTGCCATTTGCACCGTTTGTGCTGCTTGGGACGGTGCTTGTTCTGCTTTGGATCCATTAGTCGCCAAGCGCCATTAGTTCTATGTACATAGTCGGAAAGTACGTCTACTTTCAAAGGAACTGGTTATACAACCAAAGGCTGGCAGTACAGGAATGGTCAGCTTTGGCCTGGGACATGGAGTAGCACTTGAACAAGCTTACGTCTGCGGTAAAAGTCCTCGTGGTCGACGATCAGCCGTTGATTGTGGAGGAGTTGTGCGAGTTTCTTGAAAGTAGCGGTTATCGCTGTGTGCCGTGTGAGTCCAGTGCGCAGGCGATCGAGCGTTTCAGTGAGGACGCGGAGATCGGTCTGGTGCTGAGTGATCTGCACATGCCGGACATGGATGGCATTCAGTTGATTCAGGAATTGCAGCGGCTGGCGGGCAAGCATCGGGCGTTCGAGGCGATCATGCTGACTGGGCGTGCCGACAAGCAGGACGTGATCAAGGCGTTGCGTGCCGGGATTGCCGATTATTATCAGAAACCGATTGATCTGGATGAATTGCTCGAAGGTGTGCGGCGACAGGAGGTGGCTCTGCAGGAGCGGCAGAAGAATCTGCAACTGGGGCATTTGAATCAGAAGTTGCAGTATTTGTCTGAGTCGATTGATGACCTTTATCAGGATCTGGACAAGGTGCGGCGCAGTCCTTCGTCGGTGGTTCGCGATGGGTTGGGTGGTGAGCCCGCCGAGGTTGAGGCGCAGGAGATGCCGGCGATTTTCAATCAGTTGTCGCCGCGGCAACTGGATGTGGCGCGGTTGGTCGGTAAGGGGCAGACCAATTATCAGATTGCCTGTGAGTTGGGGATTACCGAGAACACGGTGAAGCTTTATGTTTCGCAGGTGTTGCGGTTGACGCATATGCATAATCGGACGCAGTTGGCTTTGGCTCTTTCGCCGAGTGCTTCGGCTGCGCGGCAGCGGGTTACGGCGCATTGACTTGGCGGCCTTTGGGCCGACCAGGTTCTTGGGGTTTGGTGTGTATATCCGTTTTTTTGGGTGTTGCGGCTGGCGGTTCCGCCCTTACGGCGGGTCACTTTTTCAGACGCCAAAAAGTAACCAAAAGGCTGGGCCCCGGCGTTCGGCCCCTCGCTGGGGCTCGGGGTTCCTTCGTTCCGGGATCTATCCGGGGGCATCGCCTACGGTTTGCTTCGCTGCACCTCCTCTCGATGTGTTTGGCTTCGCCAAACGGTCGCTGCGCTCCCACCCCCGGATAAATCCCTCCACTCAGCCTGCCGAAGGGGCCAACAGATCAAAAGCTGCAGCCGAGCTAACGCTCATCCTGTTGAGTGGTTAGGAGCGGGTGAGGGGCTTTTGATCTGGTTCAAAATCTGAATTCGACTCGATATTTCACGTCGGCGTAGCTCTCCCAAACACCACGGTCAGTCCCCTCTCCCTCTGGGAGAGGGTTAGGGTGAGGGGCTTTTGATCTATTTCATAATCTGAGTTCGACGCGGTATTTCACGTCGGCGTACCTTTTCCAAACACCTCGTTCAGTCCCCTCTCCCTCTGGGAGAGGGTTAGGGTGAGGGGCTTTTGATCTATTTCATAATCTGAGTTCGACGCGGTATTTCACGTCGGCGTACCTCTACCAAACACCCCGGTCAGTCCCCTCTCCCTCCGGGAGAGGGCTAGGGTGAGGGTTGGCTTTTGGCTGTTTAAATTTGTGGTAGATAACCAGAACCTTCCCACACTGTTTTCAGGTTGTCCGTCGGACGTGAGCTCTCTAGTCTTTGGCTGTCGCTGCCAATTCAGCGACCGGGTGTGGAAACCTGAATTTCAAGTAGATGCGTTGCATCGCTACCGCAATCATTGTCGGCGTCTTCTTTCGTCTGCAAACTGTGTCGCGGCGGCTGTGCGCGGGCAGGCTTCGGTCTGGCCGGTTGCCTACTTATCGGTTTTCCACCCTGCGTACAGCTGCCACCTTTTGTCGTGTGGAAACGACAAAGGTTGGCTCCTCAGCCAAGTAGGAGTTGTTATGGACAAACTGATCCCCGACCCACCCCACGAACCCCTCACCTCGCTCGAAGAAGCCATCCGCGCCGACAACCTCGCCAAAAACCGCGAAGCCATCAAACGCGCTCTCGATTTCTACCTCTGCCCCGAACCTGCAAAACCCCGCCAAGCCAGCACGATGTTTCTCATCCATCCGAAAATCGACACCGAAAGCCTGCTCGCCCACGCCTGCGAATCCCTGGCCTCGGCCAACACACTGGCCGGTAACTTTGCCGATCAGCTTGGTCGGCCTGAGCGCAATACCGCGCTGGCGATTCAGCAGATCATCATGCTCGCCGAACTGGCGGTAAACCAGGCATTGGATCGGGTGGATGCGCAGACCTGAACTGGCTGAAACACCGCGTCATCGTTCATCGCCAGCAGGCTGGCTCCCACAGGTGAAATGCATTTCAAAATGTGGGAGCGAGCTTGCTCGCGAAAGCGGTGGAGCAGTGAGCCTCAAACTCAATTCTTGCTCTCGATCTTGCCACCCGCATCGGGATCATAAAAATCCGGAATCTCATATTTGTACTTCTTCAACCAGCGCTGCATCGCCAGATCCCGTTCGGTTGCGGTCGCCGTTTGTGGTTTGGGCGAGGCGGCTTTGTTGCGGCTTTGCAGGACCAGCCAGCCTTCGGTTTCCTGTTGTTGCGCCGAGGCGGGGCCGGCGTCGATGGCAGCGGCGCTGAGGGGCAGGCTGAGCAGGGTCAGGTAGCACAGGCCTTTAAAGGGATGCATGGCTGTCTCCTTATTTGATCGGTGACGGCAACGGGTCGACGACGGCGGCCACTTGGTTGCTGGTGGCCGGTTTGGTCTTGATCGGGGCTTTGAGTTTTTCTGCGCGTTGCTGGGCTTCGGTGAATTGTTGCGGGGTCAGTTTCGCGCGGCTGACGATTTCGGCGGCTTGTGGCCAGTCGTTCTGGTACAGCAGCAGGGTGACCATGTTCAGTGTTGCCAGTTGGTTGTTCTGCTTGAGTTCGATGGCGGTGAGAAACTCGAAACGTGCGTCGTTCAGGCGCAGCTGGTTGAGGTAGACCACGCCGAGGTCGTTGCGGATTTTTTCGTCGGTGGGGGCCAGTCGGGCGGCGCGTTGCAGGTGGGCCTGGGCCTGGCCGTTGTCGCCGCGAGCGGCGTAGAGCTGGCCGAGGCCGTGTTCGGCTTCGGCGGTCAGGCAGCCGCCGAGCAGGCTGCGGTACAGCGGCTCGGCTTCGCTGCGGCCGAGCAGGCGATAGACCTTGGCTTTGCGCAGGCGCACTTCGCTGATGTTGTCCGGCAGGCTTTGCAGGTTGGCGAGGCTGGCATGCAGTTTGCCGTCGTTGGCCAGGTCGTCTGCGAGGTTCAGGGCCAGCTCCTGCTCCTGGGGCATTTTGCTGCAACTGCTCGGTGACAGCAGTGCCGTCCAAGGTGCCTGGCCGTCGGTGGCGCAACCGCCGAGCAGCAACAGACTTGCGATGACTATCAGTACTTTCATCAAACGCTCTCCATGAGCAAGGTCAGTTTGCAAACGCCCGGGCAATGGCGGTGAAGCCCGGGCCGGCGAGGACGATCAGCAGTGCGGGAAACAGAAACAGCATCATCACCACCGACATCTTCGCCGACATTTTCGAGATGTATTCCTGCAAGCGCGTCAGGCGGCGGTCATCCAGCAATTGCTTGAGCGCCAGCAGCGATTTCATCGCGCCACCGCCCTGTTGAATCAGTTGCTGGAGGATCACGCAGGTGTCAGTGAATTCGTCGACGGCGAGCATTACTGCGGTTTTGTTTAACTCTTGGCCGAGTTCCAGGCCAGAGTCGACACGGGTCAGGATCAGGCGCAGTTCGCTGGTCAGTTCCGGCAGCAGTTTTTGCGCTTCGATGCTGAGCACGCGCAGGGCCTGTTCGACGGCCATGCCGGATTCGAAGAGGATGCGCAGCAGCGGAATGAACGTCGACACCTCCACGGCGATGGTTCTTTGCCGACGTGCCGCCGCGTAGGCCAGCAAGCGTTTGGGCAGCAGATAGCCGGCGCCGGTGGCGAGCATCGGCACGATCCAGCGGTTGTCAGCCTGCGGGAAAAACACCTCTTGCAGAAAAATCGCCAAACCCAACGTCAGCAACGGCGTGCCGATCTGGCAGGCGGCGTACAGCGCCCGTTCGCTAGAGCGGCGCCAGCCGATGCGGTTGAGCAGAGTCTGGGTTTCGCTGTCGATGCTCACCGAGCGTTGTCCGAACTTACTGCCGCCCAGTGCGCGCAGCCAACTGCCGAAGCGGTTTTCACGCACCAGATGCCCTTGCAAGCGCTGATTGACCTGACGCACCCGGCGCCGTTCGGTGAGCAAGTGATTGACCACGAGTAGCAGGGCGCCGAGCAGCAACATGAGAGCGGCGAGGTAGACCATGTCAGACGCTCCGTAACATGCGCCACAGCGCCAGGCTTCCGAACACTTGCAACACGGCAGCGCTGATCAGCATGTGCTGCCCGCTCGCGTCGTTCCACATCCCGAGCATGTAACCGGGGTTGGTCAGCATGAAGTAACTCACCAGCAGCAACGGTAACGAGCCGAGCACCCACGCGGTCATGCGCGTTTCGCCGGTGAGCGCACGCAGTTGCCGCGCGCCTTGGTCGCGTTCGCGGATCAGTTTGATCAGGTTCTCCAGCAGCTCGCTGGCGTTGCCGCCGTAGCGATGATTGACTTTGAGGCCGAGGGCGAACATGCGCAGTTCGTCCTGTTCATACAGTTCGGCGAAATCGCTGACGGCGTCCGGCAAGTTCACGCCTAGTTGCACGTTGCGCTGGACCCGGCCCATGGCTTTTTTCAGCGGATCTTCACTGGCTTCAATGCCGCCCATGACTGCGTCGCTCAAGGTGCGCCCGGACTTCAGGCTGCGCACGGTGTGGTCAAGCAACTGCGGCAGTTGCTCGATCATCCGTTTGACCCGGCGCTGGTAAAGAATGCCGATGTACAGCCGCAACAGCAGTGGCGGTATGACGATCATCAGCAGCAGCCCGACCCAGTCGGCGAGAAAAAAACCCAGCGCCATCGCCAGCGCCCACAGACTTAGCCACAGACCGAAACGCTCGGTCGGGCGGCCCAGTCCTGCACGCAGAAACATCCGCTCCAGCCCGACCCACACAGGTTTTTCCGGCGCCAGTTGCGGCTGCCCCGCGGCGAGTCGGTTGAGGACTTTTTCCGTGGCGGTCTTGCGCAGGCCTTGCAGGAACAGACGGATCGACAGCCCCAGCAGCGTCAGGCAGATAACAATGAGAATGATCGGTCCCAACATGCTCGGTGCTCCTTGCCGTCAGCCCAGATGAGCCTCGTGGCGCAGCTTGTCGCCGGCCGGATTGACGGCTTCGCGCAGGAAGCCGAAACCGCTGCGGCGGTCGAGGCGGAACAAGGTATTGGTGACGTAAACGTCCTCGCGAATGCCGACCACCTCCACGACTTCACTGACGCAGCGGCGCCCGTCAGGCATGCGCGTCAACTGGATGATCACGTCGAGGGCGGCGCAGATCATCTGGCGCAGGGTGCGTTCGGCGATGGAGCGTCCGGTCAGGCCGACCAGTGTTTCCAAGCGCAACAGCGCATCCTGGGCGTTGTTGGCGTGCACGGTGCTCATCGAACCGTCGTGACCGGTGTTCATCGCGGTGAGGACGTCGACCACTTCGACGCCACGAATCTCGCCGAGGATGATCCGGTCAGGGCGCATCCGCAGGGCGTTGCGAATCAGGTCGCTGGCCTTCACTTCACCGTGGCCTTCGGCATTCGGCGGCCGCGTTTCCAGGCGCACCACGTGCGGGTGACCGAGCTGCAATTCGGCGACGTCTTCGATGGTCACCAGACGCTCGTGCGGGTTGATCAACTGGCTGAGAATGTTCAACAGCGTGGTCTTGCCGGTGCCCGTGCCGCCGCTGATCAGGATGTTGCAGCGCTTGCCTACGGCGTCCTGGAAAAACTCGAAGATCGACAGGTCGATGGTTTGCATCGCCATCAGGTCGCTGCTCTTGAGCATGTCCTTGCGAAATTTACGGATCGACAGGCATGGACCGTCGAGGGCGATCGGCGGAATGATTGCGTTGACCCGGCTGCCATCCGGCAGGCGTGCATCGACCATCGGCGAAGACTCGTCGAGGCGCCGACCGAGCGGCGCGAGGATGCGCTGCATCACGCGTTCGACGTGATGCGCGTCGATAAACCGCAGGTCACTCTGGTGCAGCACACCGTCGCGTTCGATGAACACCCGGTGCGGGCCGTTGACCAGAATCTCGGTCACCGACTGATCGCGCAGCAACACTTCCAGCGGGCCGAAACCGGTGAGTTCGTCGACGATCTCTTCGGCCAGCCGTTCCATTTCGTAGCGGGAAATCGCCAGGTGCAAACGGGCGATGTATTCGGCGACTTTGTCGGTGACGAATTGCGCGAGCTGCTGGCGAGAACCTTCCAGCAGGTTTTTCCCGGACTCTTCGAGGGCGTCAATGATGTAGCGATGCAGGACCAGTTTCAGGCCTTCGTGATCGCTGTTGCCGACGCCACTGCGGGGCGCCGCACCGAAGAGTTTTTCTGCGCTCATGAGGTGCCTCGCAAGCGGTCGAACCAGGTCACTTTGGGCTTGGCCAGGCCTTCGGAACGTTTCGCCAGGCGTTCGCCGAGAGCGCGCAGGCTCTGGGTGAGTTTTTCGCGCGGGGCCAGTTCGAACAGGCTCACGCCCTGGTTTTTCGCGTTCAGGCGCACTTCCGGGGTGAGGGCCAGTGTGGCGATCACTTCCAGATTGAAGGTCTTGCCGAGGGTTTCCGAGTTGGGCGCGACATTGCTCAGGTAGCGGTCGATCAGCAGACGCCCGTGGTCGAGCTTCATGCCTTTTTCCCGCCACAGATTGAGCACGGCGAGGTTGCGTCGGCAGTTGAGCACGTTCTGATCGGTGTACCAGAGCAACTTGTCGCAGTGGCTGACAAAGGTGCGCAAGGCTTCGCTGTCGGTCTGCCCGGTGAGGTTCACGACGATGTGCTGGAAGTGCTGGCGCAAGGCGCTGAGCAACATGTACAGCTCGGCGGCGCTGGTGTTTTCCAGCGGCTCGTCGTTGCTGGCGTAGGCGAGAATTCGCAGGCCGGCCTCGGCGCTGGTGAAGGCGCTGTCGATCAGCGTGGCGTCGAGCCTTCGCAAGTGGCGCAAGGCATCGCCGAAGTGAAACGAACTCTCAAGCCCGAGCAGGGCGAGGCTGTCACCGCGCGGCAAACCGAGATCAAGCAACAAGGTTTGCTGACCGCTTTTTTGCACCACCAACGCCATGTGATTGGCCAGCAGTGCGCCGTCGGAACTGCTCTGCACGCCATACATCACCGTGAGGCCACCCAGTTGCGTGTTCGGTGCCACGGGCGGCAGGCGTTTGCTCAAGCGCCGCACCAGCCCGGCGACTTCACTGGAGCGTGAACCGTAGGCGACAAAATCCCGGGCGCCGGCGCGCATCGCGTTGAGCACCAACTGATTGTCCATGCCGTCACCAAGGGCCACGATTGCCAGCATCGGTTTGGCCTCCAGCGCGCCTTCGATCAACGCGCTCTGGGCGACCACGTGCTCGCGATCAAGGCCGACGAACACCAGATTGGCAAAGGTCACGTCCACCAGCGCCAGCAGTTCATCAAGGCTGCCGCCACCGGCGCTGACCACTTGGCCCAACGGTGCGAGCGCGCCTTGCAGCCACTCCAGATCGGTGCTGTTGCGGGTGATGGCGAGAAAGGTCTGGCTCAGGCTCTGGCTCATTGCGATAACCCGCTGCGCTTGTCGAAGTTGCCGTTTTCAAGGAAGAACATGCGGTAGAAATTCGGATCGTAGTTACGCAGTTTTTCACCCGGTAGCGACGGCAGTTGCGCATCGGCGGCCAGTGGCTGGACCAGATGCGGGGTGACGATCATCAGCAGTTCGCGTTCTTCGCGCTTGATCTGCGAGCCTTTGAAAAACGCACCGAGCACCGGGATGTCGCCGAGGCCGGGAAACTTGTTCACTTGTGAGCTGTTGGTGGTGCTGATCAAGCCGCTGATGACGAAGCTTTCGCCATCGCCGAGTGACACGCTGGTGTCGGTGCGGCGGATGGTCAGGGCCGGCACAGTGGTGCCGGCAATCTGTACGGCGTTGCTGAAGTCCAGTTCGCTGACTTCCGGGGCGACCTTCAACGCGATGCGATCGCGGCCGATGATGGTTGGCGTCAGGGTCAGGCGGATACCGAACTCCTTGTATTCGATCGACACGCTGTCGCTACCGGAACTGGGCACCGGAATCGGAATTTCACCGCCGGCCAGAAAGCTTGCGCTCTGCCCGTTCAGCGCCACCAGACTTGGCCGCGCGAGGGTATAGGCGAAGCCGCTGGTTTCCAGCGCATTGATGATCGCCATGGTCTTGCCGCCGACCCACGAGAAGTTGAACAGCGAATTGTCCACCGGCAGGCGGGGCTGCGGCACACCATCAATCGGTGGCAGGGTGCCGGGCGAACCAAACAGAAAGTTGCCGCGCGTGCCGATCAGTGAGGCGGTGGCTTCTTTGAGTTTGGTCCGGCTGACTTCGACGAAGCGAATATCGGTCTGCACTTGCGACGGTAGGCTCGGGTCATCCGAGGGTAGGGTGGCGGTCATGGCGGCAGTGGCGGCGCCCTGAACAAAGACCATGCTTTGGCGCGGCTCGCTTGAGCACGACGTCCAGACCATCAGGCTGGTGGCCCCGGGCGCAACGCCGGTGAGCAGAAAGGACGAACTGCCGTTGGCGTGCACGTCGGCGATTTTCGGATCGCCAATCGCCAGACGGGTGATCGCTACCGGCGACTGTACGTCCTGTTGAAAGCCTTCGCCGATTTCGATCACCGGCGGCATGCGCCCCAGTGCCGAACAGTTGCCGACCGCCGCCAACGCGGCGTCCATCGACAGGCCCATCAGTAGCAGGGCGCGCAGCATGGGTTTGAATGTCGGCCTGGAACGACTCTGCATGCCCTTGGATCCTTGCGCAGTCATGGGTTTTGTTGGGTGATCTGATTGCCGCGAATGATTTCCACCGCCGGCCGTGGCGTGCTTCCGGAGCCGGCACTGGCAGGCGTTTTCGGGGCGCCGCTCAAGGCCAGTTGGGTGAACTGGACAAGTTGTCGGTTGGCGCTGTCGAGATGGGCCGTGGACTGATCTTCACCGGCCCAGTATTTGGCCAGGCGTTGTTCTTCACTGCTGCGTACGGCCAGACGCAAGGTGCCGACTTGCGTTGCCAGCATCAGTCGGCTGAGCAGTTGTTCCGGCACCGCCAGCACCACGGTGCGCGCGGCGATGCGGCGTTGATCCTGTTTGAGTTTTTCCTCGGCGCTCAGAGCTGGCGAGGCGGGTTGGCCGTCGTTGGTCAGGCCGTATTGATCGCCGACACCCAGCACGCGCATGGCCGGTAAAACGATCTGTGCCGACTGTTCGAGGTTGCTGGAATCCTGGCGCAGGTAGAGCAAGACATCGACGTAATCCCCGGGGATCAGTTGCCCGGCCGCGCCGATCACTTCGTCGACCGCTACGGTGAGCGCGCGTTCATCGCTGTGAATCATGCGTGCCAGTGAGCCGCCGGCGGTGAAGCTTTCATCGTTCAGCCAGGTGCCGGCGCTGAGGTGCCGCCAGGGTGTGCGGCCGATGGCCTGATCGACATTGCTCAAGCTGCCAGCCGGTGCACTGCGCAGTTTTTCCACCGCTACATCGGCAGCGGTCAGCGCGGTAAAGGGTGGCACGTCGTGCAGCAGTACCACCACCGGTTGGCGGGCCTGGTCTTCGGCGATCGCGACAGTTTTTTCAACGGTGACCGCTGGGGCAACGGGGGCTTCGGCGACGGGTGCCGGTTGACGACTGAGCACCAGTCCCCAGTAACCGACAAAGATCGCTCCAAGCATAAGGATGGCTGCAAGGCCCATGGTGACGCGACTGTTCATGACGGCTCTCCCTTTCCTGCTGCACTACCCACCGCACTTGCTTACGAGAGAAGTTCCCAATCCGGCAGCTATGAACATGCAACTATTTCGCTATTTCCACGCTAGCTGATCCAAGCCAAAACGCCATTAGTGACAGGAAAATAACCCACTAAAGTATGAGTCTTGGCCAATTAACAGCAGCAATCGGCAACTTCGCGATGTGATTAATCCTTTGTGATTAATCCGTTCTTACAGTTGTTGGCTGAGGCTTTGTTGACAATGCTCAAATGGCACGGTGGAACCTTGCCGCTGTAGTGCGACATCGGCGCCAGAGGCGCGAAGGAGTGGATGTATGTTCCAGATGATTGTTGATTATTTGACGGCCAGAGTTCGTCTGTTAATTAGAAACGAGGAAGCAGCATCGGCGATCGAGTACGCGATTGTGGTGGCGATGGTTGCCGTGGTGGTTGTGGCATTTGTGACCCCACTTGGTAATCGGGTGCTGTTCTACTTCAACAACATCTTGACCGGACTGGGCGGCACTGCCGTGACCAGACCCTGACGACCGAGGAGAACTGCGATGCTCTTTGAGTACCTGATGATTCGTGCCCGCAGTTTCCTGGCCAATGAGGATGCAGCATCGGCCATCGAGTATGCGATTGTGGTGGCGATGGTGGCAGTGGTGGTCATCGTGTTCGTCACGCCGGTGGGTGGCCGTGTGCTGGTCATGTTCAATAACTTGCTGGTAGCGCTGGGCGGAACGGCTGTGTCGACCACGCCTGCACCGTCCTCCTGAGTTGAAACGAAGCTCAATGCCCGGCGAATGTCGGGCTACACTCGGGTTCACTTTCAGTTTTCAGGGATTGCCCATGAATGCTCCTTCGCTGCAGCGCCAACAGTTGCTTCTGGTTGACGATGAAGAGGACGCGTTGCTGGAGCTGGCGGAGTTGCTGGAGGGTGAGGGTTTTAGTTGTCATACGGCGACGTCGGTGAAGCTGGCGTTGCATCATTTGACTCGCCATCCCGATATCGCGTTGGTGATTACTGATTTGCGTATGCCGGAGGAGTCCGGGATGTCGTTGATCAAGCGCTTGCGTGAGCATACTTCGCGCCAGCATTTGCCGGTGATTGTGATGTCGGGGCATGCGGATATGGAAGACGTCAGTGATCTGTTGCGGTTGCAGGTGGTAGATCTGTTTCGCAAGCCGATTTATTACGTCAGGTTGTTGGAGACTCTGGATAATTTGTTTCCCAAGCCTCGGAGTAATGTGGCTGGGTGATTGGGGGGCATATCCGTTGCTGCGGGTGTGGCTGATTAGGGTTCCGCCCTTACGGCGGGTCACTTTTTCCAGACGCCGAAAAAGTAACCAAAAAGGCTTGCTCCTACGTGCGGCCCGCTCGCTGGGGCTCGGGGTTCCTTCGCTGCGGGATCGATCCGGGGGCAGCGCCTACGGTTTGCTTCGCTGCACCTCCTCTCGCTGTGTTTGGCTTCGCCAAACGGTCGCTACGCTCCCACGCCCGGATCAATCCCTCCACTCAGCCTTCCGACGTCGCCCGTGGATCAAGATCAAGAGCTGCAGCCGAGCTAACGCTCATCCTGTTGAGTGGTGAGGAGCGACGCGGTGCGAGGTGGGCTCACCGACCAAATTTCTCTCTGTATGCACCCAGTTCAACTGTGGGAGCGAGCTTGCTCGCGAAGGCGGCCTGCAAGCCGACCCATTTCTGCCGGTTGTACATTCCACCCGCCGCTGCTGAAGCCTCCTTGGTGTTTCAGCTTACAACTGGTAGCTGAAACTGATGCTGTACCGGGGCTTGCGATTGAACGTGTCCAGGGCTTCATCCGACATCGCCTTCGCCGCCTCCAGCGCAATGTTGTAGTACTTGGCATCGCCAAACCGTAGCCCGATCGCGGCCGATGACAGATTGTTGGCCTTTACCGGCAGTTCATTGAACCAGCTGCGCGAGCGATCAAGCACGACATACGGTTGCAGGACGCGCACCCAGTTGCCGTCGCGGTTGAAGCTGTAGTTGACCTCGTACGCTACGCCCCAGCCCTTGTCGCCGGACGCTTGATCGTCGGGATAACCGCGACCGAAGTTCTGCCCGCCGAACACCGCGCGTTCGCTGTCTGGCAGGGTGTCGTCGCTCCAGTACAGCGCGGCCGACAGCACGCCTTGCCAGTTGTCGAGGAACTTGTTGCTCTGCACCCCGGACAGGCGAACGCGGAAGAAATCGAGGTCGATGTCGTCGTAGTTGGTATGCGCGCCCAGGCTGTCGAAACCCTGGTACACGCCGCCACTGAGAATCCGCAGTTGCCGGGCATCGGCCTTGCGCCAGTCGCCTTCGAAGGCCAGAGCGCGTACGTCGGTGCGGAACTCGGTGCTGAACGGGAAGTTGATGCCGTTGTAGCGGGTCTTGTCATCGACTGCGTACAGACGCGAGCCGGCGGTCAGCAGTTCGTTGGAGGCGGCAATCAACGGCAGGGTGAAACCGATGGAGTAGCGGTCGTTTTCGCGATGGGTGCTGAGTCGACCACCGCCGTTGATGAGGACTTCGGTACTGGGATCGGCGCGGTAGCGTGAAGCGGATAAGGCAAGTTGCGCGCCCTCGTCATTGAGGAACTGGTTGTAGTCGAGGCGGTAGTAATGTTCGTGATCATCACCCGGTGGAAACAGACCGCTGAGGGTCAGTTGTTCGCCCATCGAGGTTTGCGAATTGCTACTGACGCCGAGCAAAGCCTGGGTGCCGTTGCGGTTGTCTTCGGTGGTGCTCAGCGTACTGGTGAAGGGTTTGCGACTGGCCTGGGCGACCAGCGTTGTCGCGCCGTCTGTGGTACCGGGCGGTGGTACCTGGGCCTGGATCGTTACGCCGGGGATGCGCGTCATCAGCGTGGTGTAGCGCTCGAACGTCTTGCGGGTCAGCGGCCGTTCGGCCTGGATCTTCGCCGCCAGTTTGTCGAGCAGGGCTTTGACCCGACCGACATCGCCCTCGATCTGGATATCGCGCACGTAGCCTTCCACCAGCACCACGCGCGCTACGCCGTCATTGAAATTTTGCTGCGGCAAGAACGCGTAGGACAGCAGGTAGCCGTCCTGCTGATAGCGTCGAGTGATGCTGCGCGTGGCCTCGATCAGTTCGGCGAGCGTGGCTTGGCGGCCGATCAGGGGTTTGTAGATTTCGGCGAGTTCGTTGAGCGGGTAAAGGGTTCCGCCTTCGATCTGCACGGTTTGCAAATTGATCTTGGTCTCCATCAACAGTGGTTGCGCAGCGGCGGCACCGGCGTCCGGCACTTGCACGGGCGTGGCGCTCGGGCGATAGGCGTCGGCGGGCAGGTTCGGCACCGGCAGGTTGCGGATGGTTTCGTTGCTGTTGAGAAAACTGGGCAGGGTGTCGGCGAGGGCGGCGGAACTGAGACTGAGGAACAGCAGGGATGCCATTACGCGCATAGGACACTCCATGGTCAGATCACAGCACTGGGCTGAATTCTCCTAAGAAAAAAGGCGGAAGACTCGTGGGAATCTTCCGCCCTCAACCAAGCGTAGGCGCTGTAGGTGAGGCCGTCGAATCGGCCAGGTGCAATTTAGCGTTTGTTGCCCCCCAGGGTATTAGTCAGACCACCGAGTACGCCGCCCAGACCGCCACCGGTGGCAGCTCCGCTGGTACCCCCGCTGGTACCCCCGTTGACCAGTCCACCGACGGCGGCAACGGTGCCGCCCACGTTGCTGACCAGACCTCCGACCGCTGTGGTGACCGGATTGTTGGTCGCGGCAATGGTGTTGCCGATACTGCTGACCGCACCGCCAACCTGGCCGGTGAGACCGGCGACGGGTGATCCGATACCGGTCGCTGCGCCGACTTGTTGGGTCACGTTGGTCACAGCGCTGGTGACCGGATTCAGACCCGTGCCCAAGGTGGCGCCAACCGTGGCCAGAGGTGAGGTGGTTGCGGTGATCGGGGTGCCCGAACCGCCAAGTACGGTGTTGAGCGAAGCCACGGTATTACCCAGGCCGACAGCGGTAACGCCGCCTGCGCTGACCACGCCATTGGTATTGCCGGCATTCAGGCCTGCGCCGACGTTGACCACGGCACCGCCGACGGTTTGCAGCAGGCCAGTACCACCGAGGCCGCCGCCCAGACCACCACCCACACCGCCAGTACCCGAGCCGGTGCCGTTGGACACCAGACCACCAGCCTTGCCGACCGCGGTGCCGGTATCGCTCAACGCGCCGCCGAGGGTGTTGGTCAAGGCATTGCCGTTACCCGCATCGGTGACCTTGCCGCCCAGGGTGTTCACCGCGCCGCCGACTTGCGAGATCGCGCCTTTGAGTGGATCGCCGAGCCCGGTGGCAGTGCCGAGTTTGTCGGTGGTGCTTTCGACCATTGCGATCACGGGAACCAGACTACCGCCGACTTTGTTCGTCAGTTGGCTGGTCGGGCCGTTGGTCAGCGTGGTGTCGAGGGTATTGCCGAGCATGGTGACTTTCTCGCCGACACCGTCAAGCAGCGGCGCGACTTTGGTCACAACACCGCCCACCACCGGAACGCTGCCGGTCGCGGTTGCCAGTTTGCCGCTGAGATCAGAGACACCGTTGCCCACATCGGTCACCACACCGCCGACCGAAGCGACGGTGGTGGTCAGGCCTTTAGGGTCGGTCGCCAGCTTGCCTACGCCATTGGCGACACCGTCACCCAAGGTGCTGACGACATTGCCGGCGGTGTTGGCCGCACTTTGTACAACGCCACCGACAACAGGAACGCTGCTCAGCGAGTCACCGATCTGGCCAACGCCATCGCCGACGCCAGCGACGGTATTACCGACATCCTGCACCAGTGTGGTGGTCACCAACGGTGTGGTGGTTGGATTGGTCGGGTTGGTGGGATCGGTCGGATCTGTCGGGTTGGTTGGATTGGTCGGATCGGTGCCACCTGTACCACCGGTTCCGCCAGTACCACCTGTGTTACCGGTTCCGCCAGTGCCGCCAGTGCCCGCAGTATCACCGGTGCCCCCCGTACCGCCAGTACCCGAGGTGCCGCCAGTGCCGGCGGTGCCGTCCGCCGCGGAACTGCCGGAACTGCTTTTATGACCGCCACCACCGCTGCTGCACCCGGTGAGGCCAAGGGAGAGAATCAATGCCAGAGCGATTGCCGATTTGCACCATACGCCTTGAGTTTTCATGATCGTAATTCCTTGCACCTGTCACAACGTTCGTTGACTTCGATGGCTCGCCGATCTGTCGTCGGTGATGCCTTCGACCGTTGTGCTCAATCTCAGTCCAGGGGCGGGTTTCAGGCCATTCTCAAGTTGGTATTAACGCCTTTATATAGAGGGCGAAATTCAGCGCCTAAGGACTAATACCCACGATATAGCCGCACAAAAAAAGGCCTTGATAATCAAGGCCCGGGTTTTTTCAGTGGAAGGGGCAAGGACGGCGGAAACTTAAGTTATATACACACAATTAACGGTGTCCCGCGAGCTCAGGCAATGGGTTGCCACTGCCCGACCATGTGTTCGAGGTCTTGTGCACCGATCAGCCGCAACTCACCACTGGACCCCGCCGCACTCGCCAGCAAGGTCACTTCACTGGGCAGGCGCACCGGTTTACGAAAGTGCACGGCGATCTCGAGGTTGGCCTTGGGCAAATGATCGCCCAGCGCCGCGAGCGTTCGCGCCTTGTTCCACAAACCATGGGCGATGGCTGTTGGAAAACCGAACAGCTTGGCGCTGGCTGCACTCAGGTGAATCGGGTTGTAGTCTCCGGAGACTTTGGCGTATTGCCGACCGATATCGGCCGGGGCTTTCCAGCGCGCCACCTCCACCAATGATTGCGAGGGCTCCCAGGTCTGCTCGACAGCCTCGCCCTCAAGCTTCACCCCCCGACAGAGCATCTGGCTTTCGGCTTCCCACAACGGCCCGAGCTGGTCATCCAGCGTGGTCAGCAGATCGAACGTTGCACCTTTGGGATGCGCTTGCAGATTTGTCACGCGCACGCTCACTTGCGCCCGACCGATTCCGCCCATCGGTCGCAACACGCGAATGCGGTTGCTCAGATGAATCAACCCCAACAGAGGAAACGGAAACTCCCTGGCGGTGAGCAATTGCATCTGCAAGGCAAAGGCGAGGACATGCGGATACGTCGGCGGCAACAGACCGTCATCGGTGAATCCGCAGACCTTGCGATAGGCCGCCAAGCGTTTGCCATCGACATCGACCCAACAGCGCAAACCACTGTCGGGCAACCGGGTACCGGTGATTTTCCGTCGCGTCGCCGCCCGTGCATACAGCCCGGGCAGACTCGGCTCGCGATCCAGCGTATGCCATTCGATGCTCATGCCTAAGCCCCCAGAACACTTTGTCCACAGACCCGCAGCGCTTGCCCGGTAAACGCGCCGGTGCCCGGCTGCGCCAGCCACGCGACCGCTTCGGCGACGTCTTGCGGCAGGCCGCCCTGACCGAGCGAACTCATGCGCCGCCCGGCCTCACGCAGGCCGAACGGAATGTGTGCGGTCATCTGCGTTTCGATAAAACCAGGGGCGACGGCGTTGATGCTGATACCACGTTCCAGCAGCGTCGGCGCCCAGGCTTGCGCCAGACCGATCAGCCCGGCCTTGCTCGCGGCGTAGTTGGTTTGCCCACGGTTACCGGCAATGCCGCTGATCGAGGCCAGCAAAATCACCCGCGCGTTGTCGTGCAGCGTGCCGCTGTCGAGCAGCGCTTTGGTCAGCACTTGCGGCGCGTTGAGGTTGACGGCCAGCACCGCGTCCCAGAATTCCGGGGTCATGTTGGCCAGGGTTTTGTCACGGGTGATGCCGGCGTTGTGCACCAGAATATCGAGGCCATCAGGCAGTTGTTCAATCAACTGTGTGGCGGCGTCGGTAGCGCAGATATCCAGGGTGATCGCTCGGCCACCGAGGCGGGCGGCGAGGGCTTCCAGATCGGTCTTGGCCGGCGGGACATCGAGCAGGATCACGTCGGCGCCATCGCGCGCCAGGGTTTCAGCGATGGACGCACCGATGCCGCGCGCCGCGCCGGTGACCAATGCCTTGCGCCCGGCCAGCGGGCGCGTCCAGTCAGTCACTGGCGTCGCACAAGCGGTCAGGCGAATCACCTGTCCGGACACAAACGCACTTTTCGGCGAGAGGAAAAACCGCAGCGGGCCTTCCAGCTGATCTTCCGCGCCTTCGCCGACATAGATCAGTTGCAGCGTGCCGCCGCTGCGCAGTTCTTTGGCCAGCGAACGTGAAAACCCTTCCAGCGCGCGCTGTGCGCTGGCGGCAAACGGATCACTTAGGGTTTCCGGCGCGCGACCGAGAATCACCAGATGGGCGCTGTGGTCGAGGTTTTTCATCAGCGGCTGGAAGAATTCGCGCAGCTGTTTGAGCTGGTCGGTGTGCAGCAATTCGCTGGCGTCGAACACCACGGCTTTGAGTTTCGGGCCGTGGCCGGGAATCCATTCAGTCGCGGTCGTCGGTTGCTCGCCGTAGCGGTAAATACTCTCGGTCAAACGGTTGGCGAAAGCGCCGACGCGTTCGGCCAGCGGGCCGCCGCCGATCAGCAGCGCACCTTCCACCGGCCGCAGGCGCCCGGCCTGCCAGCGTTCCAGTCGCACCGGCGACGGCAGGCCCAGCGCCCCGACCAGACGATGGCCGATGGACGAGTTGGCGAAGTCGATATAGCGGTCAGACATGGAACGCTCTCCAGAAGTTGGGGTTCAAAGTGTGGACTGTCGATGGCAATCAATCGTTCGATTAACGCAATAAGGCCTACGCTTGAACAGCAGAGTAGTTTGCCCCCGGCGTTTGTGTTGCCGAACGCACATTCATAAACACAGCTGACCCCCTGTAGGAGTGAGCCTGCTCGCGATAGCGGTGTATCAGTCAAGAAATGTTTATCTGACCCACCGCTATCGCGAGCAGGCTCACTCCTACAAGGGATTGGCGTGAATTCAGACCTTTGGACAAGGAGTTATTCATGAGTCAGCTGCGCCGCGTCGCGATCATTGGTGGTAACCGTATCCCCTTCGCCCGCTCCAACGGGCCGTACGCCACGGCCAGCAATCAGGCAATGCTCACCGCCGCCCTCGAAGGCCTGATCGAACGCTACAACCTGCACGGCCAGCGCATCGGCGAAGTGGTGGCGGGCGCGGTGCTGAAATTGTCACGAGATATGAGCCTGACCCGTGAATGCGTGCTCGGCTCGCGTCTGTCACCGGCGACTCCCGCCTACGACATTCAGCAAGCCTGCGGCACCGGCCTGGAAGCGGCGATCCTGGTGGCGAACAAAATCGCCCTCGGTCAGATCGAGAGCGGCATTGCTGGCGGCGTCGACACCACCTCGGACGCGCCGATCAGTGTCAGCGAAGGCCTGCGCAAAATTCTCCTGCAAGCCAACCGCGCCAAGACCACCGGCGACAAGCTGAAAACCTTTCTGCAACTGCGGCCCAAACATCTGATTCCGGATTTTCCACGCATCGGTGAACCACGCACTGGGCTTTCGATGGGCCAGCACTGTGAATTGATGGCGCAGACCTGGCAGATCCCGCGTGAAGAGCAGGATCAACTGACCCTCGAAAGCCACCAAAAACTGGCTGCGTCTTACAGCGAAGGCTGGCACAACGACTTGATGACGCCGTTCCTTGGTCTGACCCGCGACAACAATTTGCGTCCGGACCTGACCCTGGAAAAACTCGCGACGCTGAAACCGGCGTTTGAAAAAAGCGCCAAAGGTACGCTGACGGCGGGCAACTCCACCCCGCTGACCGATGGCGCGTCTGTGGTGCTGCTCGGCAGTGAAGAGTGGGCCAAGGAGCGCGGCTTGCCGATCCTCGCGTATTTGCGCGATGGCGAAGCGGCGGCGGTGGATTTCGTCAACGGTGCGGAAGGGCTGCTGATGGCGCCGGTGTACGCCGTGCCGCGATTGCTCGCACGCAACGGCCTGACCTTGCAGGACTTCGACTACTACGAAATTCACGAAGCGTTTGCGGCGCAGGTGCTGTGCACACTGAAGGCTTGGGAAGATCCCGAATACTGTAAAACCCGCCTGGGACTCGACGCGCCGCTGGGCTCGATCGATCGCAGCCGACTCAATGTGAAGGGCAGTTCGCTGGCGGCCGGGCATCCGTTTGCTGCGACTGGCGGGCGTATCGTGGCGAACCTGGCGAAGTTGCTGGACGCGGCGGGCAAGGGCCGGGGTCTGATCTCGATTTGCGCGGCGGGCGGGCAAGGCGTCACCGCTATCATCGAACGCTAACGCTAGAAGAGCCCCTCACCCTAACCCTCTCCCAGAGGGAGAGGGGACTGATTGGGGGATGTTTGAGGTGATCGAGCTTTACCGAATCCATAATCGACGGTGTTTAACTCAGATGGTTAGCCCAATCCATAATCGACGCGGTATTTCAGGTCGATGTATAACGTCAGACACCTCGGTCGGCTCCCTCTCCCTCCGGGAGAGGGCTGGGGTGAGGGTAAAAGGGCTAAAACCGCAGATGTCAGATTCTGTCGCAAATGCCCTCAACGGCCGATACCAACAAACAGGCAAGGCTCGGCTATGATTCGCAGCGGTCGATTTTTCGGCACAGTGTGTGCATTCACAGGTTCACAGGTCGGCAACCCCTCCCCGTGATGCGAGGATTGCCGTATAACGAGTGACATTCGCGTGTTTGGTAATAAAGGACCCACAATAAAAGCTGATGAAGACTCCAAAACGCATTGAACCCCTGATCGAGGACGGTCTGGTCGACGAAGTGCTGCGCCCACTGATGAGTGGTAAAGAAGCAGCTGTTTATGTGGTGCGCTGCGGCAATCAGTTACGTTGCGCAAAGGTCTACAAGGAGGCGAACAAACGCAGTTTCCGCCAGGCGGCCGAGTATCAGGAAGGCCGCAAGGTGCGCAACAGCCGACAGGCTCGCGCAATGGCA
This sequence comes from Pseudomonas sp. R84, assembly GCF_009834515.1. Classification (NCBI taxonomy): domain Bacteria; kingdom Pseudomonadati; phylum Pseudomonadota; class Gammaproteobacteria; order Pseudomonadales; family Pseudomonadaceae; genus Pseudomonas; species Pseudomonas sp. R84. Next base: position 823,312 of record NZ_CP019426.1, read on the forward strand.
AAAGGCTCCAAGTTCGGTCGCAAAGAGACCGAAGATGCTTGGCAGAACGCCGAAGTGGCGGCGCTGTTCCGTCTGGCCGGCGCCGGCGTGCGGGTACCCAAGCCGTATGACTTCCTCGACGGCGTGCTGTTGATGGAGCTGGTGGCCGACGAATTCGGCGACGCCGCGCCGCGTCTGAACGACGTGGTGCTGGAGCCGGATCAGGCGCGCGAGTATCACGCGTTCCTGATTTCGCAGATCGTGCTGATGTTGTGTACCGGTCTGGTGCACGGTGACCTCTCGGAGTTCAACGTGCTGCTGACGCCGACCGGCCCGGTCATCATTGACCTGCCGCAGGCCGTCGACGCTGCCGGTAACAACCACGCGTTCAGCATGCTGGAGCGGGATGTCGGCAACATGGCTTCGTACTTCGGTCGCTTTGCGCCGGAATTGAAGCTGACCAAGTACGCCAAGGAAATGTGGGCGTTGTACGAAGCCGGCACTTTGCACCCGAACAGTGTGCTGACCGGTGAGTTCGATGATCCGGAAGACCTGGCCGACGTTGGCGGGGTGTTGCGCGAGATCGAAGCGGCGCGCCTCGACGAGGAACGCAAGCAGGCCATCCGTGCGGCGGACGACGAGCCGAAAGGCAAGTCCGAAGAACCACCGCCACCACCGTGGATGCAGTGATTGCTTGATGAGAAACCCGGCTTCGGCCGGGTTTTTTGTTTGGTTTCGAAATGCACCCTCACCCCAGCCCTCCCGAAACGTCGGACCGCCCAGAGGGAGAGGGGGCCGACCGAGGTCTCTTGCGTCATACATCGACCTGAAACACCGGGTCGATTATGGATTCGACGAAAAACGTTCAGATCGGTGTACCCCCAAATATCCCCCAATCAGTTCCCTCTCCCCCTGGGAGAGGGTTAGGGTGAGGGGCCTCTTTCGGATCCCCGCAAATTCACGTCTACTGTCCACCGCCCCAACCACACTCAAGGACTGAATGTGACCACCCCCCGCAACACCCGCCTGATCGTCACTGCCCGACTGATCTCCGATTTCGGCGCCTTCCTCAACATGGTCGCGCTGGCCACCTACGTCTACCTGCTGAGCAACAGCGCCATGAGCGTCGGGATTTTCCTCGCCAGCCGCGTGGGCGGGGGGATATTTGCCAGCCTGATCGGCACCGCGTTTTACCGCCGTTGCAGTGGACGTGCACCGCTGATCGCGTTCGATCTGCTGCGCGCCAGTGTGCTGGGTCTGTTATTGATTGTGCCCGTCAGCCAGCAAGCCATGCTGTTGCCGGTGATTGCCTTCGGCCTGGGCCTGGGCAACTCGATGTTCGCCATCGGCCTCAACAGCCAGTTGCCGCGTCTGATCCCTGCTGATCAATTGCTCAAGGCCAACGCCTGGATCACTTCGGCCTCATCCGGCGCGATGGTCGCTGGCAGTCTGGTGTCGGGTTTGCTGGTGGCGGGTTTTGGCTTTGAAACGGTGTTCGCACTGAATGCACTGACCTATTTGCTGGCAGCGTTATTGATCGTGCCGCTGCGTTTCGAACCCACGACCGTCAACGATGAACCCGAACGGGGCGAATGGACAGCACTCAAGCAAGGCCTGCGTTCGGCACCGGTGATTGCCGCGATGCTTGCGGTGACGATGGCCGACACGTTGGGCAGCGCTGCGCACAACGTCGGCTTTCCGATTATTTCCAAACTGCTCACACCGGATTCTGCGAGCACCACACTGGGGCTGATGCTCGCGGTGTGGGCCAGCGGCAAACTGCTGGGCGCGCGAATCGCCAGTCGTCTCAAGGGCTCGGACAACAGCCATCTGGAACGGCGGTTTTTCTTCGGCGTGGCGCTGATGTCCTGCGGCTTCATCCTGATGTTCCAGCAACACAGCCTCTACGGTCTGCTGCTGTTTTCATTGCCGGCGGGCCTCGGTGACGGCTTTTCCGAAGTCGGGTTGATGTCGCGGCTGCAGCGCGAACCCGAGCAGTTGCGCCTGCCAGTTTTCAGCGTGCTGACCTTGCTGCAAATGACCGGGTTCGGCATCGGTATGCTCATCGCCGCGCCGTTCTACGGGTGGTGGACGCCGGGCGCCGTGGTCATGCTGTTTCACGGCATTCCCCTCGGCACATTGCTCGCGGTGAAAGTCCTGGCACTCAGGCGCGGGCGGGTTGTGCGCAGCAGCCCGACGCCAGTTCCTTGAGGATCGGGCAGTCGGGGCGGTGGTCGCCGTTACAGTGCTCGACGAGGTCTTGCAGAGTGTCGCGCAACTCGCCGAGTTCGCGGATCTTCTGATTCAACTCGTCTATGTGCTGGCGCGCCAACGCCTTCACATCGGCGCTGGCGCGTTGGCGATCCTGCCAGAGGGTCAACAGTTTGCCGACCTCTTCCAGGGAAAAGCCGAGATCCCGCGAGCGCTTGATGAATGCCAGCGTGTGCAGGTCATCGTCACGGTAGACCCGATAACCGCTGTCGGTGCGATGGGCGGCTTTGAGCAGGCCGATCGACTCGTAGTAACGGATCATTTTCGCGCTGAGGCCACTGTGTTTGGCCGCTTGACCGATGTTCATCGGTGCTCCTCCAGATCCTTGGGTTTCCAGGTTTTCAACAGTAGCGCATTGCTCACCACGCTGACGCTCGACAGCGCCATCGCCGCACCGGCCAGCACCGGATTAAGGAAGCCGAACGCCGCCAGCGGAATGCCGATCAGGTTGTAGACGAAGGCCCAGAACAGGTTCTGGCGGATCTTCGCATAAGTCTTGCGGCTGATTTCCAGTGCCGCCGGCACCAGCCGTGGATCGCCGCGCATCAGGGTAATGCCCGCCGCGTGCATGGCGACGTCGGTGCCGCCGCCCATGGCGATACCGATGTCGGCAGCGGCGAGGGCCGGGGCGTCGTTGATGCCGTCACCGACCATGGCGACCACGCCGGTTTTCTTCAGCTCGCTGACGGTGGCGGCTTTGTCCGCCGGCAGCACTTCGGCGTGGACGTTGCTGATGCCCAGCGCTTCGGCGACCACACGTGCGCTGCCACGGTTGTCGCCAGTCAGCAGATGGCTGTGAATATTGCGGGCAGCAAGTTGTTGCACGGCTTCAAGTGCGCCGGGTTTCAAGGTGTCACCGAAGGCGAACAAGCCGAGTACTTTTTGCTCAGGACTTTGCTCGATCAACCACGACAACGTGCGGCCTTCGGTTTCCCAGGCGCTGGCGGATTCGGCAAGGTCTCCAGCGCTCAAGCCGCTTTCGTCCAGCAAGCGCCGATTGCCCAGCGCCAGACGCCGGCCGTCGAGATTGCCGGCAATGCCGCGACCGGTCAGCGACTGGCTGTCGCTGACATCTGGCACGTTCAGACCTCGTTCAGCAGCCGCATCCAACACTGCTTTGGCCAGTGGGTGTTCACTGCCGCGTTGCAGGGCGCCGGCCAGTTTCAGCAGCGCGTCTTCATCACCATCCACTGCACTGAAATGGGCGATACGCGGTGTGCCAGAGGTCAGCGTGCCGGTCTTGTCGAAGACCACGCTGCTAACTTCATGGGCGCGTTCCAGCGCTTCGGCGTCCTTGATCAGAATGCCGTGACGCGCCGCTACGCCGGTGCCGGCCATGATCGCCGTCGGCGTGGCAAGGCCCAATGCACACGGGCAGGCGATGACCAGCACCGCGACGGCGTTGATCAACGCGGTCTCCATCGGTGCGCCGTAGAGCCACCAGCCGATCAGTGTCGCCAACGCTAAAACCAGCACGGTGGGCACGAATACCTGACTGACGTTATCCACGAGTTTCTGGATCGGCGCTTTGGCGGCTTGGGCGTCTTCTACCAGACGAATAATCCGTGCCAGAACGGTTTCCGCACCGAGCGCCTGGGTGCGCACCAGCAAGCGACCCTCGCCATTGATCGCGCCGCCGGTGACCTTGTCCCCCGGTTGTTTCGGCACCGGCAGACTCTCGCCGCTGATCAGTGCTTCGTCGGCATGACTCTGGCCCTCGATGACTTCGCCATCGACCGGGAAACGTTCGCCGGGTTTGACCAGCACCAGATCGTTGAGGCGCAACGCGCTGATGGCGACATCCTGCTCGCGGCCGTCGATCACTTGAATCGCCCGCTCCGGACGCAACGCTTCCAGCGCGCGGATGGCGCTGGCGGTCTGGCGTTTGGCGCGGCTCTCCAGGTATTTGCCGAGCAGTACCAGGGCAATGACCACCGCCGACGCTTCGAAATACAGATGCGGCATGCGCCCGGCAGCGGTGGCCCATTCGTAAAGGCTCAGGCCGTAACCGGCGCTGGTGCCGAGGGCGACCAGCAAGTCCATATTGCCGGCGCCAGCGCGAACGGCTTTCCATGCGGCGACGTAGAAGCGTGCACCGAAAATGAACTGCACGGGCGTGGCGAGGGCGAATTGCGCCCATGCCGGGAGCATCCAGTGGATGCCGAACGGTTGCAGCAACATCGGCGCCACCAGCGGCAGGGCGAGGGCGATCGCGCAGATCAGTGCCCAGCGTTCATGTTTCAGGCGCTGTTGTTGTTTATCGGTTTGTGGGTGTTCGGCTTGCCAGACGCTGGCCGAGTAGCCGGCCTTGCTCACGGCGTCGAGCAGGGTTTGCGAATCGACCTGACCGAGCAATTCGAGGTGCGCACGTTCGTTGGCCAGGTTAACGCTGACACTTTTCACCCCGAGGACTTTGCTCAGGGCGCGTTCGACGCGACCGACGCAGGACGCGCAGGTCATGCCTTCGATATTCAATTCGATAGTCTGCTGCGGGACGCTGTAACCGGCACGTTCGACCGCGTCCATCAACGCCGGCAGACTGTCGCCCGGCGCTTGCACACGGGCCTGCTCGGTGGCGAGATTGACGCTGACGGCACTGGCGCCGCTGACTTTGCTCAAGGCCCGCTCGACACGCCCGGCACAACTGGCGCAGGTCATGCCGGCAATCGGCAGGTCGAAAGTGATGGAATCGGACATCGGTCGTACTCCCTGTAGTAGATACCTACAAGGATCAACCTTGCCATGCGGGCAAGGTCAAGCGCCATTCTTTGACGCGCCGCAAAACCAACTGTGGGAGCGAGCCTGCTGGCGAAAGCGGTGGGTCAGTCAACATCATCGCTGAATGACACACCGTATTCGCGAGCAGGCTCGCTCCCACAGGTTTGTATTTGCTTAATAGCCGAGATCGGCGCGCTTCAGGTACACGCCTTCCTGTGTCATCGCGATCCGGTACTTCTGCACATCGCCCGCCTGCAGTTTTATTTCCTGCGAACCCGGTGCGAGCAAGCCCGGATTGCAACCCGGTACCTGCCCCGGCAGTAGTTTCAGACGCAGCGATACAGTGCCCGGTGGCAGGTTGAAAGACGTGCTCTGTTCCTGAAACAGGCGCGCCGACAGCTGATCCTGGATATACACACCGATTTCGCAGGAGGTTGCCACTTCCAGGCGCTCGCGGGAGATGATCAGAACGCCGTAATCCTCACCAGCGGCTTGCACTGTAGGAACGGCGGCAAAGAGACTGAGAAAGCCAAACAGGCTGAAAGCTGACCAGCGCATGGCTGAATCTCCTGAATCGAGTCATTGATGTACGCAGCTTGGCCGAGCGCGGCGCCGATTGCCAGCCCGGCAGTTTATTGAAGAACTTGACCTTGCCATCGTGGCAAGCTCGAAACTGCCGGCAACCTCACTCAAAGGAGTCATTCCATGCAAGTGTTCAACGTTCAAGGCATGTCCTGCGGTCACTGCGTCAAAGCCATCACCAGCGCAGTTCAGGCCAAAGATCCGGCGGCCAGTGTGCGGGTCGATCTGGCGGCGAAAGAGGTAGGCGTTGAGAGTGCGTTGACCAGCGATCAGGTCATCGAGGCGATCAGCGAAGAAGGCTACGCAGTGAAACTCGTCTGAAGTTTTATAGTTAGCGAGCTATCGGAATGTTCAAGGCGTCCGGGCGCGGCTAGACTGTCGGGCTGCCGACTTGCCAACCTGGATGCCTGATGAACTTCCGTACCATTCTGATTCTCGGTGCCTTGACCGCCTTCGGGCCCTTGGCGATCGACTTCTATTTACCTGCCTTTCCCTCGATGGCGCTGGCGTTCGGCACCGATGAGAAACACGTGCAGATGACGCTGGCGGCGTATTTCGCCGGGTTGTCGATTGGCCAACTGGCTTATGGCCCGGTGGCGGATCGCTTTGGCCGACGCATTCCATTACTGGTCGGGCTCACGCTGTTCACCCTGGCATCCCTGGCCTGTGCTTATGCGCCAAATCTGGAATGGTTGATCGGCGCGCGTTTCGTCCAGGCACTTGGAGGCTGTGCAGGGATGGTGATTTCCCGGGCGGTGGTCAGCGACAAGTGCGACGCGGTGGGCTCGGCGAAAGTCTTCTCGCAATTGATGCTGGTGATGGGCCTGGCGCCGATTCTGGCGCCGATGCTCGGCGGTCTGCTGGTCAACACCACCGGCTGGCAGTCGATTTTCCTGGTGCTGACCGGGTTCAGCGCGCTGGCCGGTTTGGCCGTGGCGCTGGGCCTGCCGGAAAGTATGCCGGCGCACATGCCTCGCCAGCCGTTGTCCGGCGCGCTGCGTCAGTACGGTCGCTTGCTCAAGGACCGGGTTTACCTCGGCCATGCTCTGACTGGCGGCATCGCCATCGCCGGGATGTTTGCCTACATCGCCGGTTCGCCGTTTATCTTCATCAAACTGTATGGCGTGCCGGCCGAGCATTTCGGCTGGCTGTTCGGCACCAACGCGGCGGGGTTCATTCTGGTGGCGCAGGTCAACGCGCGGATGTTGGCCAAGCGCGGCCCGGCGTTCCTGTTGTCGCGGGCAGTGTGGGTGTATTTCGCTGCCGGGCTAGCGTTGCTCGCGGTCAGCGCAATGCACACCGAATCCTTGTGGCCGCTGCTGATTCCCCTGTTCATCTGCGTATCGAGCCTGGGTTGCATCAGCCCGAATGCCGCTGCCTGCGCGATGAACGGTCAGGGCGCACGGGCCGGCAGTGCTTCGGCACTGCTCGGCTGCATGCAATTCAGTGTCGCCGCTGGTGCTTCGGCGCTAGTGGGGGTGTTGCACGACGGCACCGCCGTGCCGATGGCAATAGTCATCAGCCTGTGCGGTTTGCTGGTGGTGTGCGTGGCGCTGCTCACCCGCCGTCTGCAGAATGCCCGGGCACTGGCGCAAGCTCAGGCCGAGGCATAAATAACCTCAGCCGGCGGCGCGCTGCTGGCTGCGGTCGGGAATCTGATGGGGCGCGCAAAGTCGCGCTTCGAGGGTGCGGGTGAAGGCCAGTGCTTCGGCTTCACTGCGGAATGTCACGGCGTGTTGGTCCAGACGAACCTGCCATTGAGACTTTGCCACTTCTTTTATCAGGATCTTCATTGCTGACCTCCCTTGCGTAAAAGATGTATCGCAGAGGCTTCGATTGTAGACCTGAATACGATCGCAATTGTGACAACGGTCAAGCATCGGACTGACGGCAAAAAACCTCCGGCAGCCCCTGTAGGAGCTGCCGAAGGCTGCGATCTTTTGATCTTAGAAACCTTCTAAAACAATTTTCCCCTTGGCTTTGCCACTTTCCAGCAACTCATGGGCGCGGCGCAGGTTCGCCGCATTGATCGTGCCGAAATGCTCGCCCACCGTAGTCTTCAAGGTTCCGGCATCAATCAGCTCCGCCACGCGATTGAGCAGTTTGTGCTGCTCGATCATGTCCGGCGTTTCGAACAGCGAGCGGGTGTACATGAACTCCCAGTGCAGCGACAGGCTTTTGCGCTTGAGTTTGCTTACGTCCAGCGACTTCGGATCATCGATCAATGCCAGTTTGCCCTGCGGCGCCAAGGCTTCGACCAATTGATCGAGGTGCTGATCGGTCTGGGTCAGGCTGGCGACGTGAGTCACGCTGTCGATCCCGGCGCGCTTGAGCTCTTCGCTCAGCGGCTGGCTGTGATCAATGACCAGATCGGCGCCCAGCTCTTTGACCCAATCGCGGGTCTGCTCGCGGGAAGCGGTGCCGATCACCTTCAGGCCTGTCAGTTGTTTGGCCAATTGCGTGAGGATCGAGCCAACCCCGCCGGCGGCACCGACGATCAGCAGGCTCTGATCTTCGTTGGTTTTGCTTTCGCGGATCTGCAGGCGTTCGAACAACAATTCCCACGCGGTGATCGCGGTCAGTGGCAGTGCGGCAGCGTCGGCAAAACCGAGGGATTTCGGCATATGGCCGACGATGCGTTCATCCACCACGTGCAGTTCGCTGTTACCGCCGGCACGGGCGATGGAGCCGGCGTAAAAGACCTTGTCGCCGGTCTTGAACAATGTCACTTCGCTACCAACAGCCTTGACCACACCGGCGACGTCCCAGCCCAGCACTTTCGCCGCGCCGTTTTCCGGCGCCACGTTCTGCCGAACTTTGGTGTCGACCGGGTTGACCGAGATGGCTTTGACTTCCACCAGCACGTCGCGCGGGCCGGCGACCGGTTCTGGCAGTTCGATGTCTTGCAGGGATTGGGCGTCGCTGATCGGCAAGGAAGCGTAATAGGCGATGGCTTTCATGAATGGCTCCGTACAGGTAATAGCAGAAGGAATCAGGCAATCGCGCCGAGGCGCTTGAGCTGGAAGTGTTCGATGGTGTGGCCGGCGCTGGCCTGGAAATGCTGAAAGTGCGCGCTGTTGTTGTGCGCCTCGAGAATCGCTTCGCTGGCCCAGTGTTCGATCACATAAAACACCTGCGGGTCGGCGAGGTCGCGGTGCAAGTCGTACTGGCTGCAACCGTCCTCGGCGCGGCTCGGTTCAACCAAGGCGCGTAGACCCTGTTCGAGGAGATCCTGTTGGCCCGGTTTGGCAACCAGGGTGGCGATAGCGGTGAATGGCTGGGACATGCTCGGCTCCAGGGAAGCGGGATGAATGTGATGGAGAGATGATTGGCTATTTCTCTGCGAGATAAAACCGGCTAAAAGAGCAGTCTCTTTCAATATTTTTTTGATAATCGAGGCTGAGCATGCTGCGTTTCGATGACTTGCAGTTGTTTGTCCGGGCGGCGGATCTGGGCAGTCTGTCGGCGGCTGCGCGAGTAATGGACATGTCTGCGGCCGTGGCCAGTGCGGCGTTAAAGCGAATCGAACAACAACTCGGCGCGCGGTTGCTCGCGCGTTCGACCCGCAGTTTGCGTCTGACGGCCGAGGGTGAGGGCTTTCTCGAATACGCCCGCGCGGCGTTGAGCAACCTCGATGAAGGCCGGCGCTTGCTGGCCAGCGGGCAGGATCAGGTCAGCGGGGTGTTGCAGTTGTCGGCGCCTTCGGACTTCGGCCGCAACCTGTTGCTGCCGTGGCTCGATGAGTTCCAGCGCGAGCACCCGAAGCTGACCGTGCGTTTGCTGCTTGGCGACCGCATCGCCGATCTGTTTCGGCAACCGGTGGACGTCGCCTTGCGTTATGGCGAGCCGGAAGACTCAAGCCTGGTCGCATTGCCCATCGCCCCGAACAATCGTCGTGTGCTGTGCGCCTCGCCGGCGTATCTGGCCCGGCACGGCGAACCGCGTCAGCTCGAGCAATTGGCTCAGCACAACTGCCTGTTGTACATGCTCGGCAGCCGGGTTCATGACCATTGGAGTTTTCACGACGGTAAACGTGAAGTCGGCCTGACCGTCAGTGGCGACCGTTTCAGCGATGACGCCGACGTTGTGCGCCTGTGGGCGGTGGCTGGCGCCGGAATTGCCTACAAGTCGTGGCTGGACGTGGGCGCCGATGTGCTGGCCGGGCGTCTCAAAGTGCTGCTGCCGGAGTTGCTGTGTGAGCGCGCACCGCTGAATTTGTTGTGCGCCCATCGCGCTCAATTGAGTAAGCCGGTGAACCTACTGAGGGAAATGCTCGCCAGCCGATGCGCTGATTTGAGTAGTCAATTTCCCGCTTTTCCGAAAGTTGATCATTAGTCGCAGGTAAATAGAGAAATTTCTGTCAGGAACAATCACCACCTGCGCAGGCCCCGGCGCGGGACGCGGGAGCTAACCCGCTTATACTAGCGCCCGCCTCATGCCAGCACCGACACCCCGGCCCGGAGACCCTCGCACCGCGTCGCCAGTATTCGAGTGATGGTCGCGCAACTGCTGCGGGTTCTGTGCCGGAGCAGGCTGCGTCAGTGGCCTGCCTTGCCCCGGTTCATGGCGATTTTCGCGTCTTGGCCGATGACTCATTACCGGCCAAGATGTCTCCGAGCAGTAGACGATACGATTCAACAGGGAGTGAACACATGGAACATGCACCTTGCATCAGCCAGATCGCCACGTTGCTGGCCGACCCCAAGCGCAGCGCGATGATGTGGGCGTTGATGGATGGCTCGGCCCGGCAAACCGAGGAGCTTGCGCTACTGGCAGGGCTGTCGACGTCGTCGGCCAGCGCGCACTTGGCGCGGCTTTCCACGGGTGGTCTGTTGAAGGTCGAAGTCCGTGGTCGCAAACGGTTTTTCCGTCTCTCGGCACCGGAGGTCGGCGCTGCGATAGAAGCGCTGGCCAGCGCTACCATCGCCAGTGCTCCAAGGGAGATTCCCGAGGTATTCAAGCGCACCACCCCCATGGCCAAACCGCAGACCGCGCCGTCCTCATTGTTGCGCGCGCGTTTTTGCGATGACCATCTGGGCGGTACGCTGGCGGCGGATCTGTATCAGCGGATGCTCGATGCCGGTTGGATCGAACAGCTTGAACAACGCGTCGTGGTGACCCACAAAGGGGCGAAATTGTTGGCTGGGCGCGGTGTGTTCATTCAAGCGCTGGCTCATCGCAACGTACAAGTGGCGTGCGCTTGTCCGGACTGGAGCGAGCGCCGTCCGCACATGGGTGGCTCACTCGGCGCAGCGTTGTTGCAGCTGTTCATGCAGTCCGGTTGGCTGACATTGCCCAACGACTCAAGAGCCTTGCAATTGACGGCCACCGGCCAGCGCGAATTGCACCGCTTCGCCAAGGAAACCGAGCTGGAAATGGCGTTCTAGAGCAATCGCATTCGACGTCAGCACTTCTGGCGTCGTTCACGGCTGCGAACAGGTCGCATCCAGCACCAACGCCTGGGCGCTATCGCGCACACTCGATCCGGGGATATTTCGGAGGGGGAGGCGCCATGGATACACACGGCTACAGCGCGGCAGAGCGCTTGGAGCGACTGCCAATCAGCGGTTATCACCGGATCATTTTCATCATCATTGCCCTGGCGTTTTTCTTCGACTCCATGGATCTGGCGATGATGACGTTCTTGCTCGGCTCGATCAAAGCCGAGTTCGGCCTGAGCAGTGCGCAAGCGGGATTGCTCGCCAGTTCGAGTTTTTTCGGCATGGTGCTGGGGGCGTCGCTGTCTGGCATGCTCGCCGATCGCTTCGGGCGTAAACCGGTGTTTCAGTGGAGCATCGTGCTGTGGGGCGTGGCCAGTTATCTGTGCTCGACGGCGCAAACGGTCGAGACGCTGACGCTGTTCCGCATCTTGCTGGGAATTGGCATGGGCATGGAGTTCCCCATCGCCCAATCGATGCTGTCCGAGCTGATTCCGGCGCAACGACGCGGGCGTTACATCGCGTTGATGGATGGTTTCTGGCCGCTCGGTTTCGTGGCGGCCGGCGTACTGTCTTACTTTCTGCTGCCTTTGATTGGCTGGCGCGACATCTTTCTGGTGTTGGCAGTGCCGGCGGTGTTTGTGCTGGCGATCCGCTTTTTCATTCCCGAGTCACCGCGCTGGCTGGAGCAGGCAGGGCGCGATGCCGCTGCGGACAAGGTTTTGAACGGCATCGAGGCGCGGGTGCGCAAATCGCTGGGCGGCGCGGCACTGCCGGAACCGATTCGTTTGCCGCGCACGGTGACGCCGCCGGGCAACTTCTTTGCGGCACTCAAGCAGATCTGGTCGCCGCAGTATCGCCAGCGCACGACGATGATCTGGAGTCTGTGGTTTTTTGCGCTGCTTGGCTTTTACGGGCTGACGTCGTGGCTGAGTGCCTTGCTGCAACAGTCGGGTTTTGCCGTGACGCAGTCGGTGTATTACACGGTGCTGATTTCCCTTGGCGGGATTCCCGGCTTTCTCATGGCGGCGTGGTTGGTCGAGCGTTGGGGGCGCAAACCGGTGTGCATCGTCACCTTGCTCGGTGGTGGGGTGATGGCGTTTCTGTACGGGCAGAGTGCGGTGTTTGGCGGCAACGTGGCGCTGCTGATCAGCACCGGGCTGTTGATGCAGTTTTTCCTGTTCGGCATGTGGGCGGTGCTTTACACCTACACGCCGGAGCTGTATCCGACGTCGGCACGGGCGACAGGCTCGGGCTTTGCCTCGGCAATTGGCCGGGTCGGCTCGCTGCTCGGGCCGTTGGTGACCGGGCTGGTGTTCCCGATTACCGGGCAGGGCGGGGTGTTCGCGCTGGGGGCGGCGTGTTTCGCGATAGCGGCGGGGGTGGTGTGGCTGTTCGGGATGGAGACGCGGGGGAAAACCCTGGAAGAGCTGACTGAAAGCCAAATTCCGGGCTAAACAAAGAACCAATTGTGGGAGCGAGCCTGCTCGCGAAAGTGGAGTGTCATTAAACGAAAATGTTAACTGACACTCCCTCTTCGCGAGCAGGCTCGCTCCCACATGGGTACTTCGGTGTTGCTTATGGTTTTACCAGACGCGCATCGAGGCTGTTCTGCGCCAAACGCTTGGCCTGATCCTGGGTCATGCCCAAATGCTCATGCAGCGCGTAGAAGTTCTCGGTCACATAACCACCGAAGTACGCCGGGTCATCGGAGTTCACCGTGACCTTTACGCCACGCTCGAGCATGTCGAGAATGTTGTGCTGCGACATGTGATCGAACACGCAAAGCTTGGTGTTCGACAGCGGGCACACGGTCAACGGGATCTGCTCGTCGATGATCCGCTGCATCAGGCGCTCGTCTTCGATGGCGCGTACGCCATGGTCGATACGCTGGATTTTCAGCAGGTCGATGGCTTCCCAGATGTACTCCGGCGGGCCTTCTTCGCCGGCGTGGGCAACGGTCAGGAAGCCTTCGTGGCGGGCTCGGTCAAATACCCGCTGGAACTTGCTCGGCGGGTGACCCATCTCGGAACTGTCCAGACCGACCGCGACAAACGCGTCACGGAACGGCAGCGCCTGATCAAGGGTTTTCTCCGCTTCTTCTTCGCTCAGGTGGCGCAGGAAGCTGAGGATCAAGCCGCTGGTGATGCCCAGTTGTTGCTCGCCATCCTTCAATGCCGCCGCGATGCCGTTGAGCACCACTTCAAACGGGATACCCCGGTCGGTGTGGGTCTGCGGGTCGAAGAACGGTTCGGTGTGAATCACGTTCTGTGCCTTGCAGCGCAGCAGGTAGGCCCAGGTCAGGTCGTAGAAATCCTGCGAGGTGCGCAACACGTCGGCGCCCTGGTAATACAGGTCGAGGAATTCCTGCAGATTGTTGAAGGCGTAAGCCTTGCGCAGGGTTTCCACGTCGTTCCACGGCAGGGCGATCTTGTTGCGCTCGGCCAGGGCGAACAGCAACTCAGGCTCCAGCGAGCCTTCCAGATGCAGGTGCAGTTCAGCCTTGGGCAAGGCGTTGAGCCAGTCGTACATATTCTTTTCTCATCAGGTGCAATGACGGCATTCTACAGATGCGCGTCGAAACAATTGGCAAAACCTGACCAAGCGATCCATCACACGGTTTCTTGCTCGCGGCGATAGGCGTAGGTATCGGCGAAGCGCGACAACAGGAATTCGGCGCAGGTGGTGGTCGGATATTTCGCTGGATGCAGTGCGTCCTGACAACCCGGCAGGCATTCGATGCGCGTGTCCGGGTGCGGCTCGGCGAAGAACGGCATCGAATAGCGATCGACCCCGAGCGGGCTGATCACCCGGTGCGGCGTTGAGCGATAACGATCATTGCTCCAGCGCGCCATCATGTCGCCGAGGTTGACCACGAACGTGCCCTCGATCGGCGGCGCGTCGATCCATTGACCCCTCACATTTTTGACCTGCAAGCCACCGGCGCTGTCCTGATAGAGCAGGGTGATGCAGCCGTAATCGGTGTGCGCGCCGGCGCCTTGCTGCTCGGTGGAGCTGGCGGTGTGGCGCGGTGGGTAATGGATCATGCGCAGAACGCTGACGGGTTCGTTGAAGCGGCTGTCGAAGAAGTCGCGTTCGATGTTCAGCGCGACGGTCATCGCCCGCAACAAGGTTTGCGCGAGGGCCTGCATGTCGAGGTAGTGCTGCTCCATCAACTCCGCCCATCCGGTTTGCGCCGGATGACGGTTCGGCCCGCGCAACGGTTTTTCCGCGAGTACATCAGGATGGTTGGCCGGCAGGTGCAGACCCATGTCGAAGGTTTCTTTCAGATCGCTGGGTTTGCTTGGGTCGAGTTGCTCGGTGGCGATGGCGCCGTAGCCGCGATGGTGGCGCGTCTGGGTGATGTCGATCTTGAGTTTTTCCGCTGCGGGCAGGGCGAAAAAACGTTGGGTGTGATCGAGCATCGCGTCGATGCGCTGCGCGGAAATCGGATGACCCTTGATGTAGAAGAAACCCCATTCGCGGCAGGCGTGGTCGATTTGCTCGGCCACGGCGGGCCAGGCGTTTTCGTCGGCGGAATAGAGCGGGCTGATATCGATGATCGGAAGCTGATCCATACACAATCCTTGAATACGCTGAAGATCAAATGTAGGAGTGAGCCTGCTCGCGATAGCGGTGTATCAGGCGACACTTTTGCTGAATGACCCACCGCTATCGCGAGCAGGCTCACTCCTACAAGGGATGGTGGTATGACTGAAATTACTTCGGCATCTCAGCCTTCATGCCTTCAACGTAATAGTTCATCGACGCCAGTTCCGCATTCGTCGCGCTCACGCCCGCCGGGATTTTCTCCACGCCGACCTGATCCTTGATCGGCCCGGTAAACGGCTGAAATGCGCCGCTCTTGATGTCGGCAATGATCTGCTCGGCCTCGGCTTTCACCGGCGCTGGCACTAGATCGCTGATTGGCAGTTCAACCGTGCCCTCCTTCAACCCGCCCCAGTAATCCTGGGATTTCCAGGTGTGGTCGATCACGCTTTGCGTCGCCTGAATATAGTGCGGCGCCCAGTCGTTGACGATCGAGGTCAGTACTGCTTTCGGCCCGAAGTGCGCCATGTCCGAGGCGTAACCCACTGCGTACACGCCACGCCGTTCGGCGGCTTGAATCGGCGCCGGGCTGTCGGTGTGCTGGAACACCACGTCGACGCCCTGATCGATCAGCGCGTTGGCGGCATCGGCTTCCTTGCCCGGATCGAACCACGAGTTGACCCACACCACTTTGATCTCGGTGCCCGGGTTGTACTTGTTCAAGGCCAGTTGAATCGAGTTGATATCGCGGATCACCTCGGGGATCGGGAACGAAGCGACGTAACCGATTTTCTTGGTCTTGGTCATCTTCGCCGCGAGGAAACCGCCGACATAACGCCCCTCGTAAGTGCGCGCCAGATAGGTGCCGAGGTTCTTGTCCTGTTTGTAGCCGGTGGCGTGTTCGAAGGTCACCTTGGGAAATTGCTTGGCGACTTTCAACGTCGGGTTCATGTAGCCAAACGAGGTGGTGAAGATCAGGTCGTACTTGTCCTTGGCCATGTTGCGAATCACCCGCTCGGCGTCGGCGCCCTCAGCGACGTTCTCGACGTAGTTGGTGGTGATCTGCGTACCGAGTTTTTCTGCGAGAGCCTTGCGTCCCTGCTCATGCTGATACGTCCAGCCGTGGTCACCGATCGGGCCGATGTAGACGAAACCGACCTTCAGCGGATCGGCAGCGCTGGCGCTTAGACTGATCCCCAGACCGAGGGCGGCGCACAGCAGTTTGTGCAGCGGACGTATTTGCATGAATTGGAGCTCCATTTTGTTGTGTGTGGTCAGGGCCAATGCAAATTGCTGACCAACAGGACAACAAACAAAAAAGATCGCAGCCTTCGGCAGCTCCTACATGGGAATGCGCAACCTGTAGGAGCTGCCGAAGGCTGCGATCTTTTCAGCGTCAGAACCAACGCAGTGCAAGTCCGCGAGTTCACGCCAACGCTTGGTGCGCTAAGGTGTAACGAAACGTTAGCGCCGCCCCGCAGTCAGTAGCTCATTCGCACTCTTCGGCAAAAGGCCCGTTATGTTTACAATCCTCAAGCAAGAAAGCTTTCTGCTACTGGCCGTCATCGCCGCGTGCGTCGCCTATCCGTTGGAACACTGGATGCTGCACAGCGGCCAGATCGTCGCGCTGACTGCCGGCCTGGCGCTGATCGCGTTCATCGTCGCCGCCTCGATGCGCGTCGCCCATCACGCAGAACTGCTCGCCGAAAAGGTCGGCGACCCTTACGGCACGATGATCCTCACCCTCGCGGCTGTTCTGGTCGAAGTGGTGATCCTCGCGATCATGATGAGCAACGAAGCATCGCCCACGCTGGTGCGTGACACGATCTATTCGGCCGTGATGCTCGACATCAACGGCATCCTCGGCCTCGCCGCGCTGATGGGCGGGATCAAACATGGCGAGCAGTCGTACAACGACGATTCGGCGCGCAGCTACAGTGTGATGATCCTCACCGCCATGGGCGTGTCGATGGTGGTGCCGGAGTTCATTCCCGAGGCCAACTGGAAGATTTATTCGGCGTTCACCATCGGTGCAATGGTGGTGCTTTACGCGCTGTTTCTGCGCATGCAGGTCGGCCCGCACAGTTATTTTTTCAGCTACAGCTACCCAGACAAACGCCGCAAGAAAGAACCGCTGGGCGCGCAGGCGAAAGCGCCGAGCATCGGCCTGTCGATCGGCATTCTGGTGTTTGGCATTGTGGTGATCGGTGCACTGGCCGAAGTGATGTCGAAGACCCTCGATCTGGGTCTGGAAGGCACCGGGGCACCACCGGTGATCACGGCGATTCTGGTGGCGGCGATTTCTGCGGCGCCGGAGATTTTGACCGCGTTGCGTGCAGCGTTGGCCAACCGCATGCAGTCGGTGGTCAACATTGCGATGGGCGCGTCACTGTCGACGGTGATTCTGACGGTGCCGGTGATGGAAGCGATGGCGCTGTACACCGGCCAGCCGTTTCAAATGGCGATGACGCCGGTGCAGACGGTGATGATCTTCATCACGCTGATCGTCAGCGCGATCAACCTCAATGACGGTGAGACCAATGCCATCGAAGGCATGACTCACTTCGTGCTGTTCGCGACGTTCATCATGTTGTCCCTGCTGGGCCTTTGAGGCTGACAGAAACCAATGTGGGAGCGAGCCTGCTCGCGAAAGCGGTGTGTCATTCAACAAACATGTTGTCTGACACTCTCTCTTCGCGAGCAGGCTCGCTCCCACAGTTTTGAACGGCGGTGTATCAGGTACCGGCGATCAGTTGGCGAGCCGCCTGGCTGTGGTCGGCGATCAGGCCCTTCAGATCCAGCCCTTCAACCTGGCCATCCACCACACGCCACTTACCACCAATCATCACCCGATCCGCACGATCGGCGCCGCACAACAACAGCGCCGAAATCGGATCATGGCTGCCGGAGAAGCGCAGCTCATCGAGCTTGAACAACGCCAGATCCGCCTGCTTGCCCACGGCAATCTCACCAATATCGGTACGGCCCAACAAGCTCGCCGAACCCTTGGTCGCCCAGCCCAGCACGCGTTCCGGAGTGATCTTCTCGGCGCCATAACGCAGACGCTGTATGTACAACGCCTGACGCGCTTCGAGAATCATGTTCGACGCATCGTTGGACGCCGAACCGTCGACTCCCAGACCAAACAACGCGCCCGCGTCAGTCAGATCGATACTTGGGCAGATGCCGGAAGCCAGACGCATGTTCGAGCTCGGGCAATGGCAGATACCGGTGCCAGCCTCGCCGAGACGAGCGATTTCATCCGGGTTGAAATGGATGCCGTGGGCCAGCCATGTGCGCGGACCGAGCCAGCCGACGCTGTCCAGGTAATCAACGGTGCGCAGGCCGAAACGCTGCAGGCAGAAATCTTCTTCGTCGAGGGTTTCGGCCAAATGCGTGTGCAGGCGTACGTCGAGCTTGTTCGCCAGTTCGGCGCTGGCCGACATGATTTCCGGGGTCACCGAGAACGGCGAGCACGGCGCCAGTGCGATCTGGATCTGCGCGCCGTCGCCACGCTCGTGGTACTCGTGAATCAGGCGCTGACTGTCGTCGAGAATCACCTGACCTTCCTGCACGGTCTGCTGCGGCGGCAGGCCGCCGTCCTTCTCGCCGAGGCTCATCGAACCGCGAGTGAGCATGGCGCGCATGCCCAGTTCACGCACGGTTTCGACTTGCACGTCGATGGCGTTTTCCAGGCCGTCCGGGAACAGATAGTGGTGGTCGGCAGCGGTGGTGCAGCCCGACAGCAACAGCTCGGCCAAAGCGACTTTGGTGGCGAGTGCGAGTTTTTCCGGTGTCAGGCGCGCCCACACCGGGTACAGGGTTTTCAACCACGGGAACAACGGCTGATTGACCACCGGTGCCCAGGCGCGAGTCAGCGTTTGATAGAAGTGATGGTGGGTGTTGATCAGGCCCGGCAGGATCACATGCTCGCGGGCATCGAACACTGCATTGCACGGCGCCGACGGCTGCTGGCCAGCGGCGAGGACTTCGACGATGACACCGTCTTGCACGACAAGACCGCCACGGGCATCGAGCTCGTTGGAAGTGAAAATGGCGAGGGGATTTTTTAACCAGGTACGGGTCGCGGGCATGTTGCCGGCTCCTCTGAAAATGGGGTTCAGGGTTGCCAGCTCAGTGATGCCCTGTCTGCTGATCCAGGGTCGCCGCGAGGACGAGGTGCGCAGTTTCAAACAAAAGCGCTTGCCGGGCAAGCCCAACCCGACCATTCACCACGGTCCCTTGTAGGAGTGAGCCTGCTCGCGATAGCGGTGTATCAGGCAACACTTTTGCTGAATGACACACCGCTATCGCGAGCAGGCTCACTCCTACAGGGGATTTGTATGCTTACCAGGGGATGGTTTCACCCTTGTAGTTGATGAAGTGGTGCCCGCCCTTGCCGGTGTACGCATTCACCTGATCAACCAGCCCGCGAGTGCTGGTTTCCACGTCAAGGTCGGCACCTTCACCACCCATATCGGTCTTCACCCAGCCCGGATGCAGCGACAACACCGTCATCTTCCGCTCGCCCAATTGCGTGATAAAACTGTTGGTCATCGAATTCAGCGCAGCCTTGCTCGCCTTGTACAACGCCAGCTCAGGTGCGTCTGGCACCGTCACGCTGCCCAGCCCGGAACTCATGAACGCCAGCACACCGCTGCCATCACGAATCTGCCCGGCAAAACGCTGAGCCAGATTGATCGGCGCCACCGCGTTGGTGAAAAACAACTGACCGACTTCAGCCAGTGTCGCGCCGCCCGGGGTCTGATCGGCCGGGCCTTTGACCCCGGCGTTGACGAACAGCAAGTCGAAGGTTTCGCCCTTGAGCTGTTGGCTCAGAGCAATGACCGCTTGCTGGTCGTCCATGTCGAGCTTCTCGATCCGCACCTTGCCCAGCACTTGCAGCGCCTCGGCGTTTTGCGGATTGCGCACGGTGGCGGTGACTTCCCAGCCATCGGCCAGCAGGGTTTTCACCAGACCGAGGCCAAGGCCCCGGGAGGCGCCGATGATCAGTGCGTTTTTTGCAGACATGATGGGCTTCCTTGATGAATGAGGATCATGGATTCAATGGACAGGCCTGACCGAGCCGAAGTTGCAGCTCCTGACGCAACGCGTCGAGTTCGCTCATGCGGGTTTCGATCAATTGCAGTTTGTCGCGCAGCAACTGCGCCACGGCGTTGTCCGGGTCGGGCACGTTCCACAATGCGGCAACGCTGTCGCCGATCTCGCCGAGGGTAAATCCCAGGCGCTGCGCGGTTTTGATGTAGAGCACCAGTTGCACCATCTCCGGCGGATATTCGCGATAACCGTTGGCACTGCGTTGCGCCGCGATCAACCCACGCTGCTCGTAGAAACGCAGGGTGTCACGGCTGACGGCGCTGGCCTGGGCTAATTCACCGATGCGCATGCTGGCTCTCAAAAGAGGTATTGACCCTGGAGCATACTCCAGGCTTTACCGTGCTTGCTCCCTGAATTTCTGGAGCATGGATGATGTGGACTTCAACGCAGTATCGCAACGTGGTGCGCGGCAGTGCCTGGTATGACTTGATCGTCACGGCAGCGTTTGCCACGCCTTGGAGTTTTGCGCTTGTGCATGAGTTGTTGAGTGCGCTGGATTTACCCGGCGAATTGCCGGCGTTTCAGCCTGTGCACATGTTGATGGCGAATCTGTTGGGTTCGGTGGTATGTGTTTGGGCGGTGCTGCGGATTCGCGATCCGCAGGCGCGTTATGGAAGGTATGACGCGGTGGCCAGATTTTTGTTTGCGGCTTGGCAGGGGTATGCCTTGCTGCACGGCGCCAGTTCGATTTTGCTGGTTTTTCTGGTCTTCGAGTTAGCGTGGGGCATTGCTCAGGTGTTGCCTGTTGAACAGCCATCGCGAGCAGGCTCACTCCTACAAGGGAATTGTGAATCCGATCCAATGTAGGAGTGAGCCTGCTCGCGATAGGGCCAACAAGGTCACCGCATCAATGCCCCGCCTGCCACGGCTGCCCCAACGAAACCGGCGCATACAACCGCGTCCGCAGCGCATCCCGCGACAACAACACCAGCACCACAATCGTCGCCACATACGGCAGCATCGCCAGCAAACTCGACGGAATCGCCAGCCCCAACCCCTGCGCGACCAAATGCAGGATGCTGGCGAGGCCAAACAGATACGCCCCGAGCAACAACCGCCACACTCGCCAACTGGCAAACACCACCAGCGCCAAGGCGATCCAGCCACGCCCGGCAGTCATGTTTTCCGCCCACATCGGCGTATACGCCAGCGACAAATAAGCCCCGGCCAACCCGGCCATTGCCCCGCCAAACAGCACCGCCAAGGTACGCACGGTCAACACCGGCAAGCCCATCGCACTCGCTGCATCCGGGTTCTCGCCCACGGCCTGAATAATCAACCCGACACGACTTTTGATGATCACCCACGCCACTAGCGCAAACAGCGCGAACGACAGATACACCAGCAGATCCTGAGCAAACAGCATCCGCCCGATCAGCGGAATTTCACTCAGCCAAGGAATCGCCAACGGCTCAAAACCCGCCAGCGGTTTACCCACCCAGGCCGCGCCGACAAAGGTCGACAGTCCGACACCAAAAATCGTCAGAGCCAAACCGGTCGCCACTTGATTGGCATTGAACACCAGCGCCACCAGCGCAAACAGTGACGACAACAACATCCCTGCCAACATCGCCAACAACACCCCAAGCCACAGGTTGCCGCTGTTCAGCGCGACGATAAAACCGATCACCGCGCCAAACAGCATCATCCCTTCCTGCCCAAGGTTGAGCACGCCGCTCTTCTCGCAGATCAGCTCACCCAACGCCACCAGCAACAGGGGCGTGCCGCAACGCACCATGGCGTAGAAAATATTGCTCAACAGATCGATATCCATCACAGCGCTCCGGCGGTTACGGCGGTGGTCGACGTGCGCTTTACCCAGCGCAGGTTCAGGCGTGGCCGATAGAGGATCAGCACGTCACAGGCGAGCAGGAAAAACAGCATCATTCCCTGAAACAATTGGGTGATCGCTTGCGGCAGATTCATCGTCATTTGTGCGCTTTCGCCACCGATATACAGCAGCGCCATCAACAGGCTGGAAAACAGAATCCCGATCGGATTGAGTCGCCCAAGAAACGCCACGGTAATCGCCGCATAGCCGTAACCCGGTGACACCTGCGGCACCAATTGGCCAATCGGCCCGGTGACTTCGCAGACTCCCGCAAGCCCGGCCAATCCGCCGCTGATCAACAGCGCCAGCCAGATCAGCCGCTTCTCGCGAAAGCCGACAAACCCCGCCGCACGCTTGTCCAGCCCGAGCACTTTGATCTGGAAACCGACAAAGCTTTTCTGCAACAACACCCACACCGCGACCAGTGCGAGCAGGGCGAAATACACCCCGGCGTGCACGCGGCCATCCTCCATCAACAACGGTAAACGGCTGGCATCGCCGAACATCGCCGATTCGGGAAAGTTGAAGCCGGCGGGATCTTTCAACGGCCCGTGCACGCAGAACAGCAGCAGGTTCAGGGCGATGTAATTGAGCATGATGCTGGTGAGGATTTCGTTGGCATTGAAGCGCGTGCGCAACCACGCGGTCAGCCCGGCCCACGCCGCGCCTGCGACGGTGCCGGTGAGCAGAATAAATACCAGCGCCCAACGGCTTTGCATGCCGATGATGTTCACCGCCAAGGCACTGCCGGCGAGCGCGCCGAGGAGTAATTGGCCTTCGGCGCCGATGTTCCAGATTCGCGCCTGATAGGCCACCGCCAGACCCAGCGCGCAGAGCAGGATCGGCAGCGCTTTGACCAGTAATTCGGAGACGCCATACAAGTCGCTGACCGGCGCGATCAGCAGCGTGTGCAAGGTTTGCAATGGGTCATGGCCAAGGGCGATAAACAACAGCGAGCCACAACCGAGCGTCAGCGCCGCCGCCAATAACGGCGAGCACCACAACATCAAGCGCGATTGCTGGCCACGGGGTTCGAGGGAAAGCAGCATGTGGAAAACTCCGTTAAACCGTGGCGGCTGAAGGTGGGTTGTCGAACTGGCCGGCCATCCAGCCGCCGACGTCGCTGAGTTGCGTATCGGTGGTGTTGTGCAGCGCCGACAAGCGTCCGCCACACAAGGCGCCGAGGCGGTCGCTGATCTGGAACAGTTCGTCGAGGTCTTCGGAGATCACCAGAATCGCCGCGCCGGCATCGCGCAAAGCGATCAACGCGCGGTGGATGGTCGCGGCAGCGCCGACGTCCACGCCCCAGGTCGGGTGCGCGGCGATCAGCAGTTTCGGTTGCTGAAGGATTTCCCGGCCGAGGATGAATTTCTGCAGGTTGCCGCCGGACAAACTGCGCGCGGCGGTTTGCGTGCCCGGGGTTTTCACGCCGAAGCGCTGAATGATCTGTTGGGCGAGGGCTTCGACTTTGCCGCGTTCGATCAAACCGTGGCTGACCAAACCTTGTTGGAAAGCTGTGAGGAGGGCGTTATCGGCCAGACTCAATTCCGGCACCGCGCCGTGGCCGAGACGCTCGGCAGGCACGAATGCCAAACCCAGTTTGCGCCGTGCATCCGGGCGTAAATCAGCGACATGTTGTTCGGCGAATCGAATGGTCGCGGCTTGCGCCCGAGGCAAGGTTTGTTCGCCGCTGAGCAGGGCCAGCAATTCATCCTGACCATTACCGGCGACCCCAGCGATACCGACGATTTCACCGCTGCGCACCTGCACATCAATGTCAGTCAGCGAACAACCAAACGGGTCCGGGTTGTGCCAGCTCAAGCCGTTCACCTGCAAAAACGCCGCGCCGCCGCTGACCTTTGGATAATCGCCAATCAACGCCGCCGCTTCGCCAACCATCAACTGCGCCAATTGCTGATCGGAACATTCGGCCGGTACGCAATGCCCGGCCACGCGCCCGCCGCGCAGAACCGTCGCGCTGTGACACAGCGCCCGAACTTCGCCGAGCTTGTGGCTGATAAACAGAATGCTGCAGCCCTCGGCGGCGAGACGGCGCAAGGTGATGAACAATTCATCCGCCTCCTGCGGTGTCAGCACTGACGTCGGTTCGTCGAGGATCAGCAGACGAATGTCCTGCATCAGGCAACGGATGATTTCCACGCGCTGGCGCTCGCCGATCGACAGGCTGAGGACAAGTCGCTCCGGCTCTAGCGCCATGCCATAACGGCGCGAGACTTCACGAATCTTCGGCTCCAGTTGTTTCGGCGTGCCAGCCTTCGCGCCCATCGCCAGCGCTATGTTCTGCGCGACGCTGAGGGTTTCGAACAGCGAGAAATGCTGGAACACCATGCCGATGCCCAACTGCCGTGCCTGCGCCGGATTGCGGATGTTGACGCGTTGGCCTTGCCAGAGCATTTCCCCGGCGTCGGCCTGGGTGACGCCGTAGATAATTTTCATCAAGGTACTTTTGCCCGCACCGTTTTCCCCGAGCAGGGCGTGAATTTCTCCGGGCGCAATGCTCAGGTCGATGGCGTCGTTGGCCAGACAGCCGGGATAAAGTTTGCTGATGTGGCGCAGTTGCAGGCGCGGGAGGGGAGGCGCGATTGGCATGACAGGCTCGACTTGCTTGAAGTTGTGCCTGTGGATAAAGCAATTTCCTGGCCATTGAGTCAGGAACCCGAGCGGGCTGCGGCTGCGTGCGCTCGGCGCAGAGCATTGCGGTGAAAATTGGCGGGATTCGCAGCACCATTTCAGCGCAAAGCCGTTGATCGGGCTCCAGTTTTGCCCGCCGGCAACTGATCAAAAAACGAGCAAACCCGTGGGAGCTAGGCAGAACCTGCGACTGCGGCGGTCATGAACGGGTTATCCACAGGTTGCTCCACAGTTATTGTGCGCAAGCTGCAAACCCGGGCATAAGCACTGCAGTGCTTTCTTCTAATGGTGATAAACCGCGCTAACCATCTGTTTCTATTTGAAATATTCGTTTCGTCGGGTGAATTGAACGAAAAGTGAACAAACCGCGCAAAGCCACGTGACAGAAGGGTTACAGCGGAATGTACTCAGGTTATCCACAGTCGGGTGCACAGCAGATGTGGGCAACTCTGTGGAATAAGAAATTTCGGGGTGCCCCAAAAGATCGCAGCCTTCGGCAGCTCCTACATGGAAACGCCGAAACCGGAATCACCCCCCAAAATTCGTGACAACCACGGATCCGTGTAGGAGCTGCGGAACGCTGCGATCTTTTGATCTTGGCTTCACCGCTGCAACAAAATCCGCCCACGACTCAAATCCGCCAACTGGCTTTGTAACAACTCGATCTGCGCCTCACCCACCGCCAACTTCAATTCAACCCCGTTTGCCGTGAAGTTTTCCTCCACCACCAATCCACCCAGATCGGCAACGCGCAACTTCACCAACGCCAATTCGGCAAACCCGCAAGCACAACTCAATGGCACCCGGCTTATCAACTCAACCTTGGCCGCCGTTTGCAGGCATTTGTTCGCACCACCGCCATAAGCCCGGGCCAAGCCGCCCGTGCCCAATTGAATACCGCCGTACCAACGAATCACCAGCACCGCGACCTGATCGCAATCCTGCGCTTCAATCGCCGCCAGAATCGGTCGCCCGGCCGTGCCGCCCGGTTCGCCGTCATCATTGCTACGGTATTGATCGCCGAGCTTCCACGCCCAGCAATTGTGCGAGGCGTTGAAATCGCTGTGTTGTTCGAAAAAAGCCTGCGCCTCGGCAGGGCTGCCGATCGGCGTGGCGAAAGTGATAAAGCGGCTTTTGCGAATCTCTTCGCGGTACTCGCAAAAACCGCTGAGGGTGAAAGGCATAAACGTCTTATAGAGGAGGAGTGAGGCCGCAGCCTTTGAGAATGATGCGGATCAGGTTGTTGCCGGCGTCTTCCATGTCCTGCTTGGTCAGCTTGCTGCGACCGCTGACGCGGCAGATCTGCGTGGCGAAGTCGGCGTAATGCTGAGTGCTGCCCCATAACAGGAAGATCAGGTGCACCGGATCGACCGCGTCCATTTTGCCCGCATCGATCCACGCCTGAAACACCGCCGCACGGCCAGTGAACCAGGCGCGGTAATCCTGATTGAAATATTCGGTGAGGCATTCACCGCCGCTGATCACTTCCATCGCAAAGATTCGCGAGGCTTGCGGCTGGCGACGGGAGAATTCCATCTTGGCGCGGATATAGCGGGTCAGCGCTTCGGCCGGATCGTCTTCGGCGGTGAGCGTATTAAAGGTGCTGTCCCACAGCTCGATGATGTTGCTCAGCACCGCCACGTACAAACCGAGTTTGTTGGTGAAGTAGTAATGCAGGTTCGCCTTGGGCAACCCGGCATTCTGGGCGATGGTGTTCATGCTGGTGCCTTTGTACCCGTGACGGGCGAACTCGTCTTCGGCGGCTTTGAGGATGGTCTCTTCGTTCTTCTGACGAATGCGGCTGGCGGGTTTGCCGCCATGGGCAGGGACTTCAAAGGTCATAGGCACTTCCGGGTTTGTCTGTGGGTGCAACCAGTTGCGTTGATAGCGCACCCACAGACATCCGACAAGTCCTTGCGCGATAAAACCGTTACGCCTGTTCGATCTTGTTCAGCGCCGCGTGCACTTCAGCGGCCTCGGTTTTCGACTCCGGCAGCAAAAGGCACAGGATGATTGCCGTCAATCCACCGCTGGTGATCGCCGAGTCGAACAGGTTCTGCACCAGTTTCGGCAGCAGGTGCAGCAGGTTCGGTTGTGCGGCGATGCCGAGGCCAACGCCGAACGACGTGGCGATGATCAACATGCTGCGTCGATCCAGCGGCGACTGCGCGAGGATGCGCACGCCGGCAGCGGCCACCGCGCCGAACATCACCAGGGTCGCACCGCCGAGTACCGGTTTCGGAATCTGTTGCAGCACCGCGCCTATCATCGGGAACAGGCCGAGACAAAACAGAATCGCGCCGATGTACAACCCGACGTAGCGACTGGCCACGCCGGTCAACTGGATCACGCCGTTGTTCTGCGCGAACGTGGTGTTGGGGAAAGCGCTGAAGGTCGCGGCGATCATGCAGCTCACGCCATCGCCGAGTACGCCACCGCGCAGGCGGCTTATATAAGAAGGGCCGCTGATTGGCTGGCGGGCAAGCATGCAGTTGGCCGTGAGGTCACCGACGGTTTCGATGGTGCTGATCAGATAAATCAGTGCGACCGGCAGGAAAGCCGTCCAGTCGAAGCTGAAGCCAAACTTGAACGGTGTAGGAAAACTCACCAGTGGCAAGTCAGGTAAAGGCTGCGGCACCAGTTTCCCACTGAACCACGCGGCCAGACTGCCGAGCAGCAAACCGATGATGATTGCCGACAAGCGCACCCATGGCGTGTTCGAGCGGTTGAGCAGAATGATCGTCAGCAACACAAACACGCCCAGCGCCAGATTGCCCGGCGCACCGAAGTCAGGCGCATTGAAGCCGCCGCCGAGATCAGTGATGCCGACCTTGATCAGGCTGATGCCGATCAGGGTAATGACGATCCCGGTCACCAGCGGTGTAACCACGCGGCGCAATTGACCAATGAAGCGGCTGAGAACGATCTGCACCAGCGCGCCGAAAAAGCACACACCGAAGATCATCGCGAGAATGTCTTCCGGGCTGCCGCCACGTTGCTTGACCAGAAACCCCGCCGACAGCACCGCGCCGAGAAAGGCAAAACTGGTGCCTTGCAGACAGATCATTCCCGCGCCAATCCCGAATGGCCGCCGCGCCTGAATAAACGTGCCGATGCCGGAAACCATCAAGGCCATGCTGATCAGGTACGGCAAATGCGCGGTCAGCCCGAGGGCCGAGCCGATCACCAACGGCGGGGTGATGATGCCGACGAAACTGGCGAGCACGTGTTGCAGCGCCGCGAGTGTCGCGGCGAGCGGTTTGGGGCGGTCGTCGAGGCCGTAGATCAGGTCGCTGGACGGTGCGGAATCTGGCTGCATGGCTTAGGGCTTCTTATCAGAGGAACGAAGTAATTTCCCCTCTGCAAAAACCTGTCCACTTGCTCAGCTTTATCGGCAAATAACCCGCAAATGCAGGAGCTGCCGCAGGCTGCGATCTTTTGATCTTGCCTTCAACGCGTCGCCGCCAAACTCTCCAAAAAGCTCTCCAGCACCAAATGAGGGCGCCGCCCCTTGCGCGTGACCGATGCCAGACTCAAATCGTAAAACCGCGTTCCTGCTTTCAAAGCACGCAAACGCCCCTGCTGCACCCAAAGACTGGCGTAATGATCCGGCAGATACCCAATGTAACGCCCGGTCAAAATCAAAAACGCCATGCCTTCCCGGTCAGAAGCACTGGCCGTGCAATTGAGTGCCTGGTAATGCGCCTGAATCTCCGCCGGCAAACGAAACGTCGGCGCAATCGCGTCCTGACTGTTAAGGCGTTCGTCATCCAGTTGCTTGTCATCGACATAAAACAACGGATGCCCCACCGCGCAATAAAGCAGTGAACGCTCGCTGTACAGCGGCTGATATTCCAGTCCCGACAACGCACTGGCCTGCGGTACCACGCCAACATGCAGGCGCCCATCGAGCACGCCTTGCTCGACTTCATTCGGCGCAATCATGCGGATCTGGATCTGCACGTCTGGTCCGCGCTCCTTCAACTGGGCGAGGGCGTGGGTAATGCGCATGTGGGGCAGGGTGACGAGGTTGTCGGTCAGGCCGATGATCAGCTCGCCACGCAAATGCTGGTGCAGGCCGTTGACCTCGGTGCGGAAACTTTCCAGTGCACTTAATAGTTGCAGCGCCGATTGATACACCTCGCGACCTTCTTCGGTTAGCGAAAAACCCGCGCGCCCACGCTGACACAAACGCAAACCGAGACGCTGCTCCAGATCGCTCATCTGCTGACTGATTGCCGAGCGCCCAATGCCGAGCACGGTTTCCGCTGCCGAGAAGCCGCCGCATTCCACCACGCTGCGAAAAATCCGCAGCAGGCGAATATCAAAGTCACTGACCTGGGCCAGCGGATCGGGGCGGCGGCTGCTCATCTTATTGTTCTCATTGTTTAGCAAAGTTCTAACTGAAGGTTAGAAGAGTTGGATTTCACCGACTTTATCGCCGTGGCAATTTAGCTGCAACAACGCTTTTTATCTCCCTGACGCTTATGCCCTGCGAGGTTTTGCCCGATGAACATGCCTGAAAACGCGCCGTCGCCACTGGCCAGCCAACTGAAGCTGGACGCGCACTGGATGCCGTACACCGCCAACCGTAACTTCCAGCGCGATCCGCGTCTGATCGTTGGCGCCGAAGGCAGCTGGCTGATCGACGACAAAGGCCGCCGGGTATACGACTCGCTGTCCGGTCTGTGGACCTGCGGCGCTGGCCACACTCGCAAGGAAATTCAGGAAGCTGTCTCGAAACAGTTGGGCACCCTCGATTACTCGCCGGGCTTCCAGTACGGCCACCCGTTGTCGTTCCAGCTGGCCGAAAAAATCACCGAGCTGACTCCGGGCAACCTCAATCACGTGTTCTTCACTGACTCGGGCTCCGAGTGCGCCGACACCGCGGTGAAAATGGTTCGTGCCTACTGGCGTCTGAAAGGCCAGTCGACCAAAACCAAAATGATCGGCCGTGCCCGTGGCTACCACGGCGTGAACATCGCCGGCACCAGCCTTGGTGGCGTCAACGGCAACCGCAAGCTGTTCGGTCAGGCGATGATGGACGTCGATCACCTGCCGCACACGCTGCTGGCCAGCAACGCATTTTCCCGTGGCATGCCGGAGCAGGGCGGTATCGCGCTGGCCGATGAGCTGCTGAAGCTGATCGAACTGCACGACGCTTCGAACATCGCCGCCGTATTCGTAGAACCTATGGCCGGTTCCGCTGGCGTACTGGTACCGCCGCAGGGTTATCTGAAGCGTCTGCGCGAGATCTGCGATCAGCACAGCATCCTGCTGGTGTTCGACGAAGTGATCACCGGTTTCGGTCGTACCGGCAACATGTTCGGCGCTGACACCTTTGGCGTGACCCCGGACCTGATGTGCATCGCCAAGCAAGTCACCAACGGCGCGATCCCGATGGGCGCGGTGATTGCCAGCTCCGAGATCTACCAGACCTTCATGAATCAGCCGACGCCGGAATACGCTGTGGAATTCCCGCACGGCTACACCTACTCGGCGCACCCGGTAGCTTGCGCCGCTGGTCTGGCGGCACTCGATCTGCTGCAAAAAGAAAACCTGGTGCAGAGCGTCGCTGAAGTCGCGCCGCATTTCGAAAACGCGCTGCATGGTTTGAAAGGTTCGAAGAACGTTATCGACATTCGTAACTTCGGTCTGGCCGGCGCGATCCAGATTGCCCCGCGTGACGGCGACGCCATCGTGCGTCCATTCGAAGCGGGCATGGCCCTGTGGAAAGCCGGGTTCTACGTACGCTTCGGCGGCGACACTTTGCAGTTCGGCCCAACTTTTAACAGTAAGCCGCAAGACCTCGATCGTCTGTTCGACGCGGTCGGCGAAGTGCTGAACAAGCTCGACTGATTTTTCCTTCTATATATACCTACAAAAACGGGCACTCCTTAACGTGTGCCCGTGGACAAGAATTCAGGAGTTTTCGATGAGCGTTATCCCGCATTTGATCAATGGCGAACTGGTGACCGAGAACGGTCGCGCGGTAGATGTGTTCAACCCGTCCACCGGTCAGGCTATCCACAAGTTGCCACTGGCGAGTCAGGCAACCATCCAGAAAGCCATTGATGCCGCCAAGGCTGCGTTCCCGGCCTGGCGCAACACGCCACCGGCCAAACGTGCGCAGGTGATGTTCCGCTTCAAGCAACTGCTGGAGCAGAACGAAGCGCGTATCTCGCAATTGATCAGCGAAGAACATGGCAAGACTCTGGAAGACGCTGCCGGTGAATTGAAGCGCGGTATCGAGAACGTCGAGTTCGCTTGCGCAGCGCCAGAAATCCTCAAGGGCGAGTACAGCCGCAACGTCGGTCCGAACATCGACGCATGGTCGGACTTTCAGCCGCTGGGCATCGTTGCCGGCATCACCCCGTTCAACTTTCCGGCCATGGTGCCGCTGTGGATGTACCCGTTGGCGATCGTCTGCGGTAACTGCTTCATCCTCAAGCCGTCCGAGCGTGATCCAAGCTCTACACTGCTGATTGCTCAGTTGCTGCTGGAAGCGGGTCTTCCGAAAGGCGTGATGAGCGTGGTGCATGGCGACAAGACTGCCGTGGATGCGCTGATCGAAGCGCCGGAAGTCAAAGCGCTGAGCTTCGTTGGCTCGACGCCGATTGCCGAGTACATCTACGCCGAAGGCACCAAACGCGGCAAACGCGTTCAGGCACTGGGTGGCGCGAAGAACCATGCGGTGCTGATGCCGGATGCCGATCTGGATAATGCGGTCAGCGCACTGATGGGCGCCGCGTACGGTTCGTGCGGCGAGCGTTGCATGGCGATCTCGGTTGCTGTGTGTGTGGGCGACCAGGTGGCGGATGCGCTGGTGGCGAAACTGGTTCCACAGATCCAGGCGTTGAAAATCGGCGCCGGCACTTCGTGCGGTCTGGACATGGGCCCACTGGTGACCGGACAGGCGCGGGACAAGGTTAGCGGTTACGTTGATGACGGCGTGGCAGCGGGCGCGACCCTGGTGGTCGACGGTCGTGGGTTCAGCGTGGCGGGTCATGAAGAGGGCTTCTTCCTCGGTGGCTGCCTGTTCGACAACGTCACCCCGGAGATGCGCATCTATAAAGAAGAGATCTTCGGTCCGGTACTGTGCATCGTTCGCGTGAACAGCCTGGAAGAGGCAATGCAACTGATCAACGATCACGAATACGGCAACGGCACCTGCATCTTCACCCGTGACGGTGAAGCGGCGCGTCTGTTCTGCGATGAGATCGAAGTCGGCATGGTCGGCGTCAACGTGCCGCTGCCGGTACCGGTGGCTTATCACAGCTTCGGCGGCTGGAAGCGTTCGCTGTTCGGCGACCTGCACGCTTATGGTCCGGATGGTGTGCGCTTCTATACCCGTCGCAAGGCGATCACTCAGCGCTGGCCGCAGCGTGCGAGCCACGAGGCGTCGCAGTTCGCGTTCCCTAGCTTGTAAGTAGAAGGGCAGAAGGCCGACCTCATCGAGGTCGGCCTTCGTGTTTTCGGGTTTTTTTGACCGATGTGACAGAATTATGAAAATAGGTGTTGACGGCAGATTTGAGATGTCTATAATTCGCC
>NZ_CP019426.1:4757500-4900000 GCF_009834515.1 Pseudomonas sp. R84
CGGGCTCAGTTCACCGGTCAGGCCCAGGGTGCGGGCACTGAACAACGTCGACAGCACGCCCAGCTCGCCGTCCGCCGACTGCGCAACCTGCACGCCACGGTCAAACGCCAGAGCATCGAACGTCGCGCCTTGCTTCAGGGTCCGGCCGAGAATGCTGTGCTCACTGAGCACGGCGAACACTTCGCCGGTCATGAAGGTATCGAAATGAGTGATGCAGCCATCGACCACGTCGACCCATTTCGAATGACTGCCTGGTAGGCCGATCAACAGATCAGCGCCCGCCTCAACCGGCAGATTCTGCAGGACGCCAAGGACCTGGGTTTCTTCGCCGCGCATCACGTTCGGCAGACGAGAACGCTGAATCACGCCTGGCACGATATGCACCACGGTGCCGCGCAGACTGATCACTGTTTGTAGGGATTTTCCGAGATTGGCGACGTTCGCCGGCGTCTCGCAGTAGGCCGCTTCGCGCCAGCCCTGCGCACTGCCGACCATGCCGCAAGCAATCACCGGTAGATCCGGCTGCGCCTCGAGCCAGTCGCCGCACGCCTCGTCGAACGCCAGTTCAAAACCATCGGCGCATTCGCGACCGTTGATGTTTCGCGGGGTCTTGGGCAACTGCATGATCCCGGACGACAGCGCGCGCTGCTCCAGCACCACACCGTCCGCCGCGAGTTTGTAAGCACGTAATGAGGTCGTCCCCCAGTCGAGCGCGATCAATTGCGCCAGCATCGCTTCACCTGTTTTGTTTTTGGCAGTGAGTGCGACGGACTATAGACCTCTCAGACGTGAAATCTCAATATGTAATTTTGCATCCCACATTATGGGATAAAGCAATCATTGCACGCGCTGCTGTTCAATGACGTGTACGAGGTCAGTTGCTGGAATCAGCATTGACTCCGAATAGTATCCCCCGAATGAGTAAGCTGAGGTAAACACTCTGCAAGAGACGGCGTTACGTTCATTTAATAATGCCAGCAGTTCTTCCGCGCTCATGAAAACATTTGAAACGCCCTCATCCTCCTTTCTCACTGCGGACAATCTAGACGTATAAATATGGTCTAAACCAGACTTATCGGCGTCAACCTCAACAAGATTACCAACAAAATAATTAGTCAATTTATCGGAGCTTTCAAATTCAAGCTCTTTATCCAGAGAGCAAAACACTGTTTCACCCAACTGCGTTTCTCCCGTCGCATCCTTAAAAAAATTCAACACATCGGTCTTCGAACTAAAGCGAACACTCCAAGACAAACTATCGCCCCCTGTAGCGACAGAAATGAATTCAATCTCGGTATCAGGAAGAATCGGCCGCTTGGCACAAGAACTACATAGAAGCATCGTCAGCACAATAAATAGTCGTATCATTTTTTCGATTCCAAATATTGAGTCACTCGCTCATAAACTATATCGCACGCAGACTTTCCACTTTGAAGTTTGGAGGCGAACAGCATACCTGCTTGCCGGTGATTCGCACTGACCGCCTCATTCATATGAGGTCCAGATGTCATGATCCAGCGCTCTCCCAAACTGGCAACAGTATCTGAATCGTCTTTTTCCTTGGGGGATGCCAATATATTTATCCAGTAATCTGCCACGGGCTTTGGCGTCGTAAAATAGATATCAGAGAACATCCATACACCTGTACCACCGCCAACAGGATCGAGTGTTACCAACATCTTGGCTGTATAACCTCGTTCTTTCAAAATCGAGGTCAAATGTGCACCATTCCACCCCCCAAGGCTATGACCAACAATCACAAGATAAACCGTCTTATCACCTTTTAACGGGCGTATTACATACTTCTCGATATCCTTCTCACCGCGAACATCCTTATAGCTTATATAAGGTAAATTAACGTCGAGCTTTTGTTCCGGAGACAGTCTGTTCGACAACTGATTCCACGCATTTTGCACATTATGATGAGGAGGTTCATTCTGATAATACTCCTCTTTATCCCCAGCACCGCCAATAAAGAAAACGGCTACCTTTTTCACTTTGACAGTAACTTGCTTGACGCTCTGGTCAGTCTTGCAGGTCAACTCATGGCCAGCCACTTCAGTTTTGCAGTCTCTGAGTGCAGGATTTTCGACTTCCATTTCGATCACTCTACAAACAATTTAATAGTTTCAGCCAAGTGAGAACTCACCATATGGGTAAAGCCCTGCTCATTGGTGATGCCATGTTCTATGCGCCCATCACCTCGCTGGATCGCATACGGATGATCGGGGATAGGCTCGCCAGTCGCCTCGTTAACCACTTGCAACCTGTCCGTAAAATGCACCGGCATCGGCAACAGCCCACTAAACGCTGCCCCACCGCCGCTCTGGCCAATAATCACCGTCCCCGACCCACCGACCACGACATTGCCGTGGCCTCCGGTGCTATCGAGCGTGGCCGCGTTCAGGCCGTTGATGAATACGGTGCCGGAAACCGCTCCGGTAATCGGGCTGCCACACGCCGACTTATCGGTCATGCGCGCGGCGGCGAGGCCGTCGAAGAAGACGTTCGGCGAGCCGGAGGCAATCGGGTTGGTGCCATGGCCTGGCAATGGGCAGGCGGTCGGGTCGGTGACGCGTGCAGCGGGTTTACCACTCAATTCAAAGCTCCTTGCTTCAGGGGTTCCGGGTGCGGCTGATGAATATCGATGTCGGTCTCGGCGAAGCGCCAGCGGTTGTCGACGGGGTCGAACAGGGCGTGGCAATGCTCACGGCTGTCGGGTGATGCGGCGGTTTGCAGGTGTTGCCAGGCTTCGTCGGTTTGCCAGGCCAGTTCAGCCGGCGAGGCGTCGTCGAGTTCGTTGAGCCAGGCGTTGTAGTGGCGCAGATGATTACGCTCATAAGTCGATTGCAGCAGTTCGGCCATTTGTGCGCCGAGATCGAGATAATGCTGGGCCGTCCACTGGCCGATCTCGGAATAGACGTACCAGCCCATCGGCATCAACCCGCCGCCCCTGAGCAGCGAATGCCCGGCAGGGGCGACGAAACCACAGCAAATGTGCAGCGTCAGCCAGCCTTGATGGGCGTCGATAAACGCCGTCGGATCGAAGGTGCGCAGCGGTATCACGCGGTACTCGGCGAGCCCGGCGGTGCGGGTCATCAACTCGGCATCAAGGCGTGACACGAACGCACGAATGGCGCTGCCGCCCGTACGATTTGTCATGCACAGAATGTCGACCGGTTGGCGCTGGGGGTTGTCGCTCAAGCCTGAGTTTTTCACCAGGCCATACAGACGCATTGACGCCCGTAGTCCGCTCATCGCCGGTCACTCGTTGACGCAGCGAAGGCTCCACGGGCGTGGAGAAGTTGTGCCAGAGGCATTGCAGGTGTCGTCCGTGAGCGCGCAAAAATGGCGCGTAGAATGCCGGACTAGAGCGCTGGCGACAATCGAATTACTGCCGGATTGCCATCATCGTGTTCAACCCTCGGCAAACTCACGCAGAACCTGGCCATCCATGCGGTAGCGCACCCACTCTTCCTGAGGTTGCGCGCCGAGGGATTTATAGAATTCGATCGCCGGCGTGTTCCAGTCGAGCACGCTCCATTCGAAGCGGCCGCAGTCGTTGTCGCAGGCGATTTTCGCCAAGTGACGCAACAAGGTTTTGCCGGCACCGCCGCCGCGTTGTTCGGGGGTGATGTAGAGGTCTTCGAGGTACAGGCAGTTGCTGCCGAGCCAGGTCGAATAGCTGAAGAAGAACACCGCGAAACCGATTGGCAGACCGTCGCGCAGGCAGATCAGACCGTGAGCGGTGGCGCCTTCGCCGAACAGGCTGCGCTCGATGTCAGCGACGCTGGCGATGACCTCGTGGCGGGCCTTTTCGAAATCAGCGAGTTCAGTGATGAAGGCGAGGATTTGCGGGGCATCGCTGGGGGTCGCCGGGCGGATGTCGATCGTCATGGACGGGCCTTGTCGGAAAAGGAAAACGCCATACTAAGGCCGTGGGCGGCGCTCGTCACATGGCAAAACACACACTACCCTGCGCAATGTTGCAAACGCTGCAGTTCCCTGTTGGAGCGAGCCTGCTCGCGAAAGCGGACTGTCAGTGACATTGCGGTGACTGATACTGCCTCTTCGCGAGCAAGCTCGCTCCCACAGGGACTTCGACAATCTGAAAGGATGCTTATGAACCTTGAGTTTTTTACACCCGTGGCGGCACTGGCAGCAGAGTTACTGCCGCACGCCCTGGAGCCGTCCGACGACGGCGCTCACGACCTCGCCCACCTGCAACGGGTCTGGCACAACATACGCACGCTACGGAAAGAAGAAGGCGGCGATCTTGAGGTGTTGCTCGCCGCCGTGCTGCTGCACGATTGCGTGGCTGTCGAGAAGAATTCGCCACTGCGCGCGCAGGCTTCGCGGCTGGCGGCAGATAAAGCTTCGTCAGTGCTGGCCGTTCTGAACTGGCCGGAAGAAAAAATCAAGGCCGTCGCCCACGCCATCGAAGCCCATAGTTTTTCCGCCAACATCACCCCGCTCACCCTCGAAGCGAAAATCGTCCAGGACGCCGACCGCCTCGACTCACTGGGCATGCTCGGCGTCGCCCGTACGTTCTATATCGCCGGGCGTATGGGCTCGGCGTTGTACGACCCGCAGGATCCCGAAGCGAAACAGCGCGACTACGACGACAAGCGGTTTTGCCTCGATCACTTCCAGACCAAACTGCTGCACCTCGCCGACGGTTTCCAGACTGCCACCGGCCAGCGTCTGGCGCTGGTCCGTCATCATCGTCTGAAGGGTTTCATGGAGCAGCTCAAGGAAGAGATCGGTATCGCTTGAGCATTACTCCGGCGTGCAGTGATCCTGACTTCGCCAAGCTCAGACCTAAGTCGCCTGCCTGACGTGTTAAACAGACGACGCTGAATTTTTCCGCTCAAGGATTCGCGTCATGTCGCAAGCAATACCCAAGGTTTCAGGCAAGCTGTTCGGCCTGTTCTGCCTCGCCAGTTATCTGCTGTCGCTGTCTTACGGCTCGACGTTTTTATTGTCGCTGTTGATCAGTTCTCGCGGCGGCAATGAACACGATGCCGGCAGTGTGATTTCGGCGGCGATGCTCAGTACGTTTGTCGCAGTGCTGGTGTCCGGGCATCTGTCGGACTGGCTCGGCGCGGCGCGTTCGATTGCCCTGTTCGGTCTGTTGCTGGTGGCGGCAAGTCTGGGCTTTGCGCTGACGCCAGGATTTGGTCATCTGCTGTTGTTTTTCGGTTTGTTGTTGGGCTTGGGTTGGGGCGTTTTCTACACCCTGGGGCCGATCATCGTCGCGAGTCTGGTGACCCCGGCGCAGCGCGCCAAGTACTTCGCGCTGCTGTCGGGCAGCATGATGACCGGGATCGGCAGCGGCCCGTTGCTCGGACGGGCAGCCACTGCGCTGGGCTTGCCAGTGACCTCGGCGTTTTATCTGGCGGCGCTCGCAAGCCTGATCGGGGTGCTGCTGTTCTGGCGGCTCGGTTCTCGATTGAAAAGTGCGCAGGCCCCGACAGCGGCAAAAATCAGCTGGCAAGCGACCACTCAAGTGCTTGGCTCGCGCGCCCTGTTTCCGATCATCATGGTCGGCCTCGGCGGTTGCGTGTTCGGTGGCCTGTCGAGTTTCCAGACCAGTTACGCCGCTGCGCGATCGCTGGATTATTCGCTGTTCTTTCTGGGCTTCATGAGTGCGGCAATCAGCAGCCGCATGCTGATCGCTGGCTATGTGGTCAAGCGTGATCCGCTGCGCGCTTCTTGCCTGTTGTCGGGGCTGATGCTCGGCTCGATCGTGCTATTCGCGTTCGGCGTGCACAGTGGATTCACCTATCTGCTGGCGGCGTTGGTGCTCGGCGTCGGTTATGGCCTGACCTATTCGGTGATCAACGGTTTGGCGGCCAACGAAGCACCGGCCGGCACCACGTCACAGGCCTTGTTGCTGTTCAGTCTGGCGTACTTTATCGGTGTGTTTGGTTTCCCGTTGCTGGCCGGAAAAATCATCGTTGAACACGGCATGAGCACGCTGCTTTTGACGGTTTTGATCGTCGCGTTGGCCAACTGGTTGATTACCTTTGGCCGCTTGCTTTGGCGCCGACTGGTCATCAAAACCGCAGCGGTGATCTAGACCGTTCGTCGTTCATCAGGCACCAATCCGATCAGAGGGCAGACCAACGACAGGTAAGGATTCCAATCACTGGAGAAGCCCTATGATCCCGTCAAGGTTGACCGCTTTCGTATTCAGCGCCCTGCTCTGCCCTGCGGTGTTCGCCGCATCCGCCACCGCTGCGGGCACCGGCCCTACCGATCCGACCCCGCCACGCGCCCCCGCCATCAACAGTGCCCCCGGCATGAATACCGATGGCTCCGGCGTGCCTTTGATCAATCAGCCTCCCGCCACCGGCACCGATCCGCGCACGCAGGGCAGTGACCCGGGCAGGCAGGGCGGCATGAATACCCCCGACGCCCCCGCCACGCCAGACAACGCGGGCCCCGGCGTCGGCTCGAAAACCACCACCGGTGGCTCCGGTTCCGAAGGCTCCGGTCAGTAGTTCGCCGACGCGAGCGTCCTGTTCAACCCAATGAAGAGGTAACCATGAACGTCGATAAAAACCTGGAAAAAGAAGTCCTCACCCGCCTGCTGCACGCTCATCCGAGTGGACTGGGCAAGGAGGTGCTGGACAATTACCGGGGCGAGAAGGTCGTGGCCAGCGCCCTCGCCGCTTTGCAGGATCGTGGACTGATTCACCACGGGCATGTGACCTGCAACGAGGCTGGCGAACATTCGTTGAACCTGCCGATCAAGCTCAGTGCCGCTGGCGTTGAGGCCGCGCGCAAGCTGGATCTGCAGTAATCCAGGGGCCGCTCGCTGCCGATGCGGCGGGCGGCCGGATCTGCACACAAGAGGAGAAACCCCATGCCTCGTGGAAGCAAAGACAAATACACCACCGAGCAAAAGCGCAAAGCCGAGCACATCGAAGACAGCTACGAAAAGAAAGGCCTGTCGAAAGATGACGCCGAGGCGCGGGCCTGGGCGACGGTGAACAAGCAATCGGGCGGTGGCGAAAAATCCGGCGGTTCCGGGCGCATAAAACCGGCGAGTGCCAAGGCTGAGGATCGTAAAGAGTCATCGCGGCGGGCGGTGGCCAGTCGCGAGGGGCATTCGCGTAATAGCAAAGCGTCGAAGGATACGCAGACAGTCGATAGCTTGATGAAGGAGGCCCGGGCGAAGCAGATTCCGGGGCGGTCTTCGATGCGCAAGCAGGAGTTGATCGAGGCATTGCGCAAGGCCGGCTAAGTTTGTGTGAGGCTAAAGGCCCCTTCGCGAGCAGGCTCGCTCCCACATTAAATTTATGTCGATCACAAATCACCTGTGGGAGCGAGCCTGCTCGCGAAAGCGGTAGATCAAGCGCCGCCGGACTCGCGGATAAACGCATCCACCTCTGCCGCCCCCGGCGAAGTAGCCGGCCCCCAGCGCGTCACTGCGATAGCCGCTGCCGCATTCGCCCGGCGAGCCGCTTCATGGGCAGACAAACCCTGCGCCAGTCCGGCAACAAACACGCCAGCATGGGCATCACCAGCGCCATTGCTGTCTACCGCTTTCACCGCAAACCCGGGCACATGCCGACGCTCATCGCGCTGATGAATCCAGCAGCCCTGCGGCCCGTCACGCACCACCATCAGCACCTCTTTGGGCAGATATTCAGCGAGTCGATCCAGCGCCACGCCAATATCTTCAGCACCGGTAAACCGCAACGCTTCAACACTGTTGCTGGTCCACACATCGATGCGCGGCAGCAACGCCTGCATCATCGGCGAGTCCGGCGACTCGACCAACGGGCCCGGATCGAACACAACATTGATCGAGCTCGGTAGTGCCAATGTCCAATCGAGCAATGCCTGCGCTTTGCCTTCGTGGAGCAGGCTGTAGCCGCTGAGATAAACGTAATCACCCGCCTCGGCCGCGACGCTGTTCAGATCTTCTTCGGTCACCTCACCTTCAGCGCCGATATAGGAAATGAAACTGCGCTCCGCCGACGCATCGGTCAGCGCCACACATAAACCGGTGTCCTTCTGCGCGGGTTCGGTGATGCCGATGTGAATCCCCTCGGCGTTCATCGCCTGCCGCGCCAGATCACCGAAACGCCCAGTGCCATGGCGACCGAGATACACCACCGGCAGGCCGTTACGCACCGCTGCCGCCATCACATTGAACCCGCCACCGGCTTCGAAACCGGCAGACTGCGCCAGCACGTCACCGCCTATCTGCGGCAGTTTATCCACGGCCATGACCAGGTCGATGATGACCTGGCCGGTGTGCAACATCTTAGGCATGTGCATTCTCGGTTTGCGCGGCACGGCGATCTTTCGCCCCGCCCAATACAAAGTAAATCCCACCAGCGACGACGAAGGTCACGATCCAGCCGAGGCCGTTGTGGCCCAGCCACGAGTCGGACAGGAAGCCCTTGAACCAGACGTTCTCGGCAGTGGTGCCGATGGTGGTAAAGCTGAAGCCGAGGACGATGGCAATCGCCCACGCGCCGAATGCACGCCATTCGATACCGCCACGATACCAATAGGCGCTGCTCGGGCTGACGTCGAGCAGATCTGTCGGGCTGTAGTAGTGACGGTGAATCAGATCAACGACGAAGATCCCGACCCACGCGGTGATCGGCACGGCAAGCAGGGAAATGAAGGTAATGAACGGACCGTAGAAGCTGTCGGCGATCAGCATGAAGTAGATCGAACCGGCGAAGATCGCGACGATATCGACCACCACCGCGTAGACGCGTTTGACCTTGAGGCCGAGGGTCAATGTGGTCAAACCGGCGGAATACACCGACAGGTTGTTCGACAGCAGCAGGCCACCGAATGCGGTGATCAGGTACGGCACCGCCATCCAGGTTGGCAGCATGTCGCGGATTGCCACGATCGGGTCAGTCGCCGAGGCCAGGTCGTTGTTGCCCACCGACAGCAGACCGCCAAGAGTGATCAGCAGTACCAGCGGAATGCCCGCACCAAACGCAGCAGACGCAACCAGACGCACAGCCTTGACGCTGCGATGCTGATAGCGCGACATGTCGGCGCCAGCGTTGGCCCAACCGATGCCGGTGCCCGCAGCCATGGTGCCGATGCCGATGATCATTGCGCTCATCGGCGCGGGCGTGGCGTTGAATACCGCGCTCCAGTCGATGGTCGCGCAGAGGAAACCACCGACCAGAATGTTCAGCGCACCGAAGACGTAGGTCGCCCACTTCTGAATCACCAGCAAGGTCGCATGGCCGAGGCCGGACACCGACAAGGTCAGCAGGACGAAAATCGCGATGAAGATCAGCGTCAGCACCGGCGCACTTTTCGCTTCCACCGGCGAGCCGAACAGAATCGAGCACAGCGACAACAGCACGAATGCGGCAGTGGTGGTGTTGACGGTTTCCCAACCCAGGCGCGACATCAGCGAGACCAGTGTCGGGCCGATGTTACCGCGCACGCCGAAGATCGCCCGCGACAAGGTTAGGCTCGGCGCGCGGCCACGGCGACCGGCAATCGAGATGATCCCGACCACCGCAAACGAACCGGCCGCGCCGATGATTGCGACGATGATCGCCTGCCAGATGGCCAACCCGCGAAATGCGACCAGCGTGGCGCCCAGCGGCAGACCGAGGATGGAGATGTTGGCGGCGAACCAGACCCAGAACAGTTGCAGCGGATGACCGTTGCACTCGGCTTCCGGCACCGGTTCGATGCCGCGGGTTTCCAGTTGCCCGGCGCTTTGCCCGGCGTTTGATGAACTCATGAAGATGCTCCTGTTTGCCTTTTTTGTGGTTGTGGCAATGATGCAAAACGACAAGACTTCCCGGCCGTCCTCGGCCTGTCTGCGCGATCCATTGCGGGTTGAAAATTCGAAATTTGCGGTGCGGCCTTCGCGAGCAGGCTCGCTCCCACAGGTACCGTGTAATCCCTGTGGGAGCGAGCCTGCTCGCGAAGACGTCAGCCCAATCAGCGCAAAGCCAACAGCCCCTGCACTAACGGCTCAAGCTCCAGATGATTAACGGCCTTAACCGTCTCGACCATCTCGGCAGGCCAGCTCTCAAGACCCAGGCAGGCCCCAAGCATTGCGCCAAGAATCGCCGCGATGGTGTCAGTGTCACCGCCAAGACCGGCGGCCATGCACAACGCATCAAACGCGCTCATCTCACCCACCGCGACTTGCTGCGCCAGCGCGAACGACACCACCACCGACTCCTGCGAGGCCACCGAAGTGCCGATCACGTCGTAGAGCAGATCCGCCAGCAATGCCTTGTCGCTATCGACACTGATGGTGCGCGCCCAACTGATGCGCGAGGCAATGCGCCCACCGGCCACCCAGTGCCCATGCGTTTCCGCTTGTTGAGCGATTTGCTGACCAAGGTTCAGTGCCTCGCCCAGGTCCATGCCATTGATGCCGGCAGACACCACCGCCGCCACCGCTGCCGCACTGGAAATCCCCAGCGTGGTGTTGTGCGTGACCTGGCAAGCCTGCACCACCGCCGCAATAAAGCGTTGAGGATCGGCAACATCTGCCGCGATTCCCACCGGCGTAATGCGCATCGCCGCACCGTTGGTGGTGCCATAGCGTCCGGCCTCTTCCGGCGAATGCCCGGCAAGGATCATTTCGATCGCGCGTTTGGTCGACGGCCCGAGCAAGTCCTGCGAGCCTTTGGCCTGCATCTCGGCTTCCCACTCGATCAGGCGTTGCGCGAGGATTGCCGGTTCGATGCGGCCCTTTCCTTCTACCAACAACTCGCCGACCAGAATCGCCTGTTCGGTGTCGTCGGTAATCGAGCCTTTGGGCATGTTCGCGGCGATTGGTTGCAGCGGCCCGGCGTCCTGCAAATCGGTGATCGTGCCGAAACGGGTCTTGATCGTTTCGCGGTTCAGCGATTGCGTCGGCATGCCCAGCGCATCACCGAGGGCCAGGCCATAGAAAGCGCCGAGGGCACGGTTGAACGCGGTCATTTCGATTCTCCAAATTGCAGGTGCAGACGGAAATGCACCGGGTCGAGCAAACTTTCCACCTGTTCCATGAAGCGGTTCTGCCGGTCGTAGGTGGTGCGCAGCGCTTTGAGGAATACCGTGCCTTCAGGCCGGCCAAGCAATGCGGCGTCTTCGGCATTCAGCGGTTCGGCGCCGATCCATTGATCGCCGCGCTCGCCGATGTAGCCGTAGGCGGCCAGGGTGATGGTCAGGGAATTGTCGATCAGGCCGACGCGCGGCAGGCTTTCCAGGCCGCCGGTCGCCGGCATCAAAGAGCGTTCGAGGGACACCAGCGTGCCTTCGCTGGAACGGCGGCGACGGTCGAGGGTGATGAATTGATCGGTACCAAAACGCGCCAGCAGATCGGGCCGGGTCACGGCTTCCAGACGCAACACTTCGGTATTGATCATCGCCCCGCTGTCGGCCAAGGCCTGCGCCCAGCCGCTGCGCTGGTCGAGGGCGACACCGTCGAAGGTGACGATGGAGCCGACGCCGCTTTGCGTGGCGATGTAATTGCGCCGTTTCAATTCGGCCAGCGCTTCGCGCAGCGTTCCTCGGCTGACGTTGAATTCTTGAGCCAACTGATGCTCGCCGGGCAACAGAAAGCCGTCCTCCATGAGGCCGCTTTCGATGCGCCGGACGAGCTCGTCGACCACCCGTTGTTTCTTGTCAAATCGTACCTGTCTAATCATGTACAAATTGATACCCGAAACGGGTGTGGGCGGGCAAGGAATATTTAGGGAGAGTGACGAAAGGCGGGAGAATCAAAAGCCCCTCACCCTAGCCCTCTCCCGGAGGGAGAGGGGACTGATCGAGGTGTTTATTCGAATTACATCGACCTGAAATATCAAGTCGAACTCAGGTTTGAAAAGCTAGGAGATCTGCTCCCTTTCCCCCTCTCCCTCTGGGAGAGGGCTTGGGGTGAGGGGCTCTTGATTCTAGCGTTGCTTCAGACGGTCAATCACGACGGCCAACAGAAGGATCGAACCACGGATAACGTATTGGTAGAACGTGTCGATATTCTTCAAGTTCATCGCATTCTCAATAATCGCCAGAATCAACACCCCGGCAATCACATGCCGAATCATGCCGATCCCGCCGCTCAACGACACCCCGCCCAACACACAAGCAGAGATCACCGTCAGCTCAAACCCCTGACCAATCATCGGCTGCCCCGAGGTCATCCGCGAAGCCAGAATCACCCCGGCCAGCGCACCAATCACACCATGCACGGCAAAGATAATGATCTTGGTCCGATCAACGTTCACACCTGCCAGCAATGCTGCTTCCTGGTTGCCACCGATGGCCATGGTGTTGCGCCCGTAGGTGGTGTAATTCAGCAGCCAGCCAAAAAACAGAAAGCAGACGATGGTGATCAGAATCGGCACCGGCACGCCGAACAACTGGCCGTTACCAAACACGAAGAACGATTCCTGCGACACACCCACCGCTTTGCCATTGGCAAAAATGTACGCCAGACCACGAACGATCTGCATGGTCGCCAACGTCGTGATCAAGGCATTAACGCGCAACTTGGCGATCACAATGCCGTTGATCAGCCCGACAATCAGACCCATCACCAACGCTGCACTGACACCGAGAAACACGCTGTTGGTGTCGCGCATCACCACCGCCGCAACCACTCCGGCGCAGGCAATCACCGAGCCGACCGACAGGTCGAAATGA
Organism: Pseudomonas sp. R84; assembly: GCF_009834515.1. Lineage (NCBI taxonomy): Bacteria > Pseudomonadati > Pseudomonadota > Gammaproteobacteria > Pseudomonadales > Pseudomonadaceae > Pseudomonas > Pseudomonas sp. R84. The sequence goes on from NZ_CP019426.1 coordinate 4,770,155, forward strand.
CCCGACGCCAGGCAATACAACATCGTGCACGCCGCGATGCCGGTGGTGGAAATCGCCAAGCCCAGGCCACGCATGTTCAGCGGCGAAAGGAAGTTGTCGATCAGCAGCGTACAGGCAACGAAGATGCCCACAGCCGCCAGCAACATGACCCAGTCATCAAGGAAGCGACGCATGTCCAACGGTTTGCGCTCTTTGGGCAGGGTTTCGTTTTGGGTTGTCATCATAGTCACCTCTCAGTTCGCCACGCCGTCAGCGCGGTGGCGCGGCAAAGCCAGTTGCAGCAGGTTGGATTCATTGGCCTGATCGCGGCCGATTTCGCCGCGCAGGGCGCCTTCGCAGAGCACCAGAATGCGGTCGGAAATGCCCATCACTTCCATCAGGTCGCTGGACACCACGATCACCGAAATACCCTCGGCGGCGAGGTTATGGATGATCTGGTAGATCTCAGCCTTGGCGCCGATGTCGATGCCGCGAGTCGGTTCGTCGAGCAGCAGGACTTTCATCGGCATCGACAGCCAGCGACCGAGAATGGCCTTCTGCTGATTGCCGCCGGAAAGGAACTTGATCTGCTGGCCGGCGTGTGGGGTTTTCACTTTCAGCGCTTTGATCTGTTTGTCGGCATTACCCTTTTCCCACAGACCGCGAATCAGGCAACCGAGGCCGGAGTTGGCCCCGCGCGCACTGATGTTGATGTTCTCGGCAACGCTGGCCAGCGGGATGATGCCTTCCTTCTTGCGATCCTCGGGACAGAGCAGAATCCCGGCAGCAATCGCATCGCGCGGTGAGCGCAATTTAAGTTCGTGACCACGCAGTTCCAGGCGGCCGGCGGTGTTGCGCTCAAGACCACTGAGCAGGCGAAACAGCTCGGTGCGCCCTGCCCCGACCAGTCCGAACAAACCGAGGATTTCACCTTTGTGCGCTTCGAAACTGATCGGCTCGCGCAGGCCCGGGCCGAGCAGGCCGGTGACCTTCAGCGCGACGGCGCCGCGTGGACGATGGCGATAATCGTAGATGTCCTGAATGTCGCGGCCGACCATGCAGGTCACCAGTTGATCGTGGGTCAACTGGCTCATGTCATCGAAGGTGCGCACATAGCGACCGTCCTTGAACACCGTCACCGCGTCGCAGATGCGGAACACTTCTTCCATGCGATGGGAAACATAGAGGACGACTTTGCCCTCGTCGCGCAGGCGACCGATGATCGCCATCAAGCGGTCGATCTCGCGGGCCGAGAGGCTGCTGGTCGGTTCGTCGAAAGCGATGACGTGAGCACCACGGGACAGCGCTTTGGCGATTTCCACCAGTTGCCGCTGACCGAGGGACAGGCGTCCTACCTTGGTTTGCGGGTCGATTTCGTCGGCCAGGCCTTTCAGGCAATTCAATGCTTGCTGGCGTAGCGCACCGCGATTGATCAAACCGAAACTGGCCGGCAGATGGCCGAGGAACAGGTTTTCAGCGACGGTCATTTCCGGCACCAGATGCAGCTCCTGGTGAATCACCGCGACTCCGCTACCGATGCTGTCGGCGGTCGACTTGAACGCCATGGTCTGCTCGCCGATCTGCAACTCGCCGCTGCTCGGAATGTAAGCGCCGCCGAGGATTTTCAACAGAGTAGATTTGCCGGCGCCGTTCTCGCCCATCAAGGCATGAACCTGGCCCGGATGCGCGACGAAGCTGATCGCGTCCAGCGCTTTCACACCGGGAAAGGTTTTACCAATCCCGCTGAAGCGCAGGCTGCCGCTGGCGCTGTGTTGTTGTGTCTGTACTTGCGCGTGCATAAAGCCACCTCTTCACACCAAAAAACGGCCCGGCAACCCGGGCCGTCGCGGCATCAGTTCCACAAGCCGATTTTTTCCAGCTCTTGCTTGAAGTTCTCGCGGGTGATCAGGGTGACGTCGTCCATCGCGGTATACTTCGGCGGTTCTTTGCCGGTGGTCACCCACTCGTACATCATCTCGGCAGTCTTGTAGCCTTCGATGTGCGGGCTTGGCAGCATCGAGCCGAAGAAGCCGCTGTTCGGCTTTTTCAGTTCGCCGATGGCGTCGGTGCCGTTGATGCCGATGCCGATCACGTTGGTTGCGGCAAAACCGGCCGCTTCGGTGGCGCGTACGCCGCCGAGCACAGTGTTGTCGTTCATGCCGCCGATGATCAGGTTTTTTGCCGCGCTCGGCAGTTTCACCAGCGCCGAGTTGGTCGCGTCCATGCTGCCCGGTACGTCGAGGGTTTTCAGCGCGGCGAACAGAATGTGATCCTTCGGCATGCCGGCGTCTTCGAGGGATTTCACCGAGCCGTCGGTGCGTTTCTTGCCGGTGTCGAGTTCGTTGTAGGTGTTGACCACCGCGTAGGTGTCTTTCCAGTCCCAGTTGCGTTTCTTCGCTTCGGCGACCATGGCGTTGCCCTGCTTCTGGCCGACTTCGAACGCGGCCATGCCGAGGTACGGCACGTCTTCCATGAACTTGCCGTTGGCGTCGACGAAACGGTCGTCGACGGCAATCACTTTCAGGTCATTGAGCTTGGCTTTGGCCATGATCGCCGGACCGAGCGAGACATCCGGCGGGCAGATCACGAAACCCTTGGCGCCGTTGGCGGCAAGGCTGTCGATCGCCGAGAGGGTTTTCTCGCCGTCCGGCACGGCGATCTTGATCAGTTCGAAGCCCTTGTCCTTGGCGGCTTTCTCGGCGAAGGCCCACTCGGTCTGGAACCACGGTTCTTCAGCCTGCTTGACCAGAAAGCCGATTTTCACGGTGTCGGCAGCGAGCAGCGCACTGCTCAGGCTGAACGCGGTAACCGCCAGGGCGGTACTGCACAGGGTACGAATCCCGAAACGACGTTTCATAAGCTGACTCCTTGTTATTTTTTTTGAGCAATGTTTGAAAAGCGTTAAAGCGTGTTCCTGCAAAATCTTCTGACAATAGTCATATCGTATGATGATTGGATTGCAAACGGATTTATCCGCGTGAAAGCCACTGCGCTCAGTCGTGGTACATCACCGAGCGCCCACCATCGATGGTGATGCATGAAGCATTGATGAAAGGCGCTTCATCACTGGCCAGAAATACGGCGGTCATCGCCACTTCAAGCGGCTGACCGATGCGCTTCGGCGGGTGCAGATCGAAGGCGCGCTGACGTTCGGCATGCGGATCGGCGAAACCGTTCCAGTAATCGACGTTCAATTGGGTTTCGATGTAGCCCGGGGCGATGGCGTTGACGCGGATGCCCTTCGCGGCGTACTCGATGCCGAGTGCGCGAGTAAGGCCGAGCAAACCGTGCTTGGCCACAGGGTACGGGAAGCAGCCAGGAATGATGTGACTGGAATGGGTCGATGCGATGTTGATGATGCTGCCAACGCCCTGCTCGATCATCTGCGGCAGCACCGCTTTGCAGCCGAACCAGGCGCCGTCCAGATCGATGGCGAAACAACGACGCCAGTCTTCTTCGGTCATCTCCAGCGGATCGCGGAACACGTTGACCCCGGCGCAGTTGACCAGCACGTCGATGCGTCCGTGCAGTTCAACAGCGCGTTTGGCCATGGCATGCAGATCAGACTGATGCGAGACATCGGCCTTCAGCGCCTGCACGTCATAGCCTTGCCCACGCCAGTGCGCGGCAACCTGCTCGACTTTCTCAGCCTGGATATCGCTGATCACCAGTTTCGCTTGCTGCGAGGCGAAGGCAGCGACGATGGCTTCGCCGATGCCTTGCGCAGCACCGGTCAGCAGCACGACCTTGTTTTTCAGACGCTCGCCCTCCGGCGGCGCGGGCACCGGCGGCAGGGAAAGGGGTTCAGCCATGGATCAGGACTCCTGTTTCGCAGGCACAAAAAAACCGGGCATCTGCCGATGTCCGGTCTGGAAGGCGGTTTGAACGAAACAGGCAGGCGCCGCCGACGGCATCGAGCCGTTGCGAGACGCGGACTCCACGCGGGAGTGCGATAGACATTCGCTGCATCACTTCACCTGTTTTGTTCTTTTTAAGTGTGAGTGCGTGTTACTGCTGGAGTCGACTATAAACCCGACCGCCAAATAATCTCAATATATAATTTTGCATCCCATATTCTGGGATTTAATCCGCAAAGCGCGTACAGAGTTTTCCTGCGACATCCACGCGCATCGACAGTACCGCGCCATCCAATGGATGGTTGTGCGGACTCTGGGCGCTGGTGATGAACAAGGTTTTCAGGTCTTCACCGCCGAATACACAACTGGTCGGGCGGCTGACCGGCAGATCGATTCTGCGATCAACTTTGCCATCGGGCGTCAGCCGCAGCAGGCAACTGCCATCCCAGCGGGCATTCCAGATGTAGCCTTCGGCATCCATTGCTGAACCGTCCGGGCCACCCTGCTGATCGGGGCCGTACCAGACTTGTGCAGCATCGAGATTGCCGTCGGTGTGGATGAAAAAACGGTGCAGCGTGCTGTCGAGACTGTCACCGAACAGCAACGTGGTGCCGTCATCACTCCACAACAGCGTGTTGGGAATACCCAGGCCGCGCAACAACGGCGTCACACGTTTATCCGGATCGATCCGGAACAGACCACCGGAACGACGGGTGATCGGCAGATCTTCGCCCTGTTCGCCGATGTTGTTTTGCATGGTGCCGAGCCACAGACGACCTTGGCCATCGCAACGCGCTTCGTTGGGACGATTGCCGGGCTGCGGGTCGGCAACGCAGAACAGCGTCAGGCGTGGTTCGAGGCCCGGGGAGTCGAGATCGAGACGGTAGACGCCGCTGCTCAGGGTCACCAAGGCATCGCCGCTGGCGCAGGGGATGAACGCGGAGATGTGCTCGGGCATTTGCCAGATCTGTACGTTCTGGCCGATCAGGCGCAGGGCCTGTTTGCCGGCTATATCGACCCAGTACAGCGTCTGGGTTGGCGCGTCCCAGAACGGGCCTTCACCGAGTTGGGCGCGGTGTTGGGTCAGGGCGGTCCACGGCATATAACGGTCTCCATTGTTCTTGTTTTTACTGTAGGAGTGAGCCTGCTCGCGATGGCGTAGTGTCAGTTGACGTCAATGCGACTGATCTACCGCTATCGCGAGCAGGCTCACTCCTACAGGGGATTTCGGTGTATTCAGCTGGCTTTTTTGTCGGCCATGACTTTCGGGTAAAAGCGCTTTATTGCCAGATCCGCGTTGTCGATCAGGGTCATGCATGCCCACACCCCGCGCGCAGAATCGCGGGCAGCAATGGCGTCGGCCATATCTTTGTGGATTGGTAACGTGCGGCGCAGTTCATCCGGGTCGGCTGCAGAAACTTCAAATGACACTGCGAGCAATGCGCCGAGCGCAGGGACCATTTGTTCAATGAATTGATTGTGGCTGGCGGCGAGGATGCATTCGTGGAAGACCTGATCGGCGCGGTTGTAATCGATGCCGCTGTCGACCGCGCGCTCAAGGGCGTTATAGGCCAGTTGCACCGCTTCGATCTGTTCCAGGGTCGCGCGCTCGCAAGCCCAGCGCACGGCCATGGGTTCGATGGTGCGGCGCAGGTCGAGCAAGTCATCGACGAAGTTTTCCGGCAAGCCATTGCGCGACAGCCAACCGACCACTTGCGGATCGAACAGGTTCCAGCGCCGCACCGGCAATACGCGGGTGCCGACTTTCGGCCCGACTTCGAGCATGCCTTTGGCGACGAGGGTTTTGATCGCTTCGCGGATGACCGTACGGCTGACCCCGAGCTGTTCGCCCAGATCGGCCTCGACCTTGATGGTCTGCCCGGGTTTGACCTGGCCAGCGGCGATCCAGCTGCCCAGCCAGTCAACGGTCGACGCATGAAAGCTGCTGGACATGGACACCTCAAAGCGGATCGCGATGGGTGATCAAGCTAATCATCATACGATTGCGCGTCAATAAGGATTTACTGCAGGAACACAAATCAGTGTAGGAGTGAGCCTGCTCGCGATAGCGGTATGTCAGTCACCATAAGTATTGACTGATCCACCGCTATCGCGAGCAGGCTCACTCCTACAAGGGGTTGTGTTTCAGGGTTCTAGGCCGATGCGGAAGAACTCGCCGCCGCTCCACACACCAAGCCAGCGCTGGCCGTCGATTTCGCGGCTGACCGCCAGCTCCACCAGTTGATAGAACACATTGCGGTGGATCAGCGCTTCAAGGTTGGTACGCACATGCACGTAGGGCGCCGGCTCTTGGGTCGCCGGATCAATTTCGACGCGGATCGGATGCTCTAGCCCGGCCTCGGCGGTTTCTTCGACATTGGTGGTGAAGCGCAACAGCTGCGCCTCCCCTTCGCCTTCAACCTCGACCGCAATTGCCACAAACGGCGCATCGTCGACTTTGATCCCGACCTTCTCGACCGGGGTGATCAGAAAATAGTCATCGCCATCGCGGCGCATGATCGTCGAGAACAGCTTGACCATCGGTTTGCGCCCGATCGGCGTACCCAGGTAATACCAGGTGCCATCGCGGGCGATGCGCATGTCGATGTCGCCGCAGAAGTCCGGGTTCCACAAGTGCACCGGCGGCAAGCCTTTGGTTTTCGGGATCTGTCCCAACAGGTCATTGGCTTTTTGCGGGCCACTCATGGCGTTCTCCTTGAATTATTGGTCGCCGACTCCCAACAGACTGCGCGCGTACTGCGCCAGCGGCGGGCCGATCAGGTCTTCGGGCTTGCTGTCGTGGAACGTCAGTAAACCGCCACGACTCTTGATCCGTGCAGTATCAATCAAATACTGGGTGCTGGTCTCGATCAACATGATCTGAATCACGCCGCCGTCGATGCCGAGGCGATCGACCGCTTCTTCATCCAGCCACTCATCGGAATTGCCGATGCGGTCGTCAGCCTTGGCGAAACGCGTGTACAGCAGGTAGTGCGCACCGGCATCGCGAGCTTCGCCCATCGCCTGATCAAGGCCTTCTGGCGCACGCGCGCGGCGGACCATCGGGAAGTATTCGACGAAGCCCTTGAAGGCCTCTTCAGCCACTACGTTCGGGCGCGGGTAGGAACCACCCGGCGGCGCGAAGGCACCCTGGGCGATGTAGATAAATGAGTCCGGCTGAATGCGGAAGTTATTCACGCGGCGGCTGTCGCTGTGATCCAGCAAGCCCGCGTCGCTCATCTGATAGCGAGTGCCTTCGGCCATATCGCTGACAGTCATACAGCCGCCAAGCGCCAAAACGGCCAGCAGCAAAACCAGGCTACGCATCCTATTCCTCCAGAGGCCGGTGACGGAAAACCGGCGAATGGCCGTTGGATGCAGCTTTTGCGCCAGCTCAAGAAATTTGTTGATGGTTAAATCGTATTCGCGAGCAGGCTCGCTCCCACAGGGGAATACATCCCAAGGTGGGAGCGAGCCTGCTCGCGAAAGCGGTTGTTCAGCCGCCGATGATTTTCATGACGGTAGCGCCGCCAGAGAACGCCACTTCCTGCTTGTCCCCCAACGCCTTGACCAGCAAACGCTGGAGCGCCGGCAACGCCTGATGGCGCGGCTTGTCGAGCAGATCACCGACATAGTGGCGGTTACTCGACGACAGGCAGCCATGCAGCCAACCGGTCGACGACAAGCGCAAGCGCGAGCAGGTCCGGCAGAACGGCACGCTTTCGTTGGCGATCACACCAAAGTTGCCTAAACCGGGAATTGCGTAACGCACGGCCGTAGCGTCCACTGGTGCGTCGGTTTGCGCGTACTCATAACGCTCGCCAATCAGCGCCAGCAGCTGTTGCAGGCTGACGAACTGTTGCAGGAACGCATTATTGTCCTTGGCCAGATGGCCCATGCGCATCAACTCGATGAAGCGCAATTCGTATCCGCGTTCCAGGCAGTAATCCAGCAGCGGCATGACTTGATCAAGGTTCTGCCCGCGCAACGGCACCATGTTGACCTTGATCTTCATCCCCGCCGCTTTCGCCTGATCCATGCCGTCGAGCACAGTGGCCAGATCGCCGCCACGGGCGATGCTGCGAAAGGCGCTGGCGTCGAGGGTATCGAGGGACACGTTGATCCGGCGCAGACCCGCATCCACCAGCAGTGGGAGTTTTTTCGCCAGGAGTTGACCGTTGGTGGTCAGGCTGATGTCGTCCAGGCCCATCTTGCCGACGGCGCTCATGAACGATTCGAGTTTGGGGCTGACCAGCGGCTCGCCGCCGGTGATGCGCAGCCGTTCGATGCCGGCGGCTTCGATCAGATACGCCACGCCGCGGGCCATGGCTTCGGCCGACAGTTCATCCTGCGCAGCCACCAACCGCTTGCCGTTGGGCACGCAGTAGGTACACGCGTAATTGCAGGCTGAGGTCAGACTGATCCGCAAATTGCGAAAACGCCTGCCTTGTCGGTCAACGATCATGATCACTCCGGCGAAAGAATTTCGAGCCGCTAAAACTTGACTCACAAATCAAGTTTTAGCAAGCCCTATGCCTGAGTATATTCCTGCGGTACTGCGACATGTAGCGAAATCATGGCGCAATAAGGCAACTGAATGGTTCAGCTGCTTGGGATTTCCGGATCGCGCTTGCGCTTGTTGCCCATGCGCACGCCGATGTCCATCAGGAACTGGAAGAAACCTTCCTGATCTTCCAGCACATTGCTCCAGAACGGCGAGTGATACAGCGCCACAGCGCCGTGCACCAGCGCCCAGGCTGCGCAGTAGTGGAAGTACGGCGGCACGTCTTCGAGTTTGCCTTCGCTGATGCGGCCCTTGATCAACAAGGTCAGGCGTTCGAAGTTCGAGGCACGGATCTTGTGCAGCTCCTCGACCATCTCCGGCACCTGATTGCCCTTGACCACCTTCTCTTCGAGGCGGTCGAACAGGCGATAGCGCTGCGGGTCGCGCATGCGGAATTCGAAGTAGGCGCGGGACAGCGCTTCCTTGTCCTTGTCGACATCGGCCGAATGCAGCAGCTCGTTCAAATCGCGCTCGTAATCAAGCATCAGGCGCAGATAGATCTCGGCCTTGGATTTGAAGTGCTTGTAGATCGTGCCTTTGCCGATACCCACGGCATCAGCAATCATCTCGACGGTGACACTGTCTTCACCCTGGTCGAGGAACAGCTTGAGCGCGGTATCGAGAATTTCTTGCTCGCGGCGACGAAACTCACGGACCTTACGAGGTTCTTTGTGCATAAGAAAAGGTCTGAAGGGTCAAAATTCGAAGCCGCGTATTATGCCTAACTTGCGCAAAAATGCACGGATCATCCGACCATATCTGTGTTTCTTGTTCATTTTGAGAACGTTTTGGGCGCAATGAGAACTCAACTGAAGCGAACGTATTCCAAATTTGTTTAAAAACCCCGACCGGCTCACTGGACTGCACGCCAGACTGATCAATACTTGAACTGTCGGGCGACATCTCCCCCAAGTGTCGCGCCGATAAAGGTACCAAGGGACCGCGTGCCTTTGTTTTACTCCTAATGGTCTTAACCCGGATTCACCCCCCAGAACCCGGGTTTTTTTTGCCTGCGATTTGGCCATCGGCTACAGGGCAGATTTAACACTCGCCAGCGGGAACAGACGCTTGAAGTTCTCGGTGGTCTGCTCGGCAAAACGCTCGTAGTTTTCACCGCGCAACATCGCCAGGAATTCCGCCACCTCGCGCACGTATTGCGGCAGGTTGGGCTTGCCGCGATAGGGAATCGGCGCCAGATACGGTGAATCGGTTTCCACCAGCAGACGATCCGCCGGGACCTTGCTCGCGACATCGCGCAACGCATCGGCATTACGGAAGGTGACGATGCCCGACAGGGAAATGTAATAACCCATGTCCAGTGCAGCTTTGGCCATGTCCCAGTCTTCGGTAAAACAATGCAGCACACCGGCCTGCGGCAAGGCTGCTTCACGCAGCAGCTCAAGAGTGTCGGCGCGGGCGCCACGGGTGTGGATGATCACCGGTTTGCCAGTCTGCTGCGCCGCTTGCAGGTGCAGACGAAACGACGCCTGCTGCAGCTCAGCGGCTTCCGGTTCGTAGTGATAGTCGAGGCCGGTCTCACCGATCGCCACCACTTTCGGGTGATTGAGTTCGTGCAGCAGCCAGTCCAGCGCAGGCGCCGCGCCGGGTTGCACATCCAGCGGATGAACGCCGACCGAACAATCGACATCGTCATAACGCTCAGCCAGAGCTTTGACGTCGGCGGCGTTGTCAGCACTCACGCCGATGCACAGGAAGTGCCCTACTCCGCGCTCACGGGCCGCATCGAGTGCAGCACTCAGCGAGCCGTCGTGGGCGGCGAGGTCGAGGCGATCAAGGTGACAATGGGAATCTACGAGCATAAAAAGACGGCTACTTACATCGTATGAGTGGGACGGTCGGATTTAAGCGCTCCGGCCAGATGGGTTTCAATGCGACTGCGCGCGGTGTTGTCGCCGTCGTTGAACTGCACGCCGACACCGGCCGCGCGATTGCCTTGCGCCCCTTTCGGGGTGATCCACGCGACCTTGCCGGCCACCGGGATCTTCTCGGCCTCATCCATCAGGTTGAGCAGCATGAACACCTCGTCGCCCAACTTGTAACTTTTGTTGGTCGGGATGAACAGGCCACCGTTCTTGATGAATGGCATGTAGGCGGCGTAGAGCACCGACTTGTCCTTGATGGTCAGGGACAAAATGCCGTTGCGCGGCCCCGGGCTGACAGGTTCATTCATGTTGACCTCCACTACTGATGTTCAGAGTCTAGGTACACATTCTTATCTTTGACCAGGCAATCCCGCCCATTGCACCAACAACGCTTCCAGCAGCAAGGCCGGATTGAGGTTGGCCTTGCTCAGGACTTTCTGTCGCTGGGCGAGAATCCAGTCCTGAATCTCCAGGACTTTGCCTTGCGCACTTTTCTGCGCCAGGTACTGCACGACTTTGCGCATGTCGGTCAGACCGAGGCCGGCTTCATCCTGAGTCAATTGATAACGCAGGATCAGGCTCGACCAATCGCAGAACCAGTCGAACAGACGCAGCATCGGAATGCTTTTCCATTCCTCCGCCAGTTGCGTCGGCGATTGCTGCTGCTTGAGCAGCTTCTTCACGCCTTCGACCACTTGCGCGCGTTGTTCACGCACGCCCTGCGATTGCAGACTGACCGCCATCAGCGGCGAACCGGCGGCCAGCGTCAGCAGTTCGACACGTTCCTCTTCGGAGCAATCCGGCAACGCCTGAGCCAGCCATTGCAGACTCATCGCCTCGCCCGGCAACGGGCAGGCCTGCTGCACACAACGACTCTTGATCGTCGGCAGCAAACGGCTGGTCTGATGGCTGACCAACAGCAAAACCGTATCGCCGGACGGCTCTTCAAGGCTTTTCAGCAAGGCGTTGGCGGCGTTGATGTTCATCGACTCGACCGGCTCGATCAGCACCACTTTGCGCCCGCCCATCTGCGCAGTCTGCACCACGAAGCTGACCAGATCGCGCACCTGATCGACCTTGATTGCCTTATCGGCTTCTTCCGGTTCGAGGATGTAATTATCAGGGTGGCTGCCAGCCTTGAGCAGCAGGCAGGATTTGCACTCGCCGCAGGCTTCCGGCGTCGGCCGCTGGCACAACAGGCTGGCCATCAGGCGTTCGGCCAACGCACGTTTACCGATACCGGCCGGACCATGCAACAGATAGGCGTGCGCGTGCTGCTTACGCCCGGCCAATTGTTGCCAGAGGCTGTCCTGCCACGGGTAGGCCTCAGCCACGGGCCAGCTCCAGCAGATTAGGAATCAGGGTATCCAGCGATTGTTGAACCTTGGCCAATGGCTGACCGGCATCGATGCGCACATAGCGCGCAGGATCGGCTTCGGCACGTTTGAGGAAAGCGCTACGCACGGCCTCGAAAAACGCCCGACCTTCCAATTCAAAACGATCCAGACGACCACGGGCACTGGCGCGGGCCAGACCGATTTCCACCGGCAGATCAAAAATCAGCGTCAGGTCCGGGCGCAGATCACCTTGCACAAAGGTCTCCAGCGCGGCGATGCGCTCCAGCGACAAGCCGCGACCGCCGCCCTGATAGGCGTAAGTGGAATCGGTAAAGCGATCGCACAGGACCACCGCGCCTCGGGCCATGGCCGGGCGAATCACTTCGGCCAGATGCTGGGCACGTGCGGCGAATACCAGCAACAGCTCGGCGTCCGGATTCATGACTTCGTCGGCCGGCGCCAGCAGCACTTCGCGGATCCGCTCGGCCAGCGGCGTGCCACCAGGCTCTCGGGTCAGCACCACTTCGATACCGGCGGCGCGCAGGCGCTCGGCAAGGTATTCGCGGTTGGTGCTTTTGCCGGCGCCTTCAGGGCCTTCAAGGGTAATAAACAAGCCAGTCACAGGCAGTCCTTAATCAACGTCATTGCGTGTTTTGTGGTTCGGCTTCTGGAGTCGGCGCTGGCGCCTGTGGTGCAACTTGTGGCAACGACTCCGGCGCTGTATCCGGAGATGTTGCAGGAATCGCATCCTCGACAGCGGGAGCTGCTTCAGGCGTTGTCGCCGGCGCAGGGCTGGAGCGGTAATCCGTACGACGCTTGAGCTGATACTCACGCACCGCATTGTTATGGGCATCGAGATCGTCAGAGAACACATGACTGCCGTCACCACGCGCAACAAAGTACAGGCTGGTGCCGTCCACCGGGTTCAGTGCCGCGTGAATCGCTTCGCGGCCAACCATCGCGATCGGCGTCGGCGGCAAGCCGGGGATCACGTAAGTGTTATACGCCGTCGGCTCTTTCAGATGTGCACGGGTCAACTTGCCGGTGTAGCGATCGCCCAGACCATAGATGACGGTCGGATCGGTCTGCAACTGCATGCCCAGGGCCATGCGACGCACGAAGACACCGGCAATCTGCCCACGCTCCTGCGGCACGCCGGTTTCCTTCTCGACCAGCGACGCCATGATCAGCGCTTGATAGGGTTCGGTGTACGGCACATCGGCAGAACGACTTTCCCACTCTTTCGCCAGCACTTCATCGAGGCGGTCAAAGGCTTTCTTCAGCAACTCGGCATCAGACATGCCACGCACGAAGCGGTAGGTATCGGGGAAGAACCGGCCTTCCGGAAACAGACCTTTATGGCCGATTTTGGCCATGACATCGCTGTCACTCAAACCGTTGAGGGTCTGCTCGACCTTGTCATCCTTGGCCAACGCGGCGCGCACTTGATGGAAATTCCAGCCCTCGACCAGCGTCAGGCTGTACTGCACCACTTCGCCACGCTTCCACAAGTCGATCAGACCGTTGACGGTCATACCCGGCTGCATGCGGTATTCGCCGCTGTGGATCGGTGTACCGGCGAGGTTGAAGCGCCAATAGACACGTAGCCAGAACGCGTCCTTGATGACGCCATCGGTTTCGAGGGAAAGGAACGTACGGGTCGGAGTGGAGCCTTTCGGCACATCCAGCAGTTCTTCCTGCGTGATGTTCAGAGGCTGTTCCAGTGCAGAGTGAATCTTCCAGGCGCTGGCGCCCATCAACAGCCCTGCCAGAACCAGTCCGGTTTCCAGCAGCAGCAAAAGTTTACGTCTCACAAATCAGGCATCCAGTAGGGCGCGGGCAATGGTTTGCAGTTTACGGGTGAGCGGGCCAACCGGCCAGCTCAGTGCAGCACAGGCGCGTACCGGCCAGACGCCATACACGCTGTTGCAGACAAACACTTCATCGGCCCATTGCAGCTGTTCGAGGCTGATGTCGGCGATCTGCGTGGGAATGGCCAGTGACTCGGCCTGAAACAATATTTCGGCGCGCATCACACCGGCGACGCCACAGCGCTTCAGGTCCGGTGTGATCAGCACACCGTCACGCACCAGAAACAGATTACTGAACACACCCTCGATCACTCGACCGACCTGATCAAGCATCAAGCCCTCGGCGTGCTCGCTGTCCTGCCATTCGGCACGGGCGAGAACCTGTTCAAGGCGATTGAGGTGTTTGAGTCCGGCGAGTAACGGCTGCTTGGCCAGGCGGGTGCTGCACGGGAACAGGCGAACGCCTTGTTCAGCATGCACAGCAGGATAAGCCGCTGGAGGATTGCCTTGCAGAATGCGGCGGCCCGGCGCCGTCGGGTCGGGCGCATAACCGCGCAAACCGTCGCCACGGGTGAGGATGAGCTTGAGCACGCCCTCGCCCATCGCTGCCGCATAGCTCAGCAGCTCGTGACGGATCAGCTCGATATCCGCCGCAATGGCCAGACGCGAGCAGCCATCGGCCAGGCGCGTCAGGTGTCGATCCAGCAGGATCGGCTGGCCCCTACGCACGGCGATGGTCTCGAACAGACCGTCGCCGTAAGCCAGGCCGCGATCTTTCAGCGACAGAGTGTCAGCCGGTTGACCGTCGACCCAGCTGTCCATCAGCCTGCGAACCGGCGGAACGCCAAGGTGCCGTTGGTGCCGCCAAAACCGAAGGAGTTGGACAGCACGACATCGATGTCCATGTTGCGCGCAGTGTGCGGCACGAAATCGAGATCGCAGCCTTCATCCGGCTCATCGAGGTTGATGGTCGGCGGTGCCACTTGGCTGTTGATCGCAAGAACGCTGAAGATCGCTTCAACCGCGCCCGCCGCACCTAACAGGTGACCGGTCATCGATTTGGTCGAGCTCACTGCCAGTTTGTAGGCGTGATCACCGAACACGGTCTTGATCGCATTGGCTTCGGCGAGGTCGCCGGCCGAAGTCGAAGTACCGTGAGCGTTGATGTATTGCACTTGATCGGCGTTGATCTTCGCATCGCGCAGCGCGTTGGTGATGCAGCGTGCTGCACCGGCGCCGTCGGCAGGTGGCGAGGTCATGTGGAACGCGTCGCCACTGGTGCCAAAGCCGATGAGTTCAGCATAGATGGTCGCGCCGCGCGCCTTGGCGTGTTCCAGCTCTTCGAGAACCAGTGCACCGGCACCGTCGGACAGGACGAAACCATCACGGCCCTTATCCCATGGACGGCTGGCGCGGGTCGGTTCGTCATTGCGGGTCGACAGCGCACGGGACGCGCCGAAGCCACCCATGCCCAGACCGCATGCGGCCATTTCGGCACCGCCGGCAATCATCACGTCGGCTTCGTCGTACATGATGTTGCGTGCCGCCATGCCGATGCAGTGCGTACCGGTGGTACATGCAGTGGCGATGGCGTAGTTAGGTCCCTGTGCCCCCAGGTGGATGGACAGGAAACCGGAAATCATATTGATGATCGAGCCTGGCACGAAGAATGGCGAGATTCGACGCGGGCCCGTCTCATGCAGAGTACGGCTGGTTTCTTCGATATTGGTCAGACCGCCGATCCCCGAACCCATGGCCACGCCAATGCGTTCACGGTTGGCGTCAGTGACTTCCAGACCGGCGTTGCGCACGGCTTGAAAGCCTGCGGCGAGGCCGTACTGAATGAACAGGTCGAGCTTGCGCGCTTCCTTGACCGACAGGTATTCCTCGACATTGAAGCCCTTTACCGAGCCGCCAAAGCGGGTGGAATAGGCAGAAAGGTCGGTGTGTTCGATCAGACCAATGCCACTGCGGCCAGCCAGAATGCCCTGCCAACTGCTCGGCACATCCGTGCCCAGTGGCGACAACATACCCATACCGGTGACTACGACGCGTCTACGCGACACAGCACTCTCCTTTTTCAAATGACGACGACTTTGCATCAGGCCTAAAGAAAAAACCGCACGCCATGATGGCAGTGCGGTTTTTCCATGACAGCAAACAACGATTACAAGCTATTACGCCTGATGGTTGGTAACGTAATCGATTGCAGCTTGTACAGTAGTGATCTTCTCAGCTTCTTCGTCAGGGATTTCGGTCTCGAATTCCTCTTCCAGAGCCATCACCAGCTCAACGGTGTCAAGGGAGTCGGCACCCAGGTCTTCTACGAAGGAAGCGGTGTTAACCACTTCTTCTTCTTTAACACCCAGTTGCTCGGCAACGATTTTCTTGACGCGCTCTTCGATGGTGCTCATACCTTGTTTTCACTCCTAATGGACAAATTCAGGCAGCTGGCCAGTGGGTAAGTGTATAGAAAGACTTTTCAGTTTTTCAACTGAAAGCTTCACTCCTCAAACCCTGCAGCCCTCTGCCTATAAATAGATTGCAGCTTTATAACGGATTTTAGACAGCTCGTATGACATTTTTTTGAAGCAATCCGTCACATTTTACTTACATGTACATCCCACCGTTCACCGGGATTGTAGCCCCAGTGACGTATGCCGCACCGTCGGATGCAAGAAAAGCGACCACAGACGCGATCTCTTGAGCTTGTCCCAGACGACCCAGCGGAATCTGCGTCTGCAAGGCTTCACGCTGTGCTTCAGGCAGCTCGCGCGTCATATCGGTGTCGATAAACCCTGGAGTTACCGAGTTGACCGTAATCGAACGCGAACCGACTTCACGCGCCATTGCACGGCTGAAACCTTCCAGACCGGCCTTGGCGGCTGCATAGTTTACTTGGCCTGCGTTGCCCATGGCACCCACCACCGAGCCAATACTGATAATTCGCCCCCAACGCGCCTTGGTCATGCCGCGCAGAACGCCCTTGGACAGGCGGAATAGACTGTTCAGATTGGTATCGATCACGTCGTACCACTCATCGTCTTTCATGCGCATCATCAGGTTATCGCGGGTGATGCCGGCATTATTGACCAGGATCGCCACTGGCGCACCGAACTGTTCCTGAATGCTCGCCAGTACTGCGCTGACCGATTCATCGCTGGTAACGTTCAGCTCAAGGCCAGTGCCCTGAATACCGTTTTCCTTCAGGGTTGCCGCAATGCGCTCAGCGCCCGAAGCGGAAGTCGCGGTGCCAACAACGATGGCGCCCTGACGACCCAGTTCCAGTGCGATAGCCTGGCCGATACCGCGGCTTGCACCGGTGACCAGTGCAACTTTACCTTGCAGACTCATGCAAGTTTCTCCTGATTCAGGCTTGCGCTGCACGAGCGGCAGCGAAAGCGTCTGGGGTATTGAGGTTGGATGTCGCGACGCCTTCGGCGCAACGCTTGTTCAGACCGGCCAGGACTTTGCCCGGGCCGCATTCGACCAGATTGGTCGCGCCCTTGGCGGCCAGAGTCTGTACCGACTCGACCCAGCGCACTGGCTTGTACAGTTGTTCGAGCAGGTCACGCTTGAGGGTTTCCAGATCGGCCGGCACTTGCGCGCTGACGTTCTGTACGACCGGGATCTGCGGCGCCTGCCAGTCGATGGCGGCAATGGATTCGGCGAAGCGTTCGGCTGCCGGGCGCATCAGCTCGCAGTGCGATGGCACGCTCACTGGCAACGGCATGGCGCGTTTGGCACCACGGGCCTTGCAGCCTTCAATGGCCCGCTCAACGGCTGCCTTGGCACCGGCAATCACCACCTGACCTGGCGAGTTGAAGTTGACGGCACTGACCACGTCACCTTGCGCAGCTTCAGCGCAGGCCGCCAGCACGTCAGCGTCTTCCAGACCGAGGATGGCAGCCATACCACCCTGCCCGGCCGGAACCGCTTCCTGCATCAGTTGACCACGGCGCTCAACGAGCTTCACCGCGTCAGCCAGTGTCAGGCTGCCAGCAGCGACCAACGCGCTGTATTCACCCAGGCTGTGACCGGCAACGAAAGCCGGACGCGCACCACCTTCAGACAGCCACAGACGCCACAGGGCGATCGAAGCGGTCAGAATGGCAGGTTGGGTTTTATCGGTTTGATTGAGCAGCTCTTCCGGGCCCTGCTGGGTCAGCGCCCACAGGTCATAGCCCAGAGCCTCAGAAGCTTCTTTGAACGTTTCGAGGATCGACGGATATTCCGCGCCCAGCTCGGCCAACATGCCGAGGGACTGCGAACCCTGTCCTGGAAAGACGAATGCGAGGGAAGCAGACATGTAACAAGCCCCTAATGATCTTGTCGTCGGAAAATGACGCCCCGCTGGGGGACGCAAGAAACTGACAGTTGGATGGCCCTTTGAACCGGGCGGTCACATTTAAGCATTGTCCGACGAAAACGCCTAAGACAACAGATCCTCCAGACGACCGTGGAGGCGCTCAGGCAGATTCTCCTGAATCTCGATCAGCGCCCGCTGAATCGCACTCTGAAAGCCCTGCACCCCGGCCGAACCGTGACTTTTCACGACGATGCCCTGCAAACCGAGAAAGCTCGCGCCGTTATGTCGCGCTGGCGCCAGATCCGCCTGCAAGCGCTTCATCAATGGCAGCGCCAAGGCACCGACCACACGGGAAGCGACGTTCTTTTTGAACAACGCCTCGATACGCACCGCGATCATCGTCGCCAGACCTTCGCTGGACTTGAGCAGGATGTTGCCAACGAAACCGTCACACACCACGACATCGGCCTCGCCACGATACAAACCGTCGCCTTCGATGAAGCCGATATAGTTGATACCGCGAGCAGCCTGCAACAGCGTCGCAGCGAGTTTGACCTGCTGATTGCCCTTGATGTCTTCGGTTCCGATGTTCAACAGCGCGACGCGTGGGCGATGAATACCCAGCGTCTGCGCCGCCACCGAGCCCATTACCGCAAACTGCAGCAGATGCTCGGCACTGCAATCGACGTTGGCGCCCAGATCGAGCAACTGGCAATAACCCTTCTGCGTCGGAATCGCGGCAACCATCGCCGGACGATCAATACCGGGTAACGTCTTCAGCACAAAACGCGACAGCGCCATCAGCGCACCGGTATTACCGGCACTGACACACGCCTGAGCCTTGCCGTCACGCACCAGTTCGAGAGCGACACGCATCGACGAATCCGGCTTGCCACGCAACGCCTGGGTCGGTTTTTCGTCCATGGTGATGACTTCGCTGGCCGCAACAATCGTCAGGCGCGCGCGATCGGCAGCCGATTGGCCGTTGAGCAATTCTTCAAGAAGGGAGGGTTGACCGACGAGGGTCAGGTGCAGCGAGGGCGTAGCAGACAGGCAAGCAAGGCTGGCCTGAACAATGCTGCGGGGACCGAAGTCCCCGCCCATTGCGTCAATCGCGATGACCTGAGCGGACAAGTGATTACTCGTCAGCGCCCTTGTCGATCACTTTACGGCCACGGTATACGCCTTCTGGCGATACGTGGTGACGCAGGTGAACTTCACCAGTGGTTTTTTCTACAGACAGGGTGCTAGCCTCGAGAGCGTCGTGCGAACGGCGCATGTCACGGGCAGAGCGGGATTTTTTGTTCTGCTGAACAGCCATAATTGATTAACTCCTAAACGTTTGGGTCACGCTTTAACTGCGCCAATACACTGAACGGGTTGGACCGCGTTGACTCGTCCTCGCTCGGTTCGGGCTCATCGAGACCCGCCGGCTGCTGGCATTCTTCCGGATGATGAGCAGGCACAATGGGCAAGGCGAGCAGAAGCTCCTCCTCGACCAGTGACTGCAGATCCAATGGATCTTCGCCCAGTTCCAGCACGTCATAACCTTTCGGCAACGACTGGGTATTCGCACCCTCTTTCACCACAGCATAACTGCATTCGCTGTGGATCGGCAGGGTGACCAGCTCAAGACAACGCTGGCAAACCATTTTGACCTCGGTGTCGATAAAGCTGTGAATTACCACAGATTTACGTTCATCTCGTTCAAAAACGAATTTCGCCTGCACCGTACCGACATTGTCGGAAAGCGGGTCGCAGAGTCTCTCCAAATCGGCCAGCAGCATTTCACCTTGAAGGGTGGTGCCACGATCAGCCAATTTGCGCGGGTCAACGTGAGGTGGAATCGGGTCATTCAACATAGGCGCAGCATTATAGGGATGCACCCACCCATGTCAAAGGAAATTGTGCCCTGTCCGTCACTTGCGTGCCTCCGCTAGAATTCGCATCTGCCTCAGGAGACGCGAATGCTGCCTTTATTACTCGCTTCAAGCTCGACATATCGTCGCGAATTGCTCGCCCGCCTGCACCTGCCGTTCGTCTGCAGCTCGCCGGATATCGATGAAAGCCACCGCCCAGATGAATCAGCGATCGAACTGGTCAAACGCCTCGCCGAACAAAAAGCCCGGGCATTGGCCGACAGCCACCCCGCTCATCTGATTATCGGTTCGGACCAGGTCGCCGTGCTCGGCGAGCAGATTATCGGCAAGCCGCATACTTTCGAAAAGGCTCGCGAACAATTGATGGCCGCCAGTGGCGCCAGCGTGACCTTCCTGACCGGCCTGGCCCTGCTTAACAGCAAAACCGGGCAATGCCAGGTCGACTGCGTGCCGTTCACCGTACACATGCGCACACTGGATCAGGCGCGCATAGAACGTTACTTGCGCATTGAACAACCTTACGACTGCGCAGGCAGCTTCAAGGCGGAAGGCCTTGGCGTGAGCCTGTTTCAGTCCACCCAAGGCCCTGACGCCACCAGCCTGATCGGCCTGCCACTGATTCGCCTGATCGACATGCTGCTGATCGAAGGCGTGCAGATCCCGTAAAGCAAAAGATCGCAGCCTGCGGCACCCCCTACACCGATCTGTGTAGGAGCTGCCGCAGGCTGCGATCTTTGATCTTTACAACGAATCAGCGCAACGAAGGCCCGTGGAACCCCATCCACATCGCCAACTGCTCAGCGACACTGGCACCGAGCTTCTTCGAGAAGCGATCGAACGGCGATTCCTGAACGGTGAAGTCCACCAGCTCCTTCTCGCCAATCACATCCCGCGCCACCGAACTGGCATTGCCCAGACCATCAATCAATCCCAGCGGCAGCGCCTGCTCGCCCGACCAGACCAACCCAGAGAACAGCTCTGGATGATCCTTGTCTTTCAGACGATCACCACGCCCCTGCTTGACGCTGTTGATGAACTGCTTGTGCGTCGTATCGAGCACGCTCTGCCAGAACGCTGTCTCTTCAGGCTTTTGCGGCTGGAACGGATCAAGGAACGACTTATGCTCGCCCGAGGTGTACGTACGACGCTCGACGCCAAGTTTCTCCATGGTGCCGACAAAACCGTAACCGGCCGCCGTCACACCAATCGAACCGACCAGACTCGCCTTGTCGGCGTAAATCTGATCCGCCGCACTGGCGATGTAATAAGCACCGGACGCACCCAGATCGGAAATCACCGCATACACCTTGATCTCCGGGTGCAGGCCGCGCAGACGCTTGATCTCGTCATACACATAACCCGACTGCACCGGACTGCCGCCCGGGCTGTTGATCCGCAGGATCACGCCCTTGACCTTCTTGTCCTCGAACGCCGCGCGCAGGCTGCCGACGATGTTGTCGGCGCTGGCCGGCTCTTTGTCGGCGATCATGCCGGTGACGTCGATCAGCGCGGTGTAGTTCGGTCCGCGCGCGGCGCTTTTTTCCATGTCCATCAGCGGCGTGAACAAAATCAGCGCAACAAACAGATAAACAAATGTCAGCAGCTTGAAGAAGATCCCCCAACGCCGCGAACGACGCTGCTCTTGCACACCGGCGAGCAGGGTCTTTTCCAACAGCTTCCAGCTTTTCTCGTCACCGCCGTCGGCACTTGCCTTGGCCGGTGCTTTCCATTCGTCGGTCATGCCATCCACCCCAGCAAAAACGTATTAAGCCTGCTGCCCCAGCCAGGCATGCAATTCAGAAAAACGGTCGATCGACAGACGTGGCTCGAACTGCTGCAGCGATTCGATCGATTGCGCGCCATAACTGACCGCGACCGAATCCATCCCCGCGTTACGCGCCATCAGCAGATCGAAGGACGAATCACCAACCATCAGCGCCTGCTGCGGACGCACACCACAATGCGCAAGGATCTGCTCCAGCATCAGAGGGTGCGGTTTGCTGGCAGTTTCATCGGCAGCGCGGGTGATATCGAAATAATCTTCCCAGCCATTGGCCTTGAGCACCCGATCCAGGCCGCGACGATTTTTGCCGGTGGCGACAGCGAGGTGATAGCCCTGCTCACGAAACGACGCCATCGACTCGACTACCCCTTCGAACAACGGCGAAGGCACGGCCTCTGCAGCGATGTAGTGATCGGCGTAATACTCGCGAAACAAGGTCATTTCGGCATCGCTGATCTCGGGGTACAACGTGCGAATCGCCTCGGGCAAGCCCAGACCGATAATGCCTTTGACGGCAAAATCATCACGCAACTCGAAACCGGAGCGCCCGGATGCAGAGTGCATCGCCTCGACGATCCGATGGATGGAATCGGCCAGCGTGCCGTCCCAATCGAAAATCAGCAGCTTGTAATCAGATGGGCGCACTCAATCGCTCCACGGTCTTGGCCCACATTTCATCGACCGGTGCCTGCAAGGTCAGCTTGCCACCATCGGGCAGCGGCACGGTCAGCATGTAAGCGTGCAGGAACAGGCGCTTACCGCCCAGATCACGGATTTCCTTGGTGAAATCCTCATCGCCGTACTTGCTGTCGCCAGCGATGCAATGGCCAGCATGCAAGGTGTGCACGCGAATCTGGTGGGTACGACCGGTAACCGGTTTAGCCTCGACCATGGTGGCAAAATCACCGAAACGGCGCAGCACCTTGAACATGGTCAGGGCTTCTTTGCCTTCTTCGTTGACTTCAACCATGCGCTCGCCGGAACGCAGATTGCTCTTGAGCAACGGCGCACTGACTTTCTTGATCGAGGTCGCCCAGTTGCCACGCACCAGCGCCATGTAGCGCTTGTCGACGCCATCGCCGCGCAATTGCTCGTGCAAGTGGCGCAACATGCTGCGCTTTTTCGCGATCATCAGCAGGCCGGAGGTATCACGATCGAGACGGTGTACCAATTCCAGCTCTTTGGCATCGGGACGCAACTGACGAAAGGCTTCGATCACCCCGAAGTTCAAGCCACTACCGCCGTGAACCGCAATGCCGGCGGGCTTATTGATCACGATCAGGGCTTTGTCTTCGAAGACAATCGAAGCTTCCAGGCGCTGCAACAGACCCTGTGCCAGCGGCACCGGCTCATCGCGCTCAGGCACGCGAACCGGCGGCACGCGCACGATATCGCCAGCCTGCAGCTTGTATTCGGGCTTGATCCGACCTTTGTTCACACGCACTTCGCCTTTGCGCAAAATGCGGTAAATCAAGGTCTTGGGCACGCCTTTGAGCCGAGCGAGGAGGAAATTGTCGATTCGTTGGCCGGCATACTCCGGCGAGACTTCAAGCAATTGAACGCCTGGAGTCGAAGGGGCAGTAGTTGTCATGCCGCGGATGATAACAATTTTTATGGAATTGAAGCACTTAATCATTACTGCTATAGTCGCGAACGCCGCCAAAAGCGGCCTGGACAGAGGAACCACGGTCAAAAACCGGCCCTGACCAACGCAATTCACCAGGACGCGAGGCCGTCCTACGGGGCTTTCGCTACGTAACGGTGGAGTTTGCAGTTGTAACAAGCGCAGGTGACATGAGGCCTGAATTACACCGCCGAGCGGAGTTTTTACTCGCCTGGCAGGCACACATTCAAGGCCAGTTCACAAAGTGCAGTCAGCTGCAGATGACCCCGAGCGAATGCTTCGGAAACAACGCCTGAATTAGCCATGATGCGTGACCTCCCCTTTCGGAGCTCACGGTAAATGCCAACCCGCTGCGGATTCTGCGCGCGGCAGCACCCGAATTATCAGGGATACGTGTAGGGTGGAGATGCACAACCGCTGGACTGTGTAGCAATAGGCTTTATCAAGACGCTTCATCTCGTCCACAGCCGCTGGTTGATTCCTCCTCCTGACTGAGTGCTTAAGTAGCCACAGCAAGCAGGACGCGTACGTCGCTATATCGGCCCAATTGGCCGCATATCGCTGGACACGGGAATGGCCAACCACTCCCGACGCACCTGACACCGACCGTGAGAAGTCGTGTGTGCCGAACGCCGTTTCCGGCAGCCCGGAAACCGACGGTACTACATGAAAAGAATGCTGATTAACGCAACTCAACCCGAAGAGTTGCGTGTTGCACTGGTAGATGGCCAACGCCTCTACGACCTGGACATCGAATCCGGTGCACGCGAGCAGAAGAAGGCCAACATCTATAAAGGCCGCATCACTCGCATCGAACCAAGCCTTGAGGCTGCCTTTGTCGATTTCGGCTCCGAGCGCCACGGCTTCCTGCCCCTCAAAGAAATCTCCCGCGAATACTTCAAGAAAGCTCCTGAAGGCCGCGTCAACATCAAGGACGTCCTGAGCGAAGGCCAGGAAGTCATCGTTCAGGTCGAAAAAGAAGAACGTGGCAACAAGGGCGCAGCCCTGACCACCTTCATCAGCCTGGCCGGTCGTTACCTCGTGCTGATGCCGAACAACCCGCGTGCCGGCGGCATCTCCCGTCGCATCGAAGGCGAAGAGCGCAACGAACTGCGTGAAGCGCTGAACGGCCTGGTTGCACCGGCCGACATGGGTCTGATCGTGCGCACTGCCGGCCTGGGCCGCAGCAGCGAAGAAATGCAGTGGGACCTCGACTACCTGCTGCAACTGTGGACCGCCATCAAAGAAGCCTCGCTGGATCGCTCCGCGCCTTTCCTGATCTACCAGGAAAGCAACGTGATCATCCGCGCGATCCGCGATTACCTGCGCCAGGACATCGGCGAAGTGCTGATCGACAGCGTTGAAGCCCAGGACGAAGCCCTGACCTTCATCCGCCAGGTGATGCCGCAGTACGCCAGCAAGATCAAGCTGTACGAAGACAGCGTGCCGCTGTTCAACCGTTTCCAGATCGAAAGCCAGATCGAGACCGCTTTCCAGCGCGTCGTTGAACTGCCTTCCGGCGGCTCCATCGTCATCGATCCGACCGAAGCCCTGGTGTCCATCGACATCAACTCGGCGCGCGCCACCAAAGGCAGCGACATCGAAGAAACCGCTCTGCAGACCAACCTTGAAGCCGCCGAAGAAATCGCCCGTCAGTTGCGCCTGCGCGACATCGGCGGCCTGATCGTCATCGACTTCATCGACATGACCCCTGCCAAGAACCAGCGCGCCGTGGAAGAGAAAGTCCGCGAATGCCTGGAAGCCGACCGTGCTCGCGTGCAGATCGGCCGCATCTCGCGCTTCGGCCTGCTGGAAATGTCCCGTCAGCGCCTGCGTCCGTCGCTGGGCGAAAGCAGCGGCATCGTCTGCCCGCGTTGCAACGGCACCGGCATCATCCGCGACGTTGAATCGCTGTCGCTGGCGATCCTGCGCCTGATCGAAGAAGAAGCTCTGAAAGACCGCACTGCCGAAGTGCGCGCTCAGGTGCCAATCCCGGTCGCCGCGTTCCTGCTCAACGAAAAACGCAACTCGATCACCAAGATCGAACTGCGCACCCGTGCCCGCATCATCATTCTGCCGAACGACCACCTCGAAACCCCGCATTTCGAAGTTCAGCGTCTGCGTGACGACAGCCCGGAAGCCGCGACCAACCAGTCCAGCTACGAAATCGCTGCTGCCGCTGCTGAAGTCGAAGAAGTTCAGCCAGCCGCTGCGACCCGCACCCTGGTTCGCCAGGAAGCAGCCGTTAAAACTGCACCGGCCCGTGCCAACGCTCCGGTTCCGACCGAAGCCGCCGCGCCTGCCGCTCCAGCACCGGCCCCGGTTACCGCGCCAGAGCCAAGCCTGTTCAAAGGCCTGGTGAAATCGCTGGTCAGCCTGTTCGCCACCAAAGAAGAGCCAGCCGCTCCGGTTGTGGTTGAAAAACCAGCCGCCGAACGTCCGGCCCGCAACGAAGAGCGTCGCAACGGTCGTCAGCAGAGCCGCAACCGTAACGGTCGCCGCGATGAAGAACGCAAGCCGCGCGAAGAACGTGCCCCACGTGAAGAACGTGCCCCACGTGAAGAACGTGCGCCACGCGAAGAGCGCGCGCCACGTGAAGCCCGTGAAGTCCGCGAGCCTCGTGAAGCCCGTACCGAAGCGCCAGTTGCCCGTGAAGAACGCGCTCCTCGTGCTCCGCGTGAAGAACGTGCTCCACGTGCACCGCGTGAAGACCGCAAGCCACGTGGCGAGCGTGAAGAACGTGTACGTGAACTGCGCGAGCCTCTGGACGCCACTCCAGTGGCTGAAGCTACCGCAGCCGTTGTCGCTGAAGAGCGTCCGGCCCGTCAGCCACGTGAAGAACGCGCACCGCGTCCGCCGCGTGAAGAGCGTCAGCCACGCGCCGAACAGGCCGCTGCTGCCGTCGCTGAAGAAGAAGTGAACAGCAACGAAGAGCAACTGCCGGAAGACGGTTCGGAGAACGCCGAAGGCGATCGTCCACGTCGTCGTTCGCGCGGTCAGCGTCGTCGCAGCAACCGTCGTGAGCGTCAGCGTGATGCCAACGGTAACGTGATAGAAGGTTCGGAAGAATCCGAAGCCGGCGAAAACGCTGAAGAGCCAAGCACCGCCGATCTGGCCGCAGGCCTGGCTGTTACCGCAGCCGTTGCCAGCACCGTGATCAGTGCTCCGGCGGAAGCCCAAGCCCACGAGCAAGCTGAACTCGCCACCGCCACTGTGCAGGAAACTGCTCCAGTGGAAGCGCCAGTTGTTGAAGCGACTACGCCAGTGGAAGTGATTGCTGCTCCGGAAGTCGAAGTGGCACCGGTTCAGGAAACCCTGCCTCAGGTAGAGCCAGCTCCAGCCGTGGTTGCCGAGCCGGTGGTTGAAACCGTCGCTGAAACCGTGACCGAAACCGTGCGTGAAGTTCGCGAAGAGCAGACCGCTTTCAACTGGGTCGCCGAGCCGGCTGTTGCTGAAACACCAGCGCCAGTGGTTGAGGCACCGGTTGTTGAAGCGCCAGTGTTCGAAACCCCGGTGGTTGAAGCTCCTGTGGTTGAAGAGAGCAAAGTTGCCGAGCCAGTGGTCGTTGCTGAACCAGCACCGGTTGTCGAAGCACCTGTCGTTGCCGAAGCGCCAGCTCCAGTGGTTGAAGCACCGGCTCCGGTCAGCGCCCTGACACCAAGCGGCCGCGCGCCGAACGACCCACGTGAAGTGCGTCGTCGCAAGCGTGAAGAAGAGCGTCTGCAGAAGGAAGCCGAACTGGCTGCCGCTGCTGCTCCGGTTGCTGAAGTGGTCGAGGCAGCGCCTGCCCCGGTCGCTGAAGAAGCGGTTGTCGAAGCGGTGATCGCTGAAGCACCACGCTCCGTTCAGGACGCGGTCGAGCAGCACCAGGAAGCCGAGGAAAAAGAACACGAGCCTAAACCACTCGTGTAATTTCCAAAGCCAATAAAGAGCCCCGCCCGGTGAAAACCTGGCGGGGCTTTTTTATGCCTCGATTTTTTGTGGTGGACTCTAGATCCAACCCCCTCGCCCCCAGCCTTTTCACCAAGGGACGAGGGGGAAAGGGCGCCGATTTGCGCGGTTTTCAGATATTGAGTTCAACTGGATATTTCAGGTCGATGTACCTCGAAAGAACACCTAGATCAGTCCCCTCTCCCTCTGGGCGGTCCGACGTTTCGGGAGGGCTAGGGTGAGGGGCTCTTAGGAATTTACGCAGCTCTCAAGACGAAGCAAAAACCAAAGCCTCAGGCACATCGATATCCCAAAGCACTCCAGGATCATCCACCGCCACTTCCACCAACCTGCCCTGCTTGAACAACGGCCGAGCCCCTCGATCGCCACTCAAAGCCTGCAACCCCGCACCAAACGAACGCCCAAACCCCACTGGATGGCCAAACTCGCCATCCTGCACCGGCACGCTCACCGCATCGTCGGCAATCGCCGCAACGACTCGTTCAATACTCGACGGCAAGATAAACGGCATATCCCCCAACACAATCAACCAGCCATCCGCCTCCGGGCACGCCGCGACGCCAGCGGCAATGCTGTCACCCATTCCGGTCGATTCGATCGAGACCACCTCACAGCCGTAAGCCTGGGCCATGCGCATTGCCTGCGGCCGCGCCTCAGTCGTCACCATGACGCGCTTATCAAGACCGGCCGGCAGATTCACCAACACCTGCTCGATCACCGAACGCACCGCACCATCACGCCCGGTGCAGTCCGCCAGCAACTTGTCCTTGTCCGCACCCGCCACCTGGCGAAAGCGACTGCCCTCGCCCGCTGCCAGCACAATCACTGCAATGGATCGACTCATGCGCCCTCCAGTGTTTTCTTCTGCTTCAACTCGACACCGTTCTTGATCGCGACGATTTCTGCCAACAAGGACAAGGCAATTTCCGCCGGTGAATGACTGCCGATGTGCAGACCGATCGGCCCGTGCAGTCGATCGATCGCCTGTACCGACAAGCCTAGCTGAGCGAGATTCTCCCGACGCTTCTGACTGTTGACCCGAGAGCCGAGCGCGCCAACATAGAAGGCTGGCGAATCCAGCGCCGTGAGCAACGCCATATCATCCAGACGCGGATCATGAGTCAGCGCGACAATCGCCGTGCGCTCATCGGTCTGGATGCTCAGCACCGCGTCATCCGGCATGCCCGGGACGAAACGCCCGTGGTGCTCTTCCCAACCGTAGACAAACTCGGTACGCGGATCGCAAATCAGCACCTCGAAATCCAGCAGCCGCGCCATGTCCGCGACGTAGCGCGACAACTGTCCGGCGCCGATCAACAACAATCGCCAACGCGGGCCGTAGATGGCTCGCAGGTTTTTGCCGTCGAACGCCAGCGAATCAGACTTGCTCGCCGCCGACAGCAACACTTCACCGGTTTCAATGTTCAGCTCACGGGCGACGATCTCGTGCGCTTCACAACGCGCGAGCAATTCGGCAACCCACGCAGGATCGCCAACCCGCTCTCCGGTCAGGCGCAACGTACCGCCACAAGGCAATCCGAAGCGCGCCGCCTCCTCTCGCGTGACGCCATAAGTGATCAACTGCACCGGCGGCCCATCGCTGGCGATGCGGCCGTCGTGCAAACGGGCAATCAAGTCATCCTCGACGCACCCGCCCGACACCGAACCGATCACCACGCCATCCTCGCGCAACGCCAACATCGCGCCGGGAGCGCGAGGCGCCGTGCCCCAGGTCTGCACCACGCTGAACAGCACCACCCGCTGTCCCGCGCGGCGCCACTCAAGGACGCTGCGCAGGACGTTGAGGTCGACGCTGTCCATTACGCCTCTGCCTTCTGCCAGCCCTGCAACTGATAGCGCACCGGCAGGTTGCGAATACGCTTGCCGGTGGCGGCGAAAATCGCGTTGCACAGCGCCGGGGCAATCGGCGGTACGCCCGGTTCGCCGACACCGCCCAACGGCACGTCGCCCGGTGGCGTTACCAGATGCACGGCAACTTCCTTCGGCGCCAGCGACATGCGCGCCACTTCGTACATATGGAAGTTGTCCTGCTGGACCTTGCCGTCCTTGAAGCTGATTTCGCCCAGTACTGCGTTGCCCAAGCCCATCACGCAAGCGCCTTCGAACTGCGAGCGAATACGTTCAGGGTTGATCTGCGGCCCGCAATCCACGGCAATGTCGGCCTTATGCACGATCAGCGTGCCATCGTCCTTGACCTCGACTTCGATCACCGCCGCCACATAGGTGACGAAGCTGTAATGCACCGCCAGACCGAGACCACGCCCCTTCGGCAGTTTGCGCCCCCAACCGGCAGCTTTCGCGGCGGTTTCCAGCACGGCGCGCATGCGTCCGGTATCGATCGGATAACGCTCGGGAGACTCACCGTAGTTCCACTCTTCGCTCAAGGTACGCGGGTCGATCTGCCGATCCGCACCGAGCAGTTTGATCTGGTACTTGAGCGGATCTTCGCCGGCCTTGTGCGCCAACTCATCGACGAAGCTCTGAATTGCGAAACCATGGGGAATGTTCGACACCGAGCGATACCAGCCGACTCGCGTGTGCACGGTGGCTTCGGGGTTTTCCAGGCGCACGTTAGGAATGGCGTAGGCCATGTTGGTGAAACCCATGCCCAGTTCGAACGCGGCTTCATGGTTCATCCCCGGCGCGAACAGCGCGGTGATGCTCGGTGCCACGGTGCGATGCAGCCAACCGGACGGCATGCCGTCCTTGCCCACGCCCGCCTTTAGATACTCGGCGGACACGGTGTGGAAATAGGAGTTGTGGATGTCATCTTCACGCGTCCACTGCACCCGCACTGCTTTACCGGGAAACTCCTTGGCGAGGATCGCCGCCTCAACAACGAAGTCCGGCTTGGATTTGCGCCCGAAACCGCCGCCGAGCAGTGTGACATTAAAGGTGACATTGTCGAACGGCAGACCAAGGCGCTCGCCGATTCGTTCGCGGGTAACTTGCGGCGCCTGACTTGGCGCCCATGCCTCGCAAACCCCGTCCTGGTAACGGGCGATGGCGACCATCGGTTCCATCGGCGCCTGCGCCAGATGCGGCAGATAGTAAGAAGCTTCAAGGGTGCTGGCCGCGCCACTCAACGCCTTGTCGATATCGCCAGTGTTGCTCACCACTTTGCCGGGTTTCAGCGAGGCGGCTTCGAGTTCCTTGCGATAGGCAATCGAGTCGTAACTGGCATTCGGGCCATCGTCCCACTCGATTTTCAAAGCTTCGCGGCCCTTGATCGCTGCCCAGGTATTGCTGGCCACGACAGCCACGCCGCCTAACGGCTGAAATTCCGAAGGCAGCGGACGCCCTTCAATCTGCATCACTTTGAGCACGCCGGGGACTTTCAGCGCCGCGCTGTCGTCCAGCGATTTGACCTTGCCGCCGTAAACTGCCGGGCGCGCGATGGTCGCGTACAACATGCCGTCGAAATGCACGTCAGCACCGTACACCGCACGACCATTGACGATGTCGTCACCGTCGATGGCCTTGGTGCCTTCTTTGCCAATGTAGCGAAATTCCGATGGCTGCTTGAGGCGCAGGCTGTCACGCGCCGGTACTGCCAATGCGCTGGCCGCGGCGGCGAGTTCGCCATAGCCCAGCTCACGGCCGGACGGTTTGTGAATGATTTTATGCAACTGCGCGTGACATTCGCCGACCGGCACTTTCCACTGCGCAGCGGCAGCTTGCTCGAGCATGGTCCGCGCCGCCGCGCCACAACGCCGCATCGGTTCGTACCAGTGACGCATGCTGCGCGAACCGTCGGTGTCCTGGTTGCCGAAGCGCACCTCATCACCCGGCGCCTGCTGCACTTTGACGTGCGCCCAATCGGCTTCCAGCTCATCAGCGACGACCATAGTCAGACTGGTACGCACGCCCTGGCCCATTTCCGAACGGTTGCACACCACGGTGACCGTGCCGTCAGCGGCGATGCTGACGTAGACCTTCGGATCATCGATCCAGCCATTGGGCATGCCATCGGCGCCGAACTGTTTCGGCTTGTCCTCGGCCAACGCATCCTGCCAGCCCCAGCTGGCGGCCAGCACCAGTGCACCGGTAGCGCCGACGCCTTTGAGGAAACCACGACGGCTGAGATTGCTCAGGGCGAAATCATTCGGAAGGCGACTCATGCCTTGGCCTCCTTCAAGTGAGTGGAAGCCTGACGAATAGCGGTTTTGATCCGGTTATAGGTGCCGCAACGGCAAATGTTGCCGACCATGGCTTCTTCGATCTGCTCGTCGCTCGGATTCGGGTTGGTCTTGAGCAACGCCGTGGCCGACATGATCTGCCCACCCTGACAGAAACCGCATTGAGCCACAGCACTGTCGAGCCAGGCTTGCTGGACCACCTGCCCGACCGGGTCAGCATGAAGATTATCGATGGTAGTAACGTTCTGCCCGACCACCGAGCCAATCGGCGTGATGCAACTGCGCGCCGGCAAGCCATCGATGTGAATGGTGCAGGCGCCACACAGGCCCATGCCGCAGCCGAATTTGGTGCCGTTGTAACCAGCAACATCGCGAATAGCCCAGAGCAGCGGCATGTCTTCCGTGACATCAAGTGAATGGTCTTGGCCATTGAGTTTCAGGGTAATCATGGGCACGCCCGCATATTTTTAGTGGTTATCGGGTCGAGCAATCTGCCGCCGTTGAATCGGCGGTGGTTCACGCAGATCGACTCAGGCTAATCAGGCTCTCTTGTGCCGACGCGAACGTCTGCACCGGGCCTTTTGTGAAGCAAATGACGGTTATCGTTAGCTCGCTAAGTTAACCCAACATTAACGAAAAAGCCCTGCTGAGACAGGGCTTTTCAGTTACGAGCTTTTAGCTACAAGCTGCAAGTAAAAGCAGTAGCTGGCTCACCATCAAGATTGTAGCTTGCCGCTAAAAACTTGAAGCTCGCAGCTGCACTAATAGCGATTGGGCTCCATTTCCAGCTCGACATTGAAACGTTCGGCAATGTCTTTCTGGATGCGTTGCGCCAGATCGAGCAGTTGCAGCCCGGTTGCCGCGCCGTAGTTGACCAGCACCAACGCCTGCAATTTATGCACGCCGGCATCTGCCTCACGGAAACCTTTCCAGCCAGCGCGCTCGATCAACCAGCCCGCGGCCAGTTTCATCTGCCCGTCCGGTTGCGAGTAGGCGACCACATCCGGATGCTGCGCTTTGATCTGCGCGACGATGGCCGCCGACACCAGCGGATTCTTGAAGAAACTGCCGGCATTGCCGAGCACTGCCGGGTCTGGCAGTTTTTCACTGCGGATGCTGCAAATCGCGCGGCTGACATCGGTCGGCGTCGGCTGCTCGATACCTTGCTCGGTCAGGCGCTGGCGCACCGGGCCGTATTCCAGATGCAGATGTGCAACGCGATTGAGCGCGAAGCGCACCCGCAAAATCAGCCAACGTCCCGGCTGCTGCTTAAACAGACTGTCGCGGTAGGCAAAGTTGCATTCTTCTAGAGTGAAGTCGCGCAACTCGCCGGTCTGACGATCCAGCGCGGTGAGGCCGGCGAACACATCCTTGATCTCGACACCGTAAGCGCCAATGTTCTGCATCGGCGCAGCGCCGACAGTGCCGGGAATCAGACTGAGGTTTTCCAGTCCGGAAAAGCCCAGCGCCAGTGTGTGTTGGACAAACGGATGCCACGGCTCGCCCGCTTCAGCCTCAATCACCACGCGGTTGCCGTCATCACTGATGACGCGGATCCCGCGCGTTGCCATGCGCAGCACCAGCGCCGGAATATCAGCGGTCAGCAGCAAGTTACTGCCACCGCCAATCACCAGCAACGGCACGTCGTGCGCCGTGGCATACGCCAGCGCTTCACGGACATCGGCATCGCTGCGGGCTTCGGCGAACAGTTGCGCACGAACATCCACGCCAAAACTGTTGAACGACTTCAGGGAAACCTGCGGTTGCACCTGCAAACTCATAACCGGCCCTTCACTTCGATCAACAACTGGTCACACGCGGCTTCGATCAGATCCAGCACCTGCTCGAAACCCTGATCGCCGTCGTAATACGGATCCGGCACTTCATCGACCACACCGGCATAACGACGCAGAAACAGATCCAGCTCTGCTTTACCGGTAGACGGTTGCAATGCCTTGAGGTTGCGCAGGTTGCTGTTGTCCATCGCCAGAATCAGATCGTAACTGGCGAAATCGGCACGACTGACCTGTTGCGCGCGTTGCGCCGACAGGTCATAGCCGCGCACTTTGGCCGCAGCCTGGCTGCGTTTGTCCGGCGGGTTGCCGACGTGCCAGTCACCGGTGCCGGCGGAGGCCACTTCGACCTGATCCGCCAGCCCTTCTTCACGCAGTTTGTACCGCAACACGCCTTCAGCCGTGGGCGAACGGCAAATGTTGCCCAGGCACACAAACAGAACGCGCATCAGGCCCCCAGCAGGCGACGAACGCGCTCGAGGTCTTCAACCGTGTCGACGCCGGTTGGCGGCGCGATCAGCGCATCGGCGACATGAATCCGCACGCCGTGCCACAGGGCACGCAGTTGCTCGAGGGATTCAGTGTTTTCCAGCCAGCACGGGCCCCAGCTCACGAAGTCATGAAGGAAACCGGCGCGGTAGGCGTAAATGCCGATGTGACGACGGTATGGCACGCCTTCAGGCAATTGCTCGCGGCTCTTGGCGAACGCGTCGCGTGCCCACGGCAGCGTCGCGCGGCTGAAGGTCAGCGCCAGACCGTTGAGGTCGCTGACGACCTTGACCACGTTCGGATTGAACAAGGTTTCCACGTCCTCAATCGGCTCGGCCAGCGTGGCCATGCGCGCTTCAGTGTGGGCGGCCAGATTGGCGGCAACCTGATCGATCACGCTCGGCGGGATCAGCGGCTCGTCACCCTGCACATTGACCACTATCGCGTCGGGTTCAAGGCCCAGTTTCGCCGCGACTTCGGCCAGACGATCGGTGCCGGAATTGTGATCTTCACGGGTCAGCACGACTTCGGCGCCAAAGGCCTTGCAGGCCTCGACGATGCGCGCATCGTCAGTCGCAACCACCACGCGGGAGGCGCTGCTTTTGCTCGCCTGTTCCCAGACGTGCTGGATCATCGGCTTGCCGGCGATGTCCAGCAGCGGCTTGCCCGGCAAGCGGGTCGAGGCGAAACGCGACGGGATGACAACGGTGAAGGCGGTGGTCATTTATCCAGACGCTCGTCAGTGGTCAGGGTACGGGCTTCGCTTTCGAGCATCACCGGGATGCCGTCGCGGATCGGGTAGGCCAGGCCGGCGCCCTTGCTGATCAACTCGGTCTTGTCGGCGCTGAGCTTGAGCGGGCCTTTGCAGATCGGGCACGCGAGGATGTCGAGCAATTTGGTGTCCATGAACATTCCCTGATAAATGAGTTAAGGCAAAAGCCGATCGGGCAACAGGCGCATCAGCTGAGTGTCGAACCAGGCCATGAAGGCCGGCGACGGCACAGCATCGACCGCCAGATACCACCAATCGGCAGCAGCGAAGGCACGGCACTTCACCGCGTCCTTTTCGGTCATCACCAACGGCAATGACGGTGTGAAATTCAACGCCTGCACGCTGTATTCGGCGTGGTCGGCAAACGCATGGGGGATTGCTCGCCAGTCTAGCGCTTCGAGGGTATTGAAGAAACGTTGCGGATTGCCGATCCCGGCGACGGCGTGCACGGCCTGGCCAGCGGGAAAGTGGTCAAGGGGTTTACGCTCCCCGCTGCGCAGGTTGACCAGTGCAGTCGGTTGCAGACGGAAAGCGAAACCGTCGTCACGGTCTTCAGTCGCACCATTGAACAGCACACCATCAACACTTTGCAGACGTTCGATCGGTTCGCGCAACGGCCCGGCAGGCAGGCAACGCTTGTTGCCGAGGCCACGAGCGGCGTCGATCAGCACCAGCTCCAGATCACGCGCCAGGCGGTAATGCTGCATGCCGTCGTCGGAGAGGATCAGATCCAGCGGCTCATTGGCGAGCAAGGCTTTGACGGCGGCGCTGCGATCGGGGTCGATCATCAGCGGCACACCTGTGCGCTGGACGATCAACAACGGTTCATCACCGGCAATGTCCGCGGTTTGCTCGGCCTCAACGCGCCATGGCAGTTGCGGCGGTTTGGCACCGTAGCCACGGCTGACCACGCCGACGCGCAAACCGCTACGCCGGCAATGTTCGATCAACCACAGAATCATCGGCGTCTTGCCGGTGCCACCCACGGTGATGTTGCCGACCACGATCAACGGCACGGGCGATTGATAGATCTCACCCTCACCGCTGAGAAAGCGCTGACGCTTGTTGATCACCACACGGCGATACAACATTTCCAGCGGCCGCAGCAGCGCCAGGGCCGGGTGCCCCTGATACCACGCGGCGAGAAAGCGATCGGACAGGCTCATCAGGATTTGGGCGCCGCCTCGACCGTGGTCATGCGCAGATGGCTGAAACCGAGCTTGCCGGCCGCGTCCATGGCGGTGATCACGGATTGATGCTGAGTCTTGCCGTCAGCACTGATCGACAACGGCATGTTGGTGTCGCCGTTGGACTCTTTCTGCATGGCTTCCATCAGGGTCGCCAGATCATTTTTCGGCAGAATCTTGTTGTTCACCGAAAAAACGCCTTCGGCGCTGATAGCCACGTCGATCTGCTTGAGCTGCTGATCTTCGGCCGGTGACCCGCTGACCGCTTCCGGCAGGTCGACGCGCAACTGGGTTTCACGGGTAAACGTGGTGGTCACGACGAAAAACAGCAGCAGAATGAACACCACGTCGATCAGCGACGCGAGGTTGATATCGATGGTTTCCCGAGGCTTGCGACGGAATTTCACGCGCGGCCCTCGGCCAGGTCGACGTCACGATCGCCCTGCACCACTTCAACCAGTTTGATCGCTTCCTGTTCCATGCCCACCACCAGCTCATCGATACGGCGTTGCAGGAACCGGTGGAAGAACACCGCCGGAATACCGACCATCAGGCCTGCCGCAGTGGTGATCAATGCTTTGGAAATACCACCGGCCAATACCGAGGCGTTGGTGGTCATGCCTGAGCCAGTGAAGGCACTGAAAATGTCGATCATGCCTAACACGGTGCCCAGCAGACCGAGCAACGGCGACATGGCGGCAATCGTGCCCAGCGCATTAACGTAGCGCTCGAGTTCGTGAATGACCCGGGCGGCGGCCTCTTCAATGCACTCTTTCATGATCTCGCGACCATGCTTGGAGTTGGCCAGACCGGCAGCGAGGATTTCCCCCAGCGGCGAATTGGCGCGCAATTCCTTGAGTTTTTCTTTATTGAGCTGCTTGTCCTTGATCCAGACCCAGACCTGGCCCAGCAGATGCTCGGGGGTGACGCGACTGGCGCGCAGGGTCCACAGGCGTTCGGCGACGATCGCCATGGCCGCGATGGAGCTCAGAATGATCGGCAACATCATCCAGCCGCCGGATTTGACCAATTCCCACACAGTGACAGTCCCCTCGAAAAAGTGCGCCACTTTACCATACCGATTCACGATTAAGACCCGCCGCCCCGACGACCGTGATGTGCCATCCATGCTGGCACCGATCAACGGGCGAGCGCAGGCGTATCACGCCAGAAACGCCGCTGATGACGCATCGTCCACGGCGGTTTGAAGCGGCCCAGTTGCAGATGAATGGCGCCCTGTTCGGCGCTGTCGTAAATGCGCAGGCCTTGTTTGCGATAACGCGCCAGTACGGTCGGATGTGGATGGCCGAAAGAGTTGCCCTGTCCGCGAGAAATCAACACGGCTTCAGGTTGCAGCACCTTGAGCAGCGCCATTGACGATGAACTGCGGCTGCCATGGTGAGGCGATTGCAGCCATTGCGTCGGGACCGCCAGTGGACTGTCGAGTAATACGCGTTCGGCGTGGGTGTCGATATCGCCGGTCAGCAACAGGCGCTCGCCATTGGCCTCGATCTGCAACACGCAGGAACGCTGATTGCTGTCGCCGGCGTCCGCCCACTGCCAGAGTTGAAAACGCACGCCGTCCCACTGCCATTGCCGGCCGCTTTCGCAGGCCTCGGCGCTCAACTGCGCGGGCAGCCCCGCCGGGTCGCCGCTGATCACTTGATCGACGGTCAAACCACGAGTGATCGCCAAAGCACCGCCAGCGTGATCGGCGTCCGCATGGCTAAGCAGCATCAGATCAAGGTTTCTCACGCTGAGTTTGCGCAATGCAGGCAGCACCACCCGCTCACCGAGATCGAAATCGCCAAAGCGTGGCCCCGCGTCATACAGCAGCGCGTGATGACGCGTGCGGATCAGGATGGCCAGGCCTTGGCCGACATCGAGTTGCCAGATCTCGGCCAGCCCTTCATCCAGACGCTCGCGGGGTGGCACGACCAGCAGCAATAGCAATGGCCAGCCCAGTGCACGCATCGGCACGCCGCGCGGCAACAGCAACAACACGGCGCCGAGGCCGCCAATGGCCCAGACCCAAGTGGGTACCGAGGGTGCGATCCACGCCGGCCAATGCCCGGCAATCATTGCCAGCGCGCGAAACAGTACGTCGATCAAACCGCCGGCCAGCCACAGCAGGCCGGCGCCAACATAAGGGACAGGCAACAACACCGTCCCCAGTAGCGCTGGCGGTAACACCACCAGACTGACCCAGGGCACTGCGAGCAGATTGGCCAGCGGCCCGCTGAGACTGACCGGCAGGTTCAGTGCCAGCAAAACCGGGCACAAACCAATCGCAATCAACCATTGCGCCCGCGTCCAGGTCTGCCACCAGCGCCACGGACCCAAACGACCGCCAAAGGTGAAAATCAACACCGCCACCGCCGCAAACGACAGCCACAAACCCGGACGCAAACTGGCGAGCGGATCCAGCAACAGCACACCATTGAACGCCAGCAGCAACGGCCACCATGCCCCCAGATGGCGAAAGCGCAGGCGCCACAACAGCACCAGCCCGACCATCACGCAGGCCCGCTGCACCGGCACATCGAACCCGGCAAGCAGCCCATAACCAAACGCTGCCGCGAACGCCAGCCCACAGGCCCATGGCAGCCACGGCCAACGCAATGGCCACAGGCCAAATCGCGCCAACCCTGCGACCAGCCAATACATCACCGCCGCCAGCAAGCCGATGTGCTGACCGGAAATCACCAACAAGTGCACGGTGCCGGTGTCCTGCAAAATCTGCCAATCCTCACGACTGAGCCCGGACCCATCGCCCAACACCAACGCGGCCAGAGCACCGGTCCGACCGTGCGCATCCACTGCAAGCAGGCGCTGACGAATGCTGTCGCGCCAGGCCCAACGCGCTTCGCTCAGGCGTTGACCGTCCTTGATCGTGCCCGTCGCACCGACGCGTTGCGCCAGCAGCCAAGCCTCGTAATCGAACGCATCCGGATTGAGCAAACCAGCGGGGCGCTTGAGTTTGACTGCCAATCGCCAGCGCTCGCCACTGTTGACCGGCGGCCCGGCGTACCAGGCGAGGCGCATCAGCGATGGCAGCTTTTCATGACGCGAGCGCGCATCCGCCAACTCGAAACGCACCACACCCTCGGCGCTCTGCGGCAAGCCGATGACCCGTCCTTCGAGCCAGCGGGTTTCGCCATCCAGTTCAGTCGGCAAACGATCATTCAACGCCCACTGCGCGCTGACACAGGACCACGTAAAACCCAACAGCAAAAACGCCAACGGATAGCTGCGAAACGGCAGCAGCATCAAAGCAGCCACCGGCAGCAACAGCATCAACCAGACCGGCGGTAATGCCGGCATAAAAACCGGGGCCAGCAGACCAACTGCCAGCGCCATCATCCCTGTGCGCATAAGCCCGTCCTTGAGAGTCCCGCACTTAGGCATAGCGGGTGTCGGGCACAGGCGTCGTCAACAATTGTCACAAAGTCTGAATGGGCGCTTCGTAGAATCCAGACATACTTGCCGCCTTAACCGACCGAGAAGCCTTATGCCCCGGCGCTTATTCAAACGTTACATGCCCGACCCGACGAGCATCAGGGAACACAAATCCTTACGCTTTCTCGGCAAGTTGCTGCATGACCCGAATCTCTGGCACCTCAATCGCCACTCGGTCGCCCGGGCGATGGCGGTCGGCCTGTTTGCTGCGTTCCTGCCGATTCCGGCGCAGATGCTGGTGGCCGCCGCCCTCGCCGTCATG
This sequence comes from Pseudomonas sp. R84, assembly GCF_009834515.1. Lineage (NCBI taxonomy): Bacteria > Pseudomonadati > Pseudomonadota > Gammaproteobacteria > Pseudomonadales > Pseudomonadaceae > Pseudomonas > Pseudomonas sp. R84. The sequence goes on from NZ_CP019426.1 coordinate 4,809,255, forward strand.
GTGCGGGGGAACATGCCGATTGCGGTCAGCCTGGTGTGGCTGACCAATCCGATCACCATGCCGGCGGTGTTCTTCTGTACGTATCAGGCTGGGGCGTTTTTGATGGACGTGCCTGCCCGGCATCTTCCGGATGAGCTGACCTGGGAATGGATCAGCGGCGAGTTGTCGACGTTGTGGCAGCCGTTCTTGCTCGGTTCGGTAGTGGTAGGGCTGGTGCTTGGCGCCCTCGCCTATTGCCTGGTGATGATGTATTGGCGTTGGTGGGTCGCGCGGCAATGGGCGCGGCGCAAGAAAAGCCGCATGCGCTGAATGCAAAACGGCCTCCGCAGTGGGAGGCCGTTTTGATTTGTGGCGTCTGGATTGGCCCTATCGCGAGCAGGCTCACTCCTACATTGGAATGCGTTCCCCTGTAGGAGTGAGCCTGCTCGCGATGGCCACGACTCGGTCTGGAGTCAGGTACGCATCCCGCGCCCACTCACCAGCAACCGTGCACAACCGAGATACAGCACCACCGTCGCCACCAGCATAAAGGTGATCGCAATGCCGATCTTGATATCTGACACACCGAGAATGCCGTAACGGAAGGCGTTGACCATGTGCAACACCGGGTTGGCCAGCGACACGGTTTGCCAGAATGGCGGCAGCAGCGTGATCGAATAGAACACCCCACCCAGATAGGTCAGCGGCGTCAGCACAAAGGTCGGGATGATTGAAATATCATCGAAGTTGCGCGCAAACACCGCATTGATGAAGCCCAGCAGCGAGAAGATCGTTGCTGTCAGTACCACCACGAGAATAGTCACACCGAGGTGATGCACCTGCAAATGAGTGAAGAACAGCGACAGAATCGTCACGATCACGCCGACCATCAGGCCACGCAACACCCCACCAATGGTGAAGCCGATCAGAATCGTGTGCGGCGACACCGGCGAGACCATCAGCTCTTCGATGGAGCGCTGGAACTTGCTGCCGAAGAAACTCGAGACGACATTGCCGTAGGAGTTGGTAATCACCGACATCATGATCAGCCCCGGCACGATGTACTCCATGTAGGTGAAGCCACCCATGTCGCCGATCTGCCGGCCGATCAGATTACCGAAGATCACAAAGTACAGAACCATAGTGATCGCTGGCGGCAGCAGGGTCTGCGGCCAGATCCGCGTGAAACGTTTGACCTCGCGGTAAACAATGGTCTGCAGCGCGACGAGGTTGGGACGGAATTCGGAACTCATACCGCCACCTTCGACAGATTTTTCTCCACCAGGGACACGAACAGCTCCTCGAGGCGATTGGTTTTGTTACGCAGGCTCAATACTTCGATGTTCTGCTGCGCCAACTGGGTGAACAACGCCGTGATGCCCATGGATTTGTCGACCTGGACTTCCAGGGTATGGCTGTCGATCAACCGCGCCGGATAGCCGAGCAATTGCGGCGCGACGCTCAAGTCGTTTTTCAGGTCCAGCAAGAAGGTTTCCACGTGCAGCTGGCCGAGCAATTGTTTCATGCTGGTGTTTTCGACGATGGTGCCGTGGTCGATGATGCCGATGTTGCGGCACAACTGCTCAGCCTCTTCCAGATAGTGCGTGGTGAGGATGATGGTGATGCCTTTCTGGTTCAGTTCGGTGAGGAACGTCCACATCGACCGGCGCAGCTCGATATCGACGCCTGCGGTCGGTTCATCGAGGATCAGCAGACGTGGTTCATGGACCAGCGCACGGGCGATCATCAAACGGCGCTTCATGCCGCCGGACAACGACCGCGACGGCACGTCGCGCTTGTCCCACAGGCCCAGTTGAGTGAGGTACTGCTCGGCGCGTTCCTTGGCGATTTTCGCTGGAATGCCGTAGTAACCGGCCTGGGTCACGACGATGTCGAAAGTCTTTTCGAACTGATTGAAGTTGAATTCCTGGGGCACCACGCCGATCGAGCGCTTGAGCTGCGCAGGATTTTTGTCGAGGTCGTGACCGAAGATATTCACCGTGCCGCTGGTCTTGTTGACCAGGGTCGAGAGTATGCCGATGGTCGTGGATTTGCCGGCACCGTTGGGGCCGAGCAAGGCGAAAAAGTCACCTTCGGCGACGTCCAGATCGATACCACTCAAGGCCTGGAACCCGTTGCCGTAGGTTTTGGTTAGCTGCCGGATGGACAGAGCGGAACTCATATCTGATTTACGCACCATTGAAGGAAAAAAGGAGACGGCGGCGAAAGATCGAACCGCAGCGCAAGTGCGCAATGGTGCTTGCCGCCGCCGTACAAGTACAGTCAAGTGTGTCGATAGTAGGTATTAAGTCAACGCGGTCATGACTGCTTTCTGGTAGGCCGGACGCTGCTTCAGGCGCTCGTACCAAGCCTGCACATGCGCTTGCGGGGCGCGTTCGATGGGCATCTCGAACCAGGCATAAATGAAACTGCCGAGCGGGATATCGCCCATGCCGATGTCTTGGCCGGAAAGATACGGTTGGCTGGCCAACGCCTCGTCGGCCATGCTCAGCAACTCGCTGCATTCCTTGATCGCGGCGTTGATCGCTGGCCAGTCCTGCTTGTCCGCCGGGGTGCGCAAGACGCCCCAGAACACCGTGCGGAATGGCCCGGCAAAACTCGACGTGGTCCAGTCCATCCACTTGTCGGCGATGGCGCGGGCTTGCGGATCGGCCGGATACCAAGCGCTATCAGGCGCATGCTTGGCCAGCAGATAACGCACGATGGCGTTGGATTCCCACAGCACGAAACCGTCGTCTTCGATCACTGGCACCCGCCCGTTCGGGTTCATCGCCCGATACTCGGGTGTGTCGACCACGCCGAATGCGCCGCCGGCATCGATTGCCTCGTAGGCCAGGCCGAGCTCCTCGGCGGCCCACAATGGCTTCCTGACATTCGATGAGTTTTTCCGTCCCCAGATCTTCAGCATGACCGCCTCTTTGCAAATGCGTGGGCAGGCAGCATACGCCGGATCAGACGCGGCTCAAATCACTCTGCATATCGCCCAGCAGTTGCGGCTGCTCATCAGTGAACAGATGCGGATAGCACTTTTGCAGATGTTCGAAGAAGAAGGTTTCCGGTACATCGGCGAATTGTCCGTGATCGACCAGATACTCCATCAACTGTGCACCGTCGCGGTTGAACGGGTGGAAAACGCTGTCGTTGATGCCGTCGAACTCCAGTGGCGCGACGTTGAACAGCTCGCAGAGCTTCTGGTTGAACGCCGGGGTGGCTTTGACCCAGCGATCATTGAGAAAAAACTCGGTGTAGCCGTGCATGGCGAACATGTCGCTTTTCAATAACTCGAGCAGACGCGGGGTCGACAGGTGATTTTTCACATCGGCCAGGCCGATCCGCGCCGCGATTCCGCAATGCCGCGCGCAGCCCGCCAGCAGCGTGGCTTTCGGTACGCAATAACTCTCCGCCGTCGCCAATGCATAACTGCCACACAAAGTCTGCGGATCACGGCTGAAGGTGTAAGGGTTGTAGCGCACCGCCTCACGTACTGCGTAATAAAGATTGATCGCCTGCTCAAGCGGATCGCGGCTGGCGCCCCGATGCTGTTCGGCGAACTCCACCACCGCCGGGTGGTCACTATCGATGAAGCGGCCGGGGCTCAGATACTCGTGCATGACGACAATCTCCTGGGTGAGTCCCGAGTCTAGCGACAGCTTCAGCACAGAGATAACGACGTTTCGGCCAAACTTGGACGCAAAGACGCGGGATCGGCGAACGATTTCCCACACGTGTTGCCCACCGAACCTACGAAAACCATCCGGGGTTTCCCACGATTTCAATCACCTTGGTCTGACCACCCGGTTTTACAGATGCCGTCTAAGCTCTGGAGGGTCGATTTGCCTTGGTTCACGGAGGACTGAATATGCTGTTGTTGTGGATACTGGTTTTGATCGTTGGCGTGGCATATCTCGCCCACCGGCGTATTTCGCCTCTGCCCGCGTTGGGCATCGTTGCCGTCTACTTGCTGGCGATGGGTATTTTCAGTCATGCGCCGGGATGGCTGTTGCTGGTGTTCTGGGTCCTGCTGGCGGTGGTCGCTGCACCGTTGCTGCTGCCTGACCTGCGCCGCAAGCATTTCACGGCGCCGCTGTTCAACTGGTTTCAGAAAACCCTGCCGCCCATGTCGCAGACCGAACGCGACGCAATCGATGCCGGCACTGTCTGGTGGGATGGCGAGCTGTTCAGCGGCCGTCCGGACTGGGACAAACTGCTGGCCTACCCCAAGGTGCAACTGAGCGAAGAAGAACAGGCCTTCATTGATGGCCCGACTGAAGAACTCTGCGCGATGGTCACTGACTGGCAGATCGGCCAGTCGATGGACTTGCCGCCGGAAGCCTGGGCGCACATCAAGGAACACGGCTTTTTTGCCCTGATCATTCCGAAAGAATTCGGTGGTAAAGGGTTCTCTGCTTACGCTCACTCGCAAGTGGCAATGAAACTGGCCACACGCAGCGGTGACCTCGCCTCCACCGTGATGGTGCCGAACTCACTCGGCCCGGCCGAACTGCTGTTGCATTACGGCACCGACAAACAACGCAATCACTACTTGCCACGCCTGGCCCGTGGCGATGACATCCCGTGCTTCGCCCTCACCGGCCCGCTTGCGGGTTCTGATGCCGGCGCGATGCCCGACACCGGCATCATCTGCAAAGGTCAGTGGAAAGGTCAGGAAGTCATCGGACTGCGCCTGAACTGGGAAAAGCGTTACATCACTCTTGGCCCCGTGGCCACCCTGCTCGGTCTGGCGTTCAAGGCGTATGACCCGGAGCACCTGCTCGGTGACAAGGAAGACCTCGGCATCAGTCTCGCACTGATCCCGACCGATACCGCTGGCGTCGAAATCGGTCGCCGTCACCTACCGTTGGGCGCGGCATTTATGAACGGCCCGAACTCGGGCAAGGACGTGTTCATCCCGCTGGACTTCCTCATCGGCGGTCAGGAAATGCTCGGCAAGGGCTGGATGATGCTGATGAACTGTCTGTCGGTGGGCCGTTCGATCTCGTTGCCGGCAGTCGGTACCGGGGCAGCCAAATTCACCAGTCTGGTAACTGGTCAGTACGCGCAGATTCGTGAACAGTTCAATGTACCGCTGTCGGCCTTCGAAGGTATTCAGGAAGCCATGGCGCGCATCGGCGGCAACGCGTGGATGATGGACGCGGCACGGATGCTCACCGCCAACGCAGTGGATCTCGGTGAGAAACCCTCGGTGCTTTCGGCGATCCTCAAGTACCACCTCACCGAGCGCGGCCGCGAGTGCATCAGCCACGCCATGGACGTGCACGGCGGTAAGGCGATCATCATGGGGCCGAACAACTACCTCGGGCGCAGCTGGAACGGTGCGCCGATCTTCATCACCGTGGAAGGCGCGAACATTCTTTCGCGCAACCTGATGATCTTCGGTCAGGGCGCGATTCGTTGCCATCCATTCGTGCTGAAGGAAATGGCTCTGGCGGGTCGTGAGGACAAGGATCAGGCGCTGAAAGAGTTCGATGGTCTGCTGCTCAAACACATTGGTTTCGCTGTGAGCAACGCTGCCAGCACGCTGGTACTGAACTTGGGTTTCGGCCACTTCGAGCATGCGCCGGGCGACAAGATCAGTCAGGGTTACTTCCGCGCACTCAACCGTCAGGCAGCGGCGTTTGCCATGCTCGCCGACTTCAGCATGATGCTGCTCGGCGGCGAACTGAAGCGTCGCGAACGTCTGTCGGCCCGTTTGGGAGATGTGCTGAGCAACCTGTATCTGGCCTCTGCCGCGCTCAAGCGCTATCACGATCTGGATTCGCCGGCGTACATGGAGCCGCTGTTCCGATGGGCAATGGAAGAAAGTCTCGGCCAGGCGGAACGAGCAATGGATGAGTTGCTGCGCAACTTCCCCAACAAGGTGTTCGGCTGCCTGCTGCGCGTCATCGTCTTCCCGTTTGGCCGTCGTCACAAAGGCCCGTCGGACAAACTCGGAGCGGAAGTGGCTGGCGTCATTGGTCGCGCCAAGGGCGATCCGGCGCTGGAAGAACTGCTTGCCGGTTGCTATCGCCCACAGTCGGCAGACGATGCGGTCGGCGCGCTGCAACACGCCAGCGATCTGCTGAATGCTGCGCAGCCATTACACAAAAAACTGCACACTTCGCTGAAAAGCGGTCAGGTCAAACCGGTGGCGGGCGAACACGCCATCGATGCAGCACTGGAGGCCGGAGTGTTGCAACCGGTGGAAGCGCAGAGCCTGCGCGATGCCGAAGCAGCGCGACGCAAGGTGATCGACGTCGATGATTTCGACAAAGAGGAGCTGGCGCTCGCAGAGGGCAAAGTCCGCTGATCCTGACAACCATGTCCAAGAGGGCGCAGGAGCTTTATACTCCCGCGCCCGTTTTGCTCTTGAGGACTTATCTCGTGTCCAACGTCGTTGCCGATCATCTTGTTTTACTCGACCACCTGCGCAGCATCCTGGTCGCCGTAGGTGAGGCCGAACAGGTTCCCGAAGAAAGCCATGCCCTGTTCCTGGAGCGCTTCGACGAACTGCTCGCATCGCTGCCGATCGATCCGATCGAAAGCCAGTACCTGGGCCAGGACATCCTGACTCAAGTGATTAGCCGTTACCCGCAGATCGCCCACCTGATCCCGCGCGATCTGCTGTGGTTCTTCGCCGGTGACTGCCTGCACTACCTGTCCGATGAAGAGATCGACCTGTATCAGGCGCTGGAAGAGCGCCGTTACGAAGCTGAACAGAACGACGAACCGTTCGACTGGAATCAGGAAAAACAGCTGCTGGCGATGTCTGCTCAGGACAGCAAGCACTGATTTAACTGTTTGGTTGAAAATCAAAAGATCGCAGCCTTCGGCAGCTCCTACAGTGGAATCACGCAATCCCCTGTAGGAGCTGCCGTAGGCTGCGATCTTTTGCTTCTGCGTTACAGCAATCCCTCGCTTTCCGGTAATTCATACGCCATGGCTGCGTTACTCGCACTACCAGACTTGCCCGGCTTGCTCAAAGTCGGCTCTTTCTGCAGACACTCCACCAGATAGTCGATAAACACCCGCAACTTGGGAGGCAGATAGCGCGTCGGCGAATGCAGCAACCACAGTCCGCCATGGTAGGACGCCAGGAAAGTCCAGTCCGGCAGCACCTGCACAATCAACTTCTGCTCAAGTGCGTAACGGGCGGTGAAATACGGCAGGCTGCCGATGCCAATGTGCTGCAACACCGCGCCCAAGCGCACGCCCGTATGATTGGCGGCATAGCGACCACGCACCCCTACCGTCACCGCTTTGTTGCCTTTCTTGAATTTCCAGCGCGCATCGCTCGGAGTTTCCCCCAGATAAACACAGCTGTGATTGAGCAAATCATGGGGATGGGTCGGCGTGCCGTGTTCGGCCAGGTATTGCGGCGTGGCACAGAGCAGGTGGTCGATGGTCAGTAACTGCCGCCCAACCAGCCCGGCCGGGGGGCGATCGGTGATGCGAATCGCCAGATCGACATGGTCGTCGATCAAATCGACCTGACGATCTTCCAGCAGCAACTCGACATCGACCTTGGGGTAGCGCCGCAAAAATTCAGGCATATGCGGATGGATCACGAAGCGACCCACTGCTTTCGGCACGCTGACGCGCACCAGACCTTCCGCTTCATGGGTAAACTGACCACTGATTTCCATCACCGATTTGGCCGCGCTGACCATTTCCTGGCAGCGCTTGAACACCTCTTCGCCACCGTCACTCAAACGCAGCTTGCGCGTGGTGCGCTGCAACAACCGCGTGGCCAAGGCTTTTTCCAGCCGCGAAATACTGCGGCTCACCGCTGAGGGCGATGAGCCCAGTTGCCGAGCGGCTTCAGAGAAGCTGCCGGTCTCCACGACCTTGACGAAAATCGCCATTTCACCGAGCAGCGGTAGCGGCAGATTGATGCTCACAGCGCACAAGTCCTTTGATGTTTGAACGGATTATCACGTTATTGCACGATTCATATAATAAAAAAAGAAACTTTAATAAGGGCATGGAATATGACGCTTCGCCTCTTTTTCCATAGTGATGACCTCAAGGCCAATGTGGAAGTCCTCGACTGCACGCCCCAAGAGCACGAATTCGCCGTGGTATTGCGCGCCACACTGTTTCATCCGCAAGGCGGTGGCCAGCCGTGTGATACCGGCTGGATCGGCGAAAGCCAGGTAATGCGTGTGGTGCAGGAGCCAGAGCGGATCATTCATTTTGTTGACCGGCCGGTGGCGCTCGGCATGACCTGTATCCGCATCGACGAACAGCGCCGCCACTTCAACACGCGCATGCATTCAGCCGGTCACCTGATCGGGCATTTCGTTCAAGCACTGGGCTGGACGCCGATCAAGGCGCACCACTGGCCGGATGAAGGCCGAGTGCAATTCAAACCCGGCGATGCCGCGCAGGAAGTCGACGCAGAGACCGTTCAATACGGCATTGGCCAGTGGATCGAGCACGATCTGCCGCGCCTGACCTCACTGCGCGAAGGCGCGCGGGAAATCAGTTTTGGTGACCTGCCCGCCTATGGCTGCGGCGGCACCCATGTACGCAGCCTGAAGGATCTGGGCACAGTCACGATCGCGTCCCTTTCGCAGAAGAAGGGCACGCTGTCCGTCCACTACCACGTGGATTGAGCATTTCGGACGCTGCCTCACGCAACGTCCGACGCCGGGGAACCGCATTCGCAGGTTCCGTTGACTATCGATAGATGGACCTAAAAAAATGATGCTAGACGTCGAGCGTCTCGATGAGACGTGCATAAAAAAACTGGCCAACGAAGAAGTCCTCGCCATCCGCGTCAAAGGCTTTTTGCCTGAGCCACTGGCCATTCAGATTGGCGACAAGATTCTCGCTCCAGGCTTTGAGGGCTACATCAACGCACCGAGCATCGGCCGCATCGGCATGGCGTTTTACGAGGCAGAAAACCAGCCGCTGCTGATCGAGGACTACTTCGATCGCGCCACCAGCAACATCGCGGAACTGCGCAATCGCTGCGCGCCCTACCCCTCACCGATCGATACCTTGCGCTGCATGCTCGACGAATCCTGGCCGGCTGGCGCACACCTGGAAAACCTCTACGGCCGCAAAATGTATGTCGGCCTTTCGCGAGTGGTGAAACCAGGCGTGTGCTTCCTCGCCCACCACGACATCTTCGCCAAAGACGCCCCGGACAGTTTCCAGGCCCGCAGCCTGGAGGCGCAGTTCGCCTGCAACGTCTATCTGAACATGCCGACCGAGGGCGGCGCGCTGCAGATGTGGGACGACGACATCAGCCCGGATCAATTCGACGAAATGCGTGGTGACAGCTATGGCATCGAACCGGCGCTGCTCGGCCCTCCCGCCCTCGAAGTCCGGCCACAACCCGGCGATTTCATCATGTTCAATTCGCGGCGCATGCACTCGGTGACCCCGGGCGTGGCCGATCCGCGCTTGAGCCTTTCCTTTTTTGTCGGCTATCGCGGCAATGCTTCACCCCTGACGTACTGGAGCTGAGATGTATTCGAATTATCTGGGCGAGTTTCTGGCGCTGGCTACTATTCACTTTCTGGCCGTGGTTGCTCCCGGCCCGGACTTCGCGGTCACCATTCGCCAAAGCGTACGCTTCGGCCGACTGGTGGGAATCTGCACGGCGCTGGGGATCGGCGCAGGGATTTCCGTGCACGTGCTCTACACGCTGTTGGGTGTAGGGGCATTGATGCACACCACCCCGTGGTTGCTGACCGTGGCCAAAGTGGTTGGCGGTGCTTACATTCTGTATCTGGGTGTCAGCCTGCTGCGCAGCAAGCCAAAGTCAGCCATTGAAGGTGAGAAAACCAGCGAGGAACCGCTGGTTGAGCAAACCCTGTTCAAAGCGTTCAGCACCGGTTTTCTGACCAATGCGACCAACCCCAAGGCCACGCTGTTTTTCCTGGCCATTTTCACAACGATCATCAGCGCCGAAACACCTCTGCAAATCCAGGCGTTCTATGGTTTGTGGATGTGTTTTGTGAATGCGCTGTGGTTTGTCGTGGTCGCGCTGTTTTTCTCGAGCAGTCGGGTTCGAGTGCTGTTCATGCGCATGGGGCATTGGTTCGAACGCACCATGGGCGTGGTGCTGATTCTGTTTGCCGGGCGCTTGATGCTGTCTTGGTAAACAGACGGAAAACGCAAAAAGGCCCGTCGAATCGCTTCGACGGGCCTTTTTCTTCATGACCTGATGGCACAAACACAAATCACGCGCATACAAAAACGCCGCTCTGTTGAGCGGCGTTTTTGTGAATATGGAGCGGGAAACGAGACTCGAACTCGCGACCCCGACCTTGGCAAGGTCGTGCTCTACCAACTGAGCTATTCCCGCAATGGCGTCCCCTAGGGGACTCGAACCCCTGTTACCGCCGTGAAAGGGCGGTGTCCTAGGCCACTAGACGAAGGGGACACAGGCTACAACTTTCACTAATAAAAACGCCGCTCACTGAGCGGCGTCTTTAGAATTTGGAGCGGGAAACGAGACTCGAACTCGCGACCCCGACCTTGGCAAGGTCGTGCTCTACCAACTGAGCTATTCCCGCAAATGGCGTCCCCTAGGGGACTCGAACCCCTGTTACCGCCGTGAAAGGGCGGTGTCCTAGGCCACTAGACGAAGGGGACACGCTACCCGGAACACATGGTGTGTGTTTCGGTGTCCAGATCCGCATCCGAAGACTGGGTTCTGGTTTCACTCAGCACCGCCGGAAAGCAGAGCTGTTTAAAATTGGAGCGGGAAACGAGACTCGAACTCGCGACCCCGACCTTGGCAAGGTCGTGCTCTACCAACTGAGCTATTCCCGCATTGGCGTCCCCTAGGGGACTCGAACCCCTGTTACCGCCGTGAAAGGGCGGTGTCCTAGGCCACTAGACGAAGGGGACACACTACAACATTCACTCCCTGCCGCGCTTCGCTGTGTGCTTTACGCTGCAAGTGGCGCGCATTCTATGGATGGATTGAGAGGTCGTCAACCCCTTGATATAAATTTATTTAAATCAATGACTTCGACCTGCTTTACGGCGGCAATCAGGCTTTTCCGTCGCCCGACGATTGACGCCTATATTCTGCCACTCGCCAAGACGTTATAGTCCACCGCACAGTGATGGCAATCTGCACCCGCAGCGCCAGCATTCATATAAGCAGCGTGCGGCCGATACAGATTGAACCTGCCGATCCAACTCGTCGAGCGGCGCTAGGCGGCTAAATGCCCAGCCACTACACTCGCATGCGAACCCTATAAAGAGGTCTTACCGGTGACACCACTCATGATCACCCTGCTAGTCATAGCCGGGATCGCAATTCTGATCGCCATTGGCTATATGAACCATGTGGTGGAAAACAACAAACTGGAGAAGGCCCGCACCAAGGTCGAGCTTAACGACCGCCTGCGCCGCTGCGGCGAACTGACCGAGACCTTCCCGGGCCAGTTCATGACCCCGGCCCTCAAGCTGCTGCTGACCCGCCTGGAATTGAACGTCTGCCAGCGCCTGCTGAACCTGGAAAAAACCAGCGCCACCATAAAAGCGCGCATCACCGAACTAAGCGCCCTGGTCGCCCAAGGCGAATCGATCCCGGTCAACAACCCGCCGGCACCGATCCTGACCGAAGCCAAAGCCAAAGACGTGCGCTTCCTGCTTGAAGCCCTCCACGGCCAGATCACCCGCGCCGCCCACGACGGCTTCCTGCCGCCGAACGAAGCCAAGCACTGGATCCGCGAAGTCCGCCACATTCTGGTGTTGCTGCACATCGAATTCTTCAACAACCTCGGTCAACAGTCCCTGCAACAAAACCAGCCCGGCCAGGCCCGCCTCGCCTTCGAACGCGGCGTGCAATACCTGCGCAAACAGCAGGATCCGCAGATGTACGCAGAACAACTGCAATACCTGGAAAAACTGCTGGCCCGCGCCAACGCCCAGGTCATGGACAAGATTGCACCGGTTGAAGGTGAAGAGAACCAACTGACTGCCGGCCTAAAAGATGTAGAGGCCGATGCAGACTGGAAGAAGAAAGTGATCTACGACTGATCGCAGATGTAGAGAGAGAAGCCACCGAGAGGTGGCTTTTTTGTGGGTTCGCGGGAGTGAACACGATAGACACCCGATGGATGCGAGGCCGCTTTCGCGAGCAGGCTCGCTCCCACATGGTTTGAGTACATCCGGCAGAAATGGGGTCGGCTGTCAGGCAGCCTTCGCGAGCAGGCTCACTCCTACAATGGAGTTGAGTACATCTGACAGAGATTGGTCGGCTGTCAGGCCGCCTTCGCGAGCAGGCTCGCTCCCACATGGTTTGAGTACATCCGGTAGAGATGGGGTTGGCTGTCAGACCGCGATCGCGAGCAGGCTCACTCCTACAATGGAGTTGAGTACATCTGACAGGGATTGGTCGGCTGTCAGGCCGCCTTCGCGAGCAGGCTCGCTCCCACATGGTTTGAGTACATCCGGTAGAGATGGGGTTGGCTGTCAGACCGCGATCGCGAGCAGGCTCACTCCTACAATGGAGTTGAGTACATCTGACAGGGATTGGTCGGCTGTCAGGCCGCCTTCGCGAGCAGGCTCGCTCCCACAGAAAAGCAAAAGCAAAACAGCGCCCACCTCGCACCGCGTCGCTTCTCACCACTCAACAGGATGAGCGTTAGCTCGGCTGCAGCTTTTGATCTGTAAGGCGACGTCGGAAGGCTGAGTGGAGGGATTGATCCGGGCGTGGGAGCGCAGCGACCGTTTGGCGCAGCCAAACACAGCGAGAGGAGGTGCAGCGAAGCAAACCGGAGGCGCTGCGCCCGGATCGATCCCGCAGCGAAGGAACCCCGAGCCCCAGCGAGCGGGCCGTACGTAGGAGCAAGCGTTTTTGGTTACTTTTGAGGCGTTTGTCAAAAGTGACCCGCCGTAAGGGCGGAACCGCCAGCCGCACCCCCCCCAGCAACGGATATACCCCCAAAAACCCCAAGAGCCTGGCCGGCCCAAAGGCCGCCAACCCCAAAGCGTCAAAGCCGAAAATGCCCAACCATCCCGCGCAACTCACTCCCCAACTGCGCCAGCTCAACACTCGAAGCCGCATTCCCACGCATCGCGATCGACGACTGATCCGCACTCGCACGAATACTCGTCACACTGCGATTGATCTCCTCCGCGACCGAACTCTGCTCCTCGGCCGCCGCCGCAATCTGCTGATTCATCTGCTGAATCAACGACACCGCTACCGCAATACTCCCCAGCGCACTCTCGGTCTGCAAAGCATCACTCACCGCCAGCTTCACCAACTCGCCGCTGCTCTGAATCTGCTGCACCGACGCGTGCGCCGCCGAGCGCAACGCACTCACCAGCCGCTCAATTTCCTCAGTCGATTGCTGCGTACGCCGAGCCAGTGCACGCACCTCATCGGCCACCACCGCAAAGCCCCTGCCCTGCTCACCGGCCCGTGCTGCCTCGATCGCAGCATTCAGCGCCAATAGATTGGTCTGTTCAGCGACACTCTTGATCACCCCCAGCACCGTGCCGATATTCTGGATTTCAGCACTGAGGCTTTCGATGCTGGAACTGGCCGACGTCGCCGAATCAGCCAACTGCTCGATGCGCGCCATGCTCTGGCGCACCACTTGCTGACCACTCTCGACCTTGTCATCTGCCGTCTGCGCGGCCAACGCAGCCTCTTCGGCATTGCGCGCGACGTCATGCACGGTGGCGGTCATCTGGTTCATCGCCGTGGCGACCTGCTCGGTTTCCTCCTTCTGGCTACTGACCTCAAGGTTGGTCTGCTCGGTGACCGCCGACAACGATTGCGCCGAACTGGCCAATTGTTCGATCCCAGCCTGCAAGCCGCTGACAATCGTACTCAGCCCCGCCCCCATCTGTTGCATCGCCAGCATCAACTGACCGATCTCGTCACGACGGGTCACTTCCACGGTCGCACTCAAGTCGCCGGCGGCAATCTGTTGCGCGACTTGAATCACGCTGCGCAATGGCGCCACGATCAATCGGGTAATCAACCACGCCGCGAGCAAGCCGACCAACAGCGCCAGCGCCGATGAACCAATGATCAGCAGCGAGTTTTCCTTCAGTTCCGCCTGCATCGCGCCGTCTTCAGCGACATAAGCCTGATTCACCCGCTCGACCACTTGGTCGGCACGCTGGTGCAATTGCTCGTAGACGGTTTTTTCCTGCGCGAGCAATCCGGTGTATTCGGCCAGCTTGTCGTTGAAACCTGCAATATGCCCGGACACTTCATTGAGCACGGTGAGGTAACCCTCGTCCTTGACCGTGGTCTTCAGCTCTTCGGCCTGAGCCTGGGCCTGTGCGGCCTGTTCGATATTGCCCTTGCCGGCACTGTCGGCATCGCCCTTGCGGCTTTGATCCAAACGAATCCGTGCTTCGTTCATCGCTTGCAGCATCAAGCGCGAAACCTGGCTGACCTGACTGGCCTGCTCGATGAATTGCACCCCGTCCTTGCCCTCGGTGTCCTTCAAGGTATATGCACCGTCGTCGGCAAGCCCGGCTTGCAATACGTCGAGATTGTTGGCCACACTGGACACCGACCAACTGGCCATTTCCAGTGCCAGATCCTTGGCTTGAGTCAACGACACAAATTCATCGAACGCCTTGCGATAGGCTCCCAGCGACTGCTGCACATCATTCATGACCGGCCCATTCGCCGCCGACTGCGCCTTGAGCTGATCAGCCAGCGCAACCAGTTCGTCGACGCCCTTACGTAACGCATCGGCCGTCTTCGGATCGCCTCGCAAGGCATATTCCTGCTCGAGCAGACGCACCTTGAGCAGGCCACTGTTGAGCGAGGACATCTGTTTCAGCCCGTCGAAACGCTGACTGATGGTTTGCAGGGACCAGACGCCAATGGCCGCCACCAGCGCAGTCAAGAGCAAAACCAGCACAAACCCGATACCCAGTTTTTTCGCCATACCGAGGTTGGCAAAACGTCCTTGCATGGCCGAAATCATTGCGCGTAGTCCCCCTGCCATTGTCAGTAGAGCGAAGAGTCGCAACGGCCACTCACCCGCACAAGTCTCTGGCGTCGGAATAATGGCAAAAAGCTACGCCCGCGTCGTTTTCAGAACACTTGAGGTCGATCCGAACCGGTGTGGCGGAAAAACTGCCGAGCGCGTGGATCGCATGCATAGGCAACGTTGATGCGCAGCCAGTCGCCCGACTCACCACTGGGACTGAACGCGTCAGGCGCTGACAGCAACACGCCGCAGCGTTGAGCGTGTCGACGCACTCGAACCTGATCGGTCATGCGCGAGCGCGCCCAAATGAAAAGCCCACCCGCAGGTTTGCCGAACACCTCCCAATCCGCGTCCTCGAGCGCCTGCAGCGCGGCGGCGCGATCGGCATTCAAACGTTGGCGCTGACGCTGCACCAGTTTGCGGTAAGCGCCACTGCCCATCAGACTGGCCAGCACCGCTTCGGAAAACCTCGACACCCCCAAACCACTGATCATCTTGACCTGCGCCAGACGCCTGACGACTTCGCTGTCGGCGCAGACGAACCCGACCCGCAACGAGCTGCTCAGCGTCTTTGAAAAGCTGCCCACGTAAATGACGCGCCCCTCATGGTCCTGCGCCGCCAGTCGTGTGCCGTTGTCCGTATGCAAGTCCGCATAGACGTCGTCTTCAATCACGCGCAAATCGTAAGTCTTGCTCAGTTGCAGGATGCGTTGCGCAACGCTCGGCGACAGGCAAGTGCCGGTAGGATTGTGATGATGGCTGTTGATGAACAATGCGCCGGGGCGAAACTGTTGCAGCACAGCCTCCAGCGCTTCGATATCCGGCCCGTTCGGGGTACGACGCACCTCGAGCATGTGCACGCCATGCAGACGCAGTAGATCAAACAGCGGCGCGTAACCGGGCGTTTCGACCACCACGCAGTCTCCAGACTTGAACAATGTACGCACGATCAGATCCAGCGCATGGCTGGCACCGCAGGTACTCAGCAACTGCGCTTTGCGTGCCTCGATATTGAGCAGCTTCAGGCGCTTGACGATCTGCTCGCGCAACGCTGGAAGCCCAAAGGGTGTGCTGTAGTTGAACAGACTGGCCATATCGGTGCGCGCCACCTCGCGCAGCGCATAGCTGAGGTCGTCAGGCTCGCGCCAGCTTTGCGGCAGACCACCTGCACCCAGCTTCAAACCACCAGCCGTCTCGCACACTGCATCGCACCAGGCATACCGCCCTCCGAATAGCGCCAGTTCATCCTCTGCGCCCAGTGTCGACGGCGAGGCGGCGACAATGAACCCAGTGCCTTGGCATGTGCTTAGAACGCCCTGCGATACCAGCCGCTCACAGGCCTCGACCACACACGACTGGCTGAGCAGATTACCCCGGGCGATTTGCCTCACGGAGGGCAAACGAGTGGCCGGCGGTACGTCATTTTGCAGGATCCACTCCGTCAGTCCGTCAACAATCTGCTGCACGACCGGCACCATTGCCTGTCGATCAATTCTCAATTCCATGAGCAAGCAAACTCCTGTCCGTTTTGCTGGCGGCAGTAAATCACAGCCGCGCCGGACAGGCTGTGCGACAACGCCGCCAAAAGCGACCGTTCTAACCGTTTGATACACATTGTTTAAGGGGCTTCACGGAACTGACCGTGATCCACAAAAAAGCCCGCAACGAATGCGGGCTGTTCTGATTGCGCTTTGCTCAGAATGCGGTGACGCCGCCATCCACTGCCAGAGAGTGGCCTGTGGTGAAGGCGGCACCGTCGCTGCACAGGTACAACACGGCACTGGCAATTTCCTCGACCTTGCCGATGCGACCCACCGGGTGCATCGCGTTGGCGAATTCGCCTTTCTTCGGGTCAGCCTCATAAGCGCGGCGGAACATGTCGGTATCGATCACCGCCGGACACACAGCGTTGACGCGGATTTTCTTCTTCGCGTACTCAATGGCTGCCGATTTGGTCAAGCCAATCACCGCATGCTTCGACGCCGCGTAAATGCTCATCTTCGGCGCCGCGCCCAGCCCCGCCACCGACGCAGTATTGACGATTGCCCCGCCCCCCTGCGCCAGCAACAAGGGCAGTTGATACTTCATGCACAGCCAGACGCCTTTGACGTTGACCCCCATGATCGCGTCGAACTCATCCATCGAGCCTTCAGCCAGTTTGCCTTTTTCGATTTCGATACCGGCATTATTGAAGGCGTAGTCCAGACGGCCGTAGGCATTGATCACCTCGTCCATCAGATTCTTCACTTCGCTTTCGACGGTCACGTTGCAACGCACGAAGGTCGCTTCGCCGCCAGCGGTACGAATCAGCGCGACGGTGCCCTCGCCCCCTGCTGCGTCCAGGTCGGCGACCACCACTTTCAGGCCTTCGGCGGCGAACGCCTGCGCGGTTGCACGGCCGATGCCGTTGGCCGCGCCAGTGACTACGGCAACCTGACCGGAAAACGTCATGCTCATTGTTATGTCCTCGAAGGGATAGCTGCAGGGAATTTGTAGCTTCGCAGCATAGTCATTGAGATCTGCCGCGCGTCAGCACTATCCAATGGCTGTTTATGCGCCCATGCATGGCAGTGATAAAACCGCGCTGGTGACTATCACTGCACTGGATCGGCGTGCATTCGCCGCGTCAGCCAACCTTGCGCCAATGCCGCCTAGGGTCTATCAACAAGGCTTCATTCCGTTCGAGTGCCTGCCATGACCAACCAGACCAATCGTCAGTTCCTGCTCGCCAAACGCCCGGTGGGTGCGGCCAACCGCGAGACCTTCACTTATCAGGAAGTACCGGTCGGAGAACCGGCGGCGGGCCAGATTCTGGTCAAGAACGAATACCTGTCCCTCGACCCGGCCATGCGTGGCTGGATGAACGAAGGCAAGTCCTACATCCCGCCGGTCGGTATCGGCGAAGTCATGCGTGCGCTGGGCGTGGGTAAAGTCATCGCGTCTAACAATCCGGGCTTCGCGGTCGGGGACTACGTCAACGGAGCCATTGGCGTGCAGGATTATTTCCTCGGTGAGCCAAGAGGTTTCTACAAGGTCGATCCGAAACTGGCACCGCTGCCGGTGTATTTGTCGGCACTGGGCATGACAGGCATGACCGCCTACTTCGCCCTGCTGGATGTCGGTGCACCGAAGGCCGGTGACACCGTGGTGTTGTCCGGCGCAGCCGGAGCGGTGGGCAGCATTGCCGGGCAGATCGCCAAGATCAAAGGTTGCCGTGTGGTCGGCATTGCCGGCGGCGCCGACAAGTGCAAATTCCTCATCGACGAATTGGGCTTTGACGGGGCCATCGACTACAAGTCCGAAGATGTCGTGGCAGGGCTTAAACGCGAATGTCCGAAAGGCGTGGACGTGTATTTCGACAACGTCGGCGGCGATATCCTCGATGCGGTGTTGAGCCGTTTGAACATGAAGGCGCGGGTGGTGATCTGCGGTGCGATCAGCCAGTACAACAAGGAAGCGGTCAAAGGCCCGGCCAACTACCTTTCGCTACTGGTCAATCGTGCGCGGATGGAAGGTTTTGTGGTGATGGATTACGCCGCGCAATACGCCAGCGCGGCGCAGGAAATGGCTGGCTGGATGGCCAAGGGGCAGCTCAAGAGCAAGGAAGATATCGTCGAAGGCCTGGAGACGTTCCCGGAGACGCTGATGAAATTGTTCAGCGGTGAGAACTTCGGCAAGTTGGTGTTGAAAGTTTAAGGCCACCACAAAACAAATGTAGGAGTGAGCCTGCTCGCGATAGCGGTGTGTCAGTCAACATTAACGTTGTTTGACACACCGCTATCGCGAGCAGGCTCACTCCTACAGGGTTTTGCAGTGTTTGCTTAGGCGATCTCGGCAACAACCGAAGCCAGCGCCTTGGCCGGATCCGCCGCCTGGCTGATCGGACGGCCGATCACCAGATAATCGGAACCGGCATCCAGCGCCTGACGCGGGGTCAGAATGCGGCGCTGATCGTCCTGCGCGCTGCCGGCCGGACGAATGCCCGGAGTCACCAGTTGCAGCGACGGATGTGCGGTTTTCAGTGCCGTGGCTTCCAGCGCCGAGCACACCAGACCGTCCATGCCAGCCTTCTCGGCCAGTGCCGCCAGACGCAGAACCTGCTCTTGCGGTTCGATATCCAGACCGATACCGGCGAGGTCTTCACGCTCCATGCTGGTCAGCACGGTCACGCCGATCAGCAGCGGTTGCGGGCCGCTGCGCTTGTCCAGCTCTTCCCGGCAAGCAACCATCATGCGCAGGCCACCAGAGCAATGCACGTTGACCATCCACACGCCCATCTCGGCAGCAGCTTTCACGGCCATCGCTGTGGTGTTGGGAATGTCATGGAATTTCAGGTCGAGGAATACTTCAAAACCCTTGTCACGCAGGGTGCCAACGATTTCTGCGGCGCAACTGGTGAACAGTTCCTTGCCCACTTTGACCCGGCACAGTTTCGGGTCCAACTGGTCGGCCAGCTTCAGTGCGGCGTCACGGGTGGGAAAATCCAGGGCGACGATGATAGGAGTCTGGCAGGCGGACATGAATGGGCTCTCAGGCAGGTCGAAATCGGCGCGCATTGTAGCGGAACCGGCGGCGGCGCGGCACCCGATGATCGGTAAATCGTCGCGCCGACCGTGATCAGCATAGCGCTCGCCGCTATTGTGTCGACTCCGATACACAACCGACATGCCAGCAACAAGCACCCGCGCTAGCCTCGCCAGCCGCAACACGTCCTTACATCAGCACTTCCCGCTTCACGGCCGGACGCCTATGCTGAAACCACAACCTCGCAGCCCATCTTTTGTGGTTGGCGGCCTACTGGCAGATGAACAGCCTCATGCACAACACCCAAATGACCGCGACGGATGAGCCTAAAGACGACAAGCGCTGGAGCATTCGTGCGCTGATCGTCGACGATGATGTGCCGATCCGCGAGCTGATGATCGATTACCTCGCCCGTTTCAATATCCACGCCAGCGGCGTGACCGACGGTGCGGCAATGCGTCTGGCGATGCAGGCCGAACATTTCGACGTTGTCGTGCTGGACCTGATGCTGCCCGGCGAGGACGGCTTGTCGTTGTGCCGTTGGCTGCGCGCCGAATCGGACATCCCGATCCTGATGCTCACCGCCCGCTGTGAGCCGACCGACCGTATCATCGGCCTGGAACTGGGCGCCGATGACTACATGGCCAAGCCGTTTGAACCGCGCGAACTGGTCGCACGCATACAGACCATTCTGCGTCGGGTGCGTGACGACCGTACCGAACAACGGGCGAACATCCGTTTCGACAACTGGCGCCTGAACAGCGTCCTGCGCCAGTTGATCGCCGACGATGGCTTGGTGGTGCCGCTGTCCAACGCCGAATTCCGCTTGCTGTGGGTGTTTATCGAACGTCCGCGCCGGGTGCTCAGCCGCGAACAATTGCTCGACGCGGCCCGGGGTCGCTCGATCGAAGCCTTCGACCGCAGCATCGATCTGCTGGTGTCGCGCCTGCGGCAGAAACTTGGTGACGATCCGAAAGCGCCACAGCTGATCAAAACCGTGCGCGGTGAGGGTTACCTGTTCGACGCACGAGACATCGGCTGATGCGGGCGCGCTTCGACACGCTGTTCGGGCGCCTGTTTGGTGTGCTGTTCGTGGCGATCGTCCTCGCGCACCTGCTGGCTTTCACCTGGTTCCGCCTCTACGGCCCGCCCCCGCCTCCGCCACCTCCGGAGTTCTCCCAGGGCGCCGACGGCCAACCGATGGCGCAGGACCCGCGCTACCCGCCACGGCCCCCGCGCCCATGGTTCGGTGGGCCGGTGGTGCCGCTGACCTTTCAGTTCATCACGCTGATGATCGCGGCGTGGTACGGCGCCAAACTGCTCAGTCGCCCGATCCAGCGCCTGAGCGATGCCGCCGAACGCCTCAGCGAAGACCTCGACAGCCCGCCGCTCGACGAGTCCGGCCCACGGGAAGCACGGCAAGCGGCGCACACCTTCAACCTGATGCAACGGCGCATTCGCGAACAGGTTCAACAGCGCGCGCGGATGCTCGGTGCCGTGTCCCACGACCTGCGCACACCGTTGTCACGCCTGAAACTGCGCCTGGAAAACATCAGCGATGAAAAGCTGCAAGGGCAGATGCGTCAGGATCTGGACGACATGATCGGCATGCTCGACGCCACCCTCACCTACCTGCACGAACAGCGCACCAGTGAAGCATTGCAGTTGATGGATGTGCAGGCGCTGGTCGAGTCACTGTGCGAAAACGCTCAGGACCAAGGCGCCGACGTGCAAGTCAGCGGCCATTGCGCACCGCTGCCGGTGCAGCCGATGGCGCTGCGTTCGTGCATCAACAACCTCATGGACAATGCCCTGCGTTATGCCGGTCAGGCACGCATCGAGTTGCAGGATCAGCGCGAGCAACTGCTGATCCGCGTGATCGACCACGGCCCGGGGATTGCCGAGGACAAGCGGGAAGCAGTGTTTGAGCCGTTTTATCGCCTGGAAGGTTCGCGCAATCGCAACTCCGGCGGCGTGGGTCTAGGCATGACCATTGCCCGAGAGGCGGCGCAGCGTCTGGGCGGACAGCTTAACCTCGAAGAAACCCCCGGCGGCGGCCTCACTGCCGTCATTCGCCTGCCCCGCCTCTGAGAACACCACCGCTCCCACAGGGTTCAGCGGTGTTCATTGCATCGTGTGTACCCACCGGTACAAACCCCACATACCCCCGACAACTTGCGCCCTGACGCTGCATAAGCCGGTACACCCACCGGTTTTCCAATCCAGGGAGTGAGTCCGATGATCGGTAGCGTCAGCAACTACACGAGCTATACCAGCACCAGCAGCACCTCCACGCAAAACGCGCGCAGCCAGCAACTGCAAAAAGAACTGTTTGCCAAACTCGACAGCAACGGCGACGGCGCAGTGGATCAGGACGAACTCGCCGCCAGCCTGACCCCACCCCCTCCGCCGCCACACATCAGCAGCGACGAACTGTTCAGCCAGCTCGATGCGGATGGCGATGGCAGCGTGATCGCGACAGAACTCAGCAGCGCACTGCAAACCAGCGACAGCGCGACTTCAACCACCAGCACTGACACCAGTGCCGCGCTGCTCAAGGTTCTCGATAGCGACAGCAGCGGCGGTGTCAGCAGCGACGAGCTGAAAGCGGCTTTACAGGCAGGGCGAGAACGGCCGGATGAAGAACAGACCGCTTCGACCCAGAGCACCACTGAAGCGCTGAACCGCATGATTGCCAATTTGAGCAAGCAGTACTCGCTGGAGAAGACGGCGTCGGTGGGCAAGTATTTAAATGTGGCGACTTGAGTCGACGCCATTATTGCCGCGGAAAATCAACAGCCCCTCACCCTAGCCCTCTCCCTCTGGGAGAGGGCTAGGGTGAGGTGTTTGGGCGAGATACGCCGACGTGAAATACCGAGTTGAACGAAAATCTTGAAAAGACCACAAATCGGCTCCCTCTCCCTCGGGAGAGGGCTGGGGTGAGGGGCAGCAACAACGCAAATCAAAAGCCGCCCCCCCCGCTCTTCACCACTCAATAGGCCGAGTGTCAGCTCGCCTGCTCTTGATCTTGATCTTGATCTTGATCCACGGGCGACGTCGGAAGGCTGAGTGGAGGGATTGATCCGGGCGTGGGAGCGCAGCGACCGTTTGGCGCAGCCAAACACAGCGAGAGGAGGTGCAGCGAAGCAAACCGTAGGCGCTGCGCCCGGATCGATCCCGAAGCGAAGGAACCCCGAGCCCCAGCGAGCGGGCCGCACGCAGGAGCAAGCCCTTTTGGTTACTTTTGGGGCGTTTGCCAAAAGTGACCCGCCGTAAGGGCGGAACCCTAAGCCGCCGTTACCGCAGCAACGGATATTCACCCAACCCCAAACCCAAACCTGCTACCGCCGTTCCTCAACCCGCCCCTGACTCTTGCTCCAATCCGTCAGCAAACTATAAGCCACCGCCAACAGCGTAGGCCCGATAAACAACCCGATAAACCCAAACGCAATCAACCCGCCAAACACCCCAAGCAACACAATCACCAACGGCAAATTCCCGCCGCGACTGATCAGATACGGCTTGAGCACGTTATCCACGCCACTGATGACAAATGTCCCCCAGATCCCGAGAAACACCGCCATCCCGTACTCACCCCTCCACGCCAGCCAGGCCGTCGCCGGCACCCACACCAACGGCGGCCCCATCGGAATCAGACTCAACAGAAAGGTCACGATCCCGAGCACCAACGCCCCCGGCACCCCGGCAATCAAAAACCCGATCAACGCCAGAACCGCCTGCGCCGCCGCCGTCCCGATCACCCCGTTGACCACCCGCTGCACCGTCCCCGCCACCAACTCGATGTAATACCCGGCACGATCACCAATCAAGCGCTCCAGCAGACTGTGCACAAATGCCGCCAGTCGCGGACCGTCACGATAGAAAAAGAACACAAAGACAATGCTCAGAGTCAGCTCGAGAATCCCGCCGCCGATCTGCGCACTGCGCGCCAGCAGCCAGTTACCGACCTGCCCCAGATAAGGTTTGATCGACACCATCAGTGCGGCGCCCTGCTGATCGATGCTGTTCCACAGCCCGACCAGTCGCTCGCCCACGAATGGCACAGTCACCAGCCACACCGGTGCCTCCGGCAGACCGTCGACCTGCACATCCTTGATGAACGCTGTGGCATCACGCACATGATCCCCCACGTTGAACCCCAACCAGACCAGCGGCGCGGCCACCAGCAACATCCAGCCCAGCGTCAGAATCGCCGCAGCCAGCGATTCACGACCATTGAGCCAGCGGGTCAACAGGCGCATCAGCGGCCAGCTGGCAAACGCCAGCACCGCGCCCCAGAACAGCGCCGACCAGAACGGCGCCATCACCCACAGACTGGCGCCAAATAACACCAGCAACAGGATCTGCACCAGCAGGCGATCGTTATTGAGCATTTAAGGTCTCGAAAAAGTCAGTCAGGCAAAGAGTAGGCGAACACGCCGCGCGTGCTCGCCCGAAACAGCTTAACGCAACAGATCGATGCGCAGGCCAGAGCCTTCGACACTGCCGGTTTCCATGCGTGCCGCCCGCACGCCCTGATTGATCAGCGCCTGACGCCAGGCTTCGGCCTTGGGCCCTGACACCGTCACGCGCAACGTCGTGTCGAGGTTAAGTCCACGGGAAATCAGCCGAAGCCAGGTGTCATCCGGCTCATTCACGCGATCCGGAAAATCCAGCTCACCGGTGCTTTTCAGTTGACGCAACAGGGTCGCCGAGGTCGGCAGCAGCTCACCCAGCGGTGCTACCGCCTCGAACTGTTCGACATGCAGATAGGCTTTGCGGTTGCCGCGGGTGATGCTGTAAAGCGCCACCAGCGTGTTGTCACGCGGTGCCGCCAGCCTCAACAGCAGATAGGCCTGTTGCTCGTCGGCGCCATACAGTTTGGCGCTACCGAACACCTCATTGGCCCACAGACTGCTTTCGCCGCAATCACGCGCCTGACACCAGAACAGCAATTCGGCGTCCTGCTTTTGCAAGGCTTCGCGGGCGGCGGTGAAGGCTTCGGTGGCGGAATGTTCGGGCGGTAGCTCGTAAGTGACAGAGGTCGTCTGGCCACGTGCGGTGACCTGACCGTCGAAACGCAGCTGGCCACTGATCTTGCGGATCGAGCCCAGCGGATAGATCCGCTCCAGTTCAACCGGAGGGCGATAGTCGACGATCTGTGCATCGGCCAGACGCGGCACGATCTGCAGATCCTGACTGCCCGGCACATCGGCGGCGAACGAAACGGTACTGAAACAGCACAGTGCCAACAGACTGAGTGACCGCATAGTCAGGCTCATCGGATCGGCATGACTGGGTAATTCGAGGTCGCAGCGGTGTAGAAATCCATCGTGGTTGTCTCCCATTTCAACCCGACCAGCCTCGACAGTTGCCCGCAGCAAGTCAAGGAATGGCGAAGAACCGATTGAAACAGTCTGCGACAAGGTTCGCTCCGGCCTCGTCATTCAGGTGCAAATGGTGCCCGCCCGCCAACTGTTCCCGGCTAAAGGGTAGACGCTCCAGCAACTCGGGATGTTTGGCCAGCATGCCGTCCGCCGCGACCACTAAATGCGCCGGGCAACTGACCCGCAGCGCGAAAGCCATCGCCTGTTCCTGGGTCAGGCGCAGCGGCGATGGCAGGGTCAAGCGATTGTCGGTGCGCCAGGTGTAACCGCCCGGCACCGGCATCAATCCGCGCTGAGCCAGCAGTTCAGCCGCCTCACGACTGACTGCGACCAGACCTTTCATGCGCGCTTCAATGGCGCGGTCGAGGGTGTTGTAGACCGGTTTGCGTTTCTCGCGCAGATCCAGTTGCGCTTGCAGAGCCATGCCCATACGTTCAGCGGCGTTTTCGCCTTTGTCTGTAGGAGGAATCACGCCGTCGATCAGCGCCAGATGGCTGATGCGTTCCGGTAACGAACCCGCCAACACCATCGAGACAATGGCGCCCATCGAATGCCCGAGCAGGCCGAACCGCTTCCAGCCCAATTGCTCGGCGACTTGCAGCACGTCATGGGCGTAGTCCCACAGTGCATACCCGGCGCCGTTTGGTCGATGCCCTGAATGCCCGTGCCCGGCCATGTCCAAAGCAATGATGCGCAAGCCTTTGAGCTTTGGCGCCAAACGGGCAAAGCTGTTGGCGTTATCCAGCCAGCCGTGCAGGGCGATTACCGGCACACCGTCCTCGGGCCCGAACAAATGCGCGGCCAGTTCGATATGCGGCAGGCTCAGGCGCACTTCTTCGAAAGTCGGGCTCATGCGCAATCCTTGTCCTGACGGTTTTGCCAACGGATAAACAGATTCTTCAACAACCGTGCGGTGTCCTGCGGGCGCTCAAGCGGGAACATGTGCCCGCCGGGCATGCTCAATGCCTCACCCTGGGCCAAACGCGAAACGAAACGGGTGTGATGACGCATGACCACACGACTCGTATGCCCGCGCACCACCGCCAGCGGCACTTGCAATTGACCGGTGCGGCCAGGGCTGGTGTGCGGCACGCCGCGATAGATACTGATCTCGGTGGCCGGATCGAAACGCAGCCGCAGTTTGTCGCCGACCCGATGCAAACCGTGTTGCAGGTAGGCGTCGAAGCATTCCGGATCGAAACCGCGAAACAGTGTTTTGCCAGCAAAGTAGCTGCGCGCACTGTCGAGATCGGCGAATTCTTCACGCCGGCCGAGGGTGCGGCCGGCCGGGGTCAGCTTGTCGATAAAACCAAAACGCTTGGCGGCACGGATCACCCACTGATCGGTGCGGGTCAGCACGGGCGAATCAAGCATCACCACGCCGCGATACAGCTCCGGGCAACGCAAAGCTGCATGCAGGTGCAGCACGCCGCCGAAAGAATGGCCGACGCCCCACACCGGTTGATCCTGCTGCTGCAAATGGTGGATCAGCTCATCAACCAGGTTGTACCAGTTGTCGTCCGCCGGAAAACGCGGGTCATGGGCATGCTGCTCCAGATGCGCAACCCGGTACTCGGGCGCCAGCGCCGCGAACAACTTGCCATAGGTACCCGAAGGGAAGCCGTTGGCGTGGGTGAAAAAGATCGGTTGCGACATGCTGGCAAATCCATGAGCGGGAAACGTGGCGTTGATTGTCCGTAAGACCGCGCTTTACAGCAATGACCGTAACTGCCAGGAATGATGACAGTCTGGTCAGCGTGATGGTGTGTCAGGGAGATCGCGTCCCCCTCACCCCAGCCCTCTCCCCCAAGGGGGCGAGGGGGAAGGGAGCAGATTTGCATGAGTTTCAAAACCTGAGTTCGGCTCGATAACTCAGGTCGGCGCAACTCGAACATCCAGCCCGGTCAGTCCCCTCTCCCTCGGAGAGAGGGTTAGGGTGAGGGCGGCTGCTCACCCAGCGGCACGACCGCCATGGTCAACCGCGACACACAACTGGCCTTGCCTTCATCGCTGGTCAAACGGATATCCCACACATGGGTGGTGCGGCCGATGTGAATCGGCTTGGCCACTGCCGTCACCCGGCCACTGCGCAAGCCGCGCAAATGATTGGCGTTGATCTCAAGCCCAACGCAATAAAACTTGCTGGCATCGATGCACAGATAACTGGCCATCGAACCGACGCTTTCCGCCAGCACCACCGAGGCGCCGCCGTGCAGCAAACCATAGGGCTGATGGGTGCGATGGTCGATGACCATGCTCGCCGTCAGCGAGTCTTCGCCGAACGCTTCGAAGCGGATGTCCAGCACTTCGCCGATGGTGTTCTTCTGGATTGCATTCAACTGCTCGATGTCGGGAGTGGTACGCCACAGGCTCATCGCAGACTTCCTTTGTTGTTTTAGTGGTCGCTCAATCCTGCCACAGCACCGCCTCGCTATGCTCGCTCCATTCTTCAAAACGCGCGCCATAGGTGTCTTCGATGACGTTGCGCTTGATCTTCAACGTCGGCGTGAGAAAGCCGTTTTCCACCGCCCAACTGTCCTTGACCACCACCAGTCGACGCAAGCGTTCGTGCTTGTCGAGCACGGCGTTGACCTCCTCCAGGAGTTTTTCCAGGCTCGAATGCAGACTCGCCCGGCCCTCCTCCTGATTGACGCTCGACAGCACGCACAACCCCAGCGGTGCGCTCAAGCCGTCACCGACCACGCAGACCTGCTCGATGCGTGAATGCACCGCCAGGCGATTTTCGATCGGTGCCGGGGCAACGTATTTGCCCTTGCTGGTCTTGAAGATCTCCTTGAGTCGACCGGTCAGGCGCAGGCGCCCTTCGGCATCCTGTTCGCCCTTGTCGCCGGTGCGCAGAAAGCCGTCCTCAGTCAGGGTCTCGGCGGTCTTCTGCGGCTCCTTGAAATAGCCGAGCATGTTTGCCTGACTGCGCACCTGCACTTCGCCCAACTCATCGATACGCACCTCCACATCCGGGCACGGCTTGCCGATCCAGCCCTGCTTGTATTGCCCCGGCAGGCAGATGTGCGAATAACCGCAGCCCTCGGTCATGCCGTAGACCTCCAGCACATCGAGGCCGAGTCTCTGATACCAGGCGAGCAATGTCTGCGGCACCGGCGCGGCGCCGGACAGCGCGACACGCAAGGCATCCAGACCCAGCCCCGCCAGCACTTTGTGCCCGACACGTTTGCCAATGAACGGCAGACCGAGGAGAAAATCCAGACGCTGCGCCGGGATCTTGCTGTACACGCCCATCTGGAATTTGGTCCAGATGCGCGGCACGCCGAACATTGCGGTTGGCCGTGCACGCTGCAGATCGGTAATGAACGTGTCGAGGCTCTCGGCGAAGAACACTGTCTGCCCGGTGTAGATCGACGCCAGTTCCACGAACATCCGCTCGGCGACGTGGCACAGCGGCAAGTACGACAGCAGCCGGTCGTTCTCGTTAAGCCCGAACAGTTGGGTGCCGCGCGTGGTAGCGAAACCGAGATTGGCAAAACTGTGCATCACGCCTTTGGGCAGGCCAGTGGTGCCGGAGGTGTAGATGATCGTTGCCAGTTGCTCGGCCGCTGGACGCGGGTCGTCCTGAATCGGTGAGCTGCGCTGCAAGTCCGCCCAGCTGAAATCGAAATCCCCAGACGGGTGCAGCGGCAGGCTGATGGTCGGCAGATCCGCCGGCACGCCTTTGGACATGCCCGGCCAATCGTCGAGTTTGCCAATGAAGGCCAGGACGCTTTCCGAGTGATTGAGCACTTGCGCGACGGAGTCGGCGGTGAGGTTGGGATACAACGGAACGGAGACGTGCCCGGCCATCCAGATCGCCAGGTCGGCGATGATCCAGTGCGCGCAGTTTTTCGAGATCAGGGCGATGTGACTGCCTTGTGGCAACTCACGGGCCCGCAACCAGTGCGCGGTGCAGCGAGCCTGATGGCCAACGTCGGCCCAGCTCAGCGTCTCGATCTGACCGCCGCCGCTGGGCTGCACGAGGAAGCGCTGACGTGGGTGCCGGGCTTCACGTTCGTAAAACACGTCCAGCGGCAAACGGAAGGCGGCAGACATGCGACTCGCTCCTGTTTTTTGGGTCTGGAGCAAGCGTAGTCAACCAAGCAAGTGCTTGGTTGGAAAATTCACACAAATAATTTCATGGTGTACGCGGTACCTGTAGGAGTGAGCCTGCTCGCGATAGCGGTGTATCAGTCAGCATTGATGTCGACTGAAATGGCCTCATCGCGAGCAGGCTCACTCCTACAGGGGTCGGTGTTTACAACTTCAGGGATGTTTGAGGCTGTTGAGGGTCATCGAGCCGATCAACAACTCTGGGCTTTCCAGTTCAGCCAACCCGGCGGTGCTGACCTTCTCCGGCGGATAACCGGCGCCATGCTGCAGATAGCTGAGCAGATTGCCCACCAGCGGGTTGTGGCTGACCAGCAGCACATTACTCACCGACACCAGTTGATCGGTGACCTTGTCCGGATCAACCTCCGGCGTCAACCACTCGACCGTGCGGATCTCCGGTTCGAACCCCAGTGCCTCACGGACAATCTGCGCGGTCTGCTGCGCGCGCAGATAAGGGCTGGCGTAAATCGCCGTCAGCGGCTGGCCGATCAAATGCGCGGCGCTGCTCAAGGCCTCTTTGCGACCGTGCTCGGTCAGTTCCCGTTCGGAGTCGGGGCACGAGCCATAAGGCACGGCTTCACCGTGACGCAATACCCAGAGTTTCATAGCTTGGGTTCCTCATCTCGAACCGGATGCGGTGCCGGCGCGACGGCGTGTGGCGCCTCACCTTCCGGGGTACGCGGCGTTGGCCAGTCGGCGAACGGCCACGGTTTCTGGTCGCTGTGGAAACTGCCGAAGCGGCCGATCTGCGCCAGGAACTGGCTCAGGCTGTCGCCGAAGTTCATCAGGCTGCCGCTCGGCGCGCCATAGATCAAACGATAGATCAGTTGCACCAGCACCACCGCGCCGAGGATGAACTGCGCCACTTGCCAGACCAGCACGTAGACGATCATCCACAACACGCGCAGGAGGATGGATTCGTACTTGGCTTCGGTTTTCGGATCGTTCATGGCTTGCTCCCCTGTCCGTAGATAAAAGCAGGATTCAGTTGAAACCGCTGGTGGAAATAAAATCGACGTCGGTTTTCGGTTCGGCTCGCATCAGTAGACCGATCACCTGCTCCAGCGTGCGTCCCTCGAACAGGATCGCGTGCAGCCCGGCGACCAGCGGCATATACACGCCGACTTCCTGCGACTTGGCCTTAAGCACTTTCAGCGTGTTGACGCCTTCGGCAACTTCGCCAAGACGCGACACCGCTTCGTCGAGGCTCAGGCCCTGACCCAGTGCGAAACCGACTTGATAGTTGCGACTCTTCGGCGACGAACAGGTCACGATCAGATCGCCGACACCAGCCAGACCGAGGAAGGTCATGGGATTAGCGCCCTGATTCACCGCAAAGCGGGTCATCTCGGCGAGGGCGCGAGTGATCAGCATGCTCTTGGTGTTCTCGCCCATCTCCAGCGCCGCCGCCATCCCAGCGATGATCGCGTAGACGTTCTTCAACGCACCGCCCAGTTCGACACCAAAACGATCGGCGCTGGCGTAAACGCGGAAAGTGCGACCGTGCAGCGCGGCTTGCACGGCTTTGCACAGTTCTTCGTCTTCGCTGGCGACCACAGTGGCCGTCAGTGCGTGCTCGGCAATTTCCCGCGCCAGGTTCGGCCCGGACAACACGCCGATGCGCGCATTCGGAGCGATCTCTTCGAGAATCTGGCTCATCAGCTTGAAAGTCTGTGCTTCGATGCCCTTGGTCAGGCTGACCAGCATCTTGCCGCTCAGGCGCTCGGCGTGGGCGGCGAGCACCGTGCGCAATGCGCTGGACGGCAGTGCGACGAAGCACAAATCACAGGCGTCGAGGGTTTCCTGCAGGTCGGTGACGGCGGTCACCCCCGGCAGAATCTTGATGCCTTTGAGATAGCGCGGATTTTCGCGATTGACCCGGATGGCCTCGGCCTGCTCGGGGTCACGCATCCACTGCCGGACTTGATGGCCGTTCTCGGCCAAAAGATTGGCCACGGCGGTACCAAAACTTCCGCCTCCCAGGACCGCAATCGGGCGCTGTTCAGTCATATGCAATCCGTTAATCCATACCAGTGGCGATGGCGGCATTATACGGGGCGGCCCGGTCGCGGCCAGCCCCAGCAACAATTACCGACACTTGTAGGAAGAAGACCAATAAAACCTAGGAAAATGCTACTAACGTGAATGGAAAAGTCACGGTGCTCGGTTAACATGCGCGCCAAATCTTTGCGATCAAGGCTGCGTCGTGTTTTTCGCTCCTCCCCCTCCCCGTTCGTCCCTTTTGCTGGCGCTGTTGTTCAGCCCGCTTGTGCTGGCGGACGACCTGTTCACGGACAACGAAGCACTGCCGCAAGTGCTGACGGCCACGCGCCTGAAGCAAACCCCGGCGGAAGTGCCAGGGAGCATGACCGTACTCGACAGCGAATTGATCAACGCCAGCGGTGCCCGCGACATCAGCGAACTGCTGCGCCTGGTGCCAGGGATGATGGTCGGCAACATCAGCGGCAATCAGGCGGCGGTCAATTATCACGGCACCAACGCCAGCGAAGCGCGGCGCATGCAGGTGCTGATCGACGGCCGTTCGGTGTATCGCGCCGGTTTGTCGACGGTGGACTGGAGCGATATTCCGGTGGCCATGGAAGACATCGAACGCATCGAGGTTTTTCGCGGGCCGAACACCGTCAGCTACGGCGCCAACGCGCTGATGGCGGTGGTCAACATCATCACTCGGAACCCGGCGGACAGCCACGGCACGCGGTTGAAGTACACCCGTGGCCAGCGCGGCATCAATGACTTTTATGCCAGCCAGGGCATCGGCTGGAATGGCGGTGATTTGCGCCTGTCGTTGTCCGGCCAGGAAGACGATGGTTTCGACAGCGATCGCAGCGGCGCCGATTACCGCGACAGCCGCCGTTTGAATCGCTTCAGTCTTGCGGTCAGCCAAACCCTCAGCGATAACCAGAGTCTCGACTGGCAGGTCAACGCGAAGGACGGGACAAACCAGCGGCCGTACACCTACCGCCCGGTGTTCTCCGGGATTACCGCCGCCGGGAACAATTCCGACGTGGTCGCCAAGGACTATGCCGGCTCGGTGCGCTGGAACCTCGACATCAACCCCGAACACAGCCTTTATATACAAGGCTCGGCGCAACACTGGGATCGTCAGCAGACCTGGCGCGCCTGCGATGCCGAGGTGTCGTTCAGCCCCGAGTTGACGCAACTGTGGCAACTCAACCCGAATTACACCGAACGCCTGGCGCGCAACATCACCCGTTTCACCGGCCCCGGCGCTGAGCCCGGTACCCCGCAGGAAATGGCCCTGGCCAATCAGGTGCTTGATCAATGGCGCAACGGCGCCAGCCGAACCCTGTGCGGCGACATCGACCAGAGTGCCCGGGAATCGCGCTACGACCTCGAATTGCAGGACACTCTCAGCCTGTCCGATAGCCTGCGCCTGGTCAGCGGCATGAACTATCGTTACGACCGCGCCGACTCCGAGACCTACTTCAACGGCACACTGGACGACACCACCTGGCGCGCCTTCGGCCAACTGGAATGGCGCGCCACCGAACACTGGCTGCTACAGGGCGGTGCGATGTTCGAAAACACGCGACTGATCGGCAGTTCGCTGACCCCGCGTTTCGCCGTCAATTACCTGATCAACCCGCGCCACGGCCTGCGTGCGGTGTATTCGGAGGCGATCCGTTCGCCGGACATGTTCGAGAACAATGTGAACTGGAGCTATCAGGTCAGCAACCTGCGCCCCTCGGCCTACGGCCAGTCTTCGGCGCGCTACTTCGTCAAGACGCGGGGGCCAGGCGATCTCGATCAGGAACACATGCGCTCACGCGAGCTGGGCTACAACGGCTATTTCGCCGAATTGGGTCTGGCTTTGGATGTGAAGCTGTTCTATGACGAGATCACCGGGATGATCAGCGAGCCGCTGCGTAACAACCAGTACATCGCCAGCAACGCCAACAGCTCACGGTTTCGCGGCACGGAAACCCAGCTCGACTGGCGCGTGAGCCTGGCCGACCGCTTGCGTTTCACCTATGCCTTCGTCGA
The DNA here is from genome assembly GCF_009834515.1 of Pseudomonas sp. R84. Classification (NCBI taxonomy): domain Bacteria; kingdom Pseudomonadati; phylum Pseudomonadota; class Gammaproteobacteria; order Pseudomonadales; family Pseudomonadaceae; genus Pseudomonas; species Pseudomonas sp. R84. The sequence continues at coordinate 4,842,250 of NZ_CP019426.1, forward strand.
TGCCGAGGCGAGTAATCCGCTCGATCAGCAGTTCACTTCACGCAACAGCGGTTCGGCCGGCTGGCTGCGCGACTGGGGCCATGGCTGGAACAGCGCCCTCTTCTATTACGGCGACAACGCACTCAACGGCTACCGTTTCGAACGGGTCGACACGCGCATCGCCAAACGCATCCCGCTGGGCAAAGCGCAGCTGCAATTGGCCGGCGTGCTGCAGCAACGCCTCGACCATGAGCCGAGCACTTTCGTCGACAACAATTACGACGAACGCCGGGTGATGTATTTCAGCGCCGAGCTGGAGTTCTAGTATGCGCTGCCGGCAGTCACGGAAGATGCCAACCCTGGGCCACTGGCTGGCCGGGGTCTGTCTGTTTGTGACCGCGTGGCTGCACGGGGTGGCGGTGCAGGCCGCCGATATTCTGTTGACCGGAGCCGAGGAAAGTCCTGGCGTGCAAGCGTTCGTGCAGGCACTCAGCGAATTGCGCCCGACCGACAACGTACGTTTCCAGCCACTGGCCAGTCTACCGGCACCGGGCAAACTGCCCGCCAGTCTGCGCCTGATTCTGCTCGACCTACCCAGCCTCGACTGGCGTCTGCAAGAAACCCAGGGCCCGGCAACGCTGGTACTGCGCATCAGTCGTCTGCAGGCTCGCCAGCGTCTTGGCGATACGCAACCGGCGCACCTGAGTCTGCTCTGGAGTGACCCGCCGCTGAGCCGCCAGTTGCAGTTGATCCGGCGCATTCTGCCCCAGGCCCGAAGGATCGGCGTGCTGTTCGATGAGCACAGCGAATTCCTCCTCAAGGAGCTGAATCTCGCCGCCGCGCCGCTGAATCTGCAAATCGTCAGCGAGCGCTGGGACAACACCCACGACAGCCGCCCTTTGCAAACGGTGCTGAAAAACAGCGACGTACTGCTGGGGCTCGACGATCCCGATCTGTACAACCCGAAAACCGCGAAGAACCTGCTGCTCAGCAGCTACTCACGGCAAGTCGCACTGGTCGGCCCCAACGTTGCGTTTGTCCGCGCCGGTAGCCTGGCCAGCACGTACAGCGATCAGAACGACTGGCTGGCGATGCTTGATCAATTGCTCGACCACCCCTCGGCCAGTTGGCCGCGGACGCTCTACCCCGCACGTTTTAAAGTCTCAAGTAATGCGCAGGTCGCTCGTTCACTCGGTATCGAACCGCTGAATGACGCATCTGTTGCCAGCGCACTGGCTGAAGGAGAACACCGCCCATGAGTTTCCGTCGCCGTTGGGACATCAATACCCGCACCCAGCTGATCAGCCTGGGTCCGGCGCTGTTGCTGACCCTTCTGTTGATCAGCTTCTTCACCTTCGTGCGCATTCAGGATTTGCGCCAGGAGCTGAACCACACCGGCCAATTGATCGCCAACCAACTCGCGCCTGCCACCGAATACGGAGTGATTTCCGGCAACAACGAAGTGCTGGAAAGTCTGCTCAAAGCCACGCTGGCCACGCCCAATGTGCGTTTTCTTGAAGTGCAGGACAGCGCCAACCGGATTCTGGTGTACGTCGAGCAACCCGCCGCAGCGCACAGCCGACCGCATCAGGTCGAAGTGTTCCAGGCACCGGTGCGCTTGCAGCGCATCGCCCTGCACAACGATTTCTTCCAGGACGGCAAGGTCAACAATGGCGGGGCCAGCGAAGATTATCTGGGTCGGGTGATCGTCGGCCTGTCCAACGATGCCTTCAGCCAGCGCCAGCAGGAAATCCTGTTCAAGGCCGCAATCCTCGCATTGTTTGCACTGCTGTTTACCTTCGTCCTGGCGCGGCGTCTGGCCGGCAGTCTTTCTCAGCCGATCCGCGACATCGGCGATGCAGTCAAGGCGATTCAGGAAGGCGACTACAAAACGCCACTGCCCATTGTCGATGACACGGAACTGGGCGCCCTGTCACAACACATCAATAACCTCGCCGAGGCGCTGGAGCAGGCCAGCCGCGAGCAGCATCAAGCCATGGCGCAACTGATCCAGACCCGCGAAGAAGCGGAAAAGGCCAACAACGCCAAGTCCGACTTTCTGGCGATGATGAGCCATGAGCTGCGCACGCCCATGAACGGCGTGCTGGGCATGCTGCAATTGCTGGAAACCACCGAGATGACCGAGGAGCAGGTCGAGTACGCCGCCCTCGCCTCGGAGTCCACCGAACACCTGCTGAAAGTGATCAACGATATTCTCGACTTCTCGCGCATCGAACGTTCCGAGCTGGAACTGGAACACATCCCGTTCAACCTTGCCGAACTGATCGGCGCCTGCGCGCAGTCGTTCCAGCACAGCGCGGTGCAACGCGGCCTGGCTTTGAATTTGCGCATCCCGGACGACATGCGCGGTTTGCAGGTGCAGGGCGATCCGACGCGGATCCGGCAGATTCTGGTCAACCTCGTCGGCAACGCACTGAAATTCACCGAGCAAGGTCGCGTCAGCATCGAGGCGCAGTGGCAGTCGCTGGATCACGAACTGCTGTGGTTCACCTGCTCGGTGCGCGACAGCGGCATCGGTATTTCGTCCGAGAGCCTGGAGCTGATGTTCAACGCGTTCCAGCAGGCCGACAGTTCGATTTCTCGGCGCTACGGCGGCACTGGCCTCGGTCTGCCGATCGCCCGTACGCTGGCCGAACGCATGGGCGGCACCTTGCGCGCACAGAGCGAGGAAGGTCGCGGCTCGGTATTCACTCTGGAAATTCCGCTGGCACTCTATAAGCAGGCGCTGCCGCCACTGGCCGCGCCGCGTGCACTGAACGGCAAGGGCCAGGGCGAAGGGCGCAATGTCTTGCTGGTCGAAGACAATCCGGTGAACCAGACAGTTATTGAAGCGATGCTGCGCAGCTTGGGCTTTACTGTCAGTGTTGCCGCCGATGGAGCACAAGCGGTGCGCAGTGCCGAGGGCAGCGACTTTGAGGTGATTCTGATGGATTGCCGTTTGCCGATCATCGATGGCTACGAGGCTACCCGGCAGATCCGGCGGCTGCCCGGACGAAGTGAAGTGCCGATCATCGCGCTGACCGCCAACGCGTTGCAGGGCGACCGTGAAACCTGTCTGTCGGCGGGCATGAACGATTATCTGGCGAAGCCGTTCAAACGTAATGATCTGCAGCAGATTCTGCAGCGCTGGGTGTCGTAGTGTGGGCCTTTCGACCATCTGCGACTGGCGTGAAAAGCGAAAGTGCGGCAGTCTTAGGCACCCGAACGAGCCTCAAAAGGGGCTTGATTAAAAATTTCAGTGCACAAGTGTACATTCATGTCCTTGGTGCTGTGACTTTCACCACAACGCAATAGTCTATGAGTAGGCTGCCGGTTCGAGGCATGAACGCTTCGAACGGTCGGGAAGATTTGCCCCACCTGCCGCATGGGATTATTGAGGAGCTCGCATGACCAAACAAAACGCCTTTACTCGGGAAGATCTGCTGCGCTGCAGTCGCGGTGAGCTGTTCGGCCCAGGTAACGCGCAACTGCCCGCCCCGAACATGCTGATGGTTGATCGCATCACTTTGATCAGCGAAGAAGGCGGCAAGTACGGCAAAGGTGAATTGGTCGCCGAGCTGGATATCAACCCTGATCTGTGGTTCTTCGCGTGCCACTTCGAAGGCGATCCGGTAATGCCGGGCTGCCTCGGTCTGGACGCCATGTGGCAACTGGTCGGTTTCTTCCTGGGCTGGCAAGGCCTGCCGGGCCGTGGCCGTGCGCTGGGTTCGGGCGAAGTGAAGTTCTTCGGTCAGGTCCTGCCGACCGCCAAGAAAGTCACCTACAACATTCATATCAAACGCGTCCTCAAGGGCAAGCTGAACCTGGCCATTGCCGATGGTTCGGTGACTGTCGACGGTCGCGAAATCTACACCGCCGAAGGCCTTCGCGTCGGCGTGTTCACCTCCACTGACAACTTCTAAGGGTTATTCGCATGCGCCGCGTCGTTATCACTGGTCTGGGCATTGTTTCGTGCCTGGGCAATGACAAAGAGACCGTCTCCGCTAACCTGCGTGCAAGCCGCCCTGGCATCCGGTTCAACCCGGAATATGCCGAAATGGGTCTGCGTAGCCAGGTTTCCGGCTCCATCGACCTCAACCTTGAAGAGCTGATCGATCGCAAGATCTATCGCTTCGTCGGCCACGCAGCGGCTTACGCCTACCTGGCCATGAAAGACGCCATTGCTGACTCCGGCCTGACCGAAGAGCAAGTGTCCAATCCGCGTACCGGCCTGGTGGCTGGCTCGGGCGGTGCTTCCACGCTGAACCAGATGGAAGCGCTGGACATCCTGCGCGAGAAAGGCGTTAAACGCGTTGGCCCATACCGTGTAACGCGGACCATGAGCAGTACCGTTTCCGCTTGCCTGGCCACGCCATTCAAGATCAAGGGCCTGAACTACTCCATCGCTTCTGCCTGCGCCACCAGTGCTCACTGCATCGGTACCGCCATGGAACAGATCCAGATGGGCAAGCAGGACATCGTCTTCGCCGGTGGTGGTGAAGAAGAGCACTGGAGCCAGTCGTTCCTGTTCGACGCGATGGGCGCTCTGTCCAGCAAGCGTAACGACACCCCGGAACAGGCTTCCCGTGCCTACGACAAGGACCGTGACGGTTTCGTCATCGCTGGCGGTGGCGGCATGGTCGTGGTTGAAGAGCTGGAACACGCTCTGGCCCGTGGCGCGAAAATCTACGCCGAAATCGTTGGCTACGGCGCAACCTCCGACGGCTACGACATGGTTGCCCCAAGTGGCGAAGGCGCGATCCGCTGCATGCAGATGGCGATGTCCACCGTTGATACGCCAATCGACTACCTGAACACCCACGGTACTTCGACTCCGGTCGGCGACGTCGCGGAAATGAAAGGTGTGCGTGAAGTGTTCGGCGACAAGGCACCTGCAATCAGCTCGACCAAGAGCCTGTCCGGTCACTCCCTGGGCGCTGCCGGCGTTCACGAAGCGATCTACTGCATGCTGATGATGGAAGGCAACTTCATTGCCGGCTCCGCCAACATCGACGAGCTGGACCCGGAAGTGGCCGATCTGCCGGTGCTGACCAAGACCCGCGAAAACGCCACCATCAACACCGTGATGAGCAACAGCTTCGGCTTCGGCGGCACCAACGCCACGCTGGTACTGAAGCGCTGGGAAGGCAAGTAATTTCCCCCGCTTGAGCCCACACATAAAAACGCCCCGACTGGTTCGGGGCGTTTTTTTTCGCCTGCGCAAAACTCATGGCCGACACGAACTCCCTGTGTAGGAGCTGCTGCAGGCTGCGATCTTTTGATCTTGTCTTTAAAAATCACAGTCAAAAGATCGCAGCCTTCGGCAGCTCCTACAGGGGGCTACGGTGTTCTGGAGATGAAACTTCTGTCATGAAACTTACCGCCCTGCGACCGAATGTCGCGGATTACGCGGGCTGCAGCACTGTTGCAAAAAACGCAACAACACCTTGCACAAATCAGCCGTTTACTTAGCAGGCTAACAAATTCTATAACAGAGTCCTGCACACGCCTTGCTGCAGATAACTTGAGATTTGGAGCTAGCAGATGACTGTAAAAGTAACTGAACGCGACGATTCACACATGTCCCACGAAGGCGTAGCCGCCGGTATCCGCATCTGGGATGTGCATCAACAAGACTTGCTGGTCGGCATGTTCCACAACGAGATCGATGCCCACAACTACAAGGCTGAACTCGAAGTGCAAGAGCAACAACGCGAAGCCCGTTCCTCCTGATTCAACCACAGCATTGAAAACGACAAACCCCGCCATGAGCGGGGTTTGTCGTTGTTACAGCTTTATCGATTTACCACATCAGATCATCAGGGATCTGATACGCCGCGTACGGATCGTCCTCAGTGCTGACCTCTTCGGTCTGCACGTTGAGCTGGACGATGCGCTGCGGGTCGCGCTCCTGGATCTTCAGGGCCGCTTCACGCGGGATCACTTCGTAGCCGCCGGCATGGTGGACGATCGCCAGCGAACCGCTGCTGAGCTTGTTGCGCATCAGCGTGTTGACCGAGATGCGCTTGACCTTCTTGTCGTCGACGAAGTTGTAGTAGTCCTCGGTGGTCAGCTTCGGCAGACGAGAGACTTCGATCAACTGCTTGACCTGCGCCGCGCGCGCTTTGGCCTCGGCTTTCTCTTTCTGCTGACGGTTCAGCTCCTGGTCGCGCTTGACCTTCTCGGCCATGGCTTCCTGAGCTGCACGTTGCTGCGAGTCATCCAGCTCGATCTGGCCTTTGTGCGCCAGACGCTGCTGCTTTTGCTTGTCCTTGCTGACCTGCTTGGCCTGCTTTTGGTTGACCAGGCCTGCTTTGAGCAACTGGTCGCGAAGGGAAATACTCATGGGACTTACTCACTTGGGCAGTTGCTCAGCCGCAGCTGGGCGCATTCTTTTCCTGACGTTTGGCTTCACCCCACAGGGCGTCCAACTCTTCGAGGGTGCAATCTTCTATGGGACGGTGGGTGTCGCGCAATGCCTGTTCGATAAATCGGAAACGTCTTTCGAACTTGCCGTTGGCGCCACGCAGCGCAGTTTCCGGGTCGACCTTCAGATGCCGGGCCAGATTGACCACGGAAAACAGCAGGTCACCGATCTCGTCCGCCACGGCATCGGGGTCATTTTCCGACATGGCTTCGAGCACTTCATCGAGCTCTTCGCGCACTTTGTCGAGCACTGGCAAGGCGTCCGGCCAGTCGAAACCGACCTGACCTGCGCGCTTCTGCAACTTGGCCGAACGCGACAGGGCCGGCAGCGTCGCCGGCACGTCATCGAGCAGCGACAGTTGCTCGGGCGCTGTAGATTTCTCCGCACGTTCTTCGGCTTTGATCTCTTCCCAGCGTTGCTTGACCTGTTTTTCGCTCAAGCGCGGCACATCCAGCGGTGCGTACAGATCACCCGTTGGAAAAACGTGGGGATGGCGGCGGATCAGCTTGCGGGTGATGCTGTCGATAACGCCGGCGAATTCAAAGCGCCCTTCTTCCTTGGCCAGTTGGCTGTAATACACCACCTGGAACAGCAGATCGCCGAGCTCGCCCTGCAAATGATCGAAGTCGCCACGTTCGATGGCGTCGGCCACTTCGTAGGCTTCTTCGAGGGTGTGCGGAACGATGGTTGCGTAGGTTTGCTTGATGTCCCACGGGCAACCGTATTGCGGATCGCGCAGACGGCTCATCAGATGGAGCAAGTCTTCAAGGCTGTACATCATATTTCTGTCTCACCACAAAACCCTGTAGGAGTGAGCCTGCTCGCGATCGCGGTGTATCAGTCACCATTGATGCTGACTGACACTCCCTCATCGCGAGCAGGCTCACTCCTACATTGGTCATCTTCACGGGGTGCGGTTACGCCGCGTTTCGATGATGTTCGGCAACTGCGAAATCCGCCCGAGCAACCGGCCCAACGCATCCAGCCCCGGGATCTCGATGGTCAGGGACATCAGCGCGGTGTTGTCTTCCTTGTTCGAGCGGGTGTTGACCGCGAGCACGTTGATACGCTCGTTGAGCAGCACCTGCGACACGTCACGCAGCAGCCCGGAGCGGTCGTAGGCACGAATGACAATGTCCACCGGGTAGGTGAGCACCGGCACCGGGCCCCAGCTGACCTGAATGATCCGCTCCGGCTCGCGTCCGCCCAGCTGCAGCACCGAGGCGCAGTCCTGACGGTGAATACTCACGCCACGGCCCTGAGTGATGTAGCCGACAATCGCATCGCCCGGCAACGGCTGGCAGCAGCCGGCCATCTGCGTCATCAGGTTGCCGACGCCCTGGATCTGAATATCGCCGCGCTTGCCCGGTTTGTAGCCGGTGGCTTTGCGCGGAATCAGCTCCAGTTGCTCGTTGCCACGTTCCGGCTCGACCAGTTGCTGCGCGAGGTTGACCAGTTGCGCCAGACGCAGGTCGCCGGCACCGAGGGCGGCGAACATGTCTTCGGCGGTTTTCATGTTGGCCTTGTCGGCCAGCTTGTCGAAATCCACCGCGGGCAGGCCGAGGCGCGTCAGTTCGCGCTCGATCAGGGTTTTACCGGCGGCAACGTTCTGGTCGCGCGCCTGCAATTTGAACCAGTGGACGATCTTCGCCCGCGCTCGCGAGGTGGTGACGTAACCGAGGTTGGAGTTCAGCCAGTCGCGGCTCGGTGTACCGTGCTTGCTGGTAATGATCTCGACCTGCTCACCGGTCTGCAGGCTGTAGTTGAGCGGCACGATGCGCCCGTTGATCTTCGCGCCACGGCAGTTGTGACCGATTTCGGTGTGCACGCGGTAAGCGAAGTCCAGCGGCGTCGCGCCTTTCGGCAAGTCGATGGCGTGACCGTCGGGAGTGAAGATGTAGACCCGATCCGGCTCGATATCGACGCGCAGCTGTTCCGCCAGACCACCGATGTCGCCCAGTTCTTCATGCCACTCGAGGACCTGACGCAGCCAGGAAATTTTCTCTTCGTAGTGGTTCGAACCGGATTTGACGTCAGTGCCCTTGTAGCGCCAGTGCGCGCAGACGCCGAGTTCGGCTTCTTCGTGCATCGAGTGCGTACGGATCTGCACCTCAAGCACTTTACCCTCAGGGCCGATCACCGCTGTGTGCAACGAGCGGTAGCCGTTCTCTTTCGGGTTGGCGATGTAGTCGTCGAATTCTTTCGGGATGTGCCGCCACAAGGTATGAACGATGCCGAGCGCGGTGTAGCAGTCGCGCATTTCCGGCACCAGCACACGCACCGCACGTACGTCGTAGATCTGGCTGAATTCCAGACCCTTGCGCTGCATTTTGCGCCAGATCGAATAGATGTGTTTGGCCCGGCCGCTGATGTCGGCATCGACGCCGGTGGCCTGCAATTCGTCCTTGAGCTGGGTCATCACGTCAGCGATGAAACGCTCGCGATCAAGCCGTCGCTCGTGGAGCAACTTGGCGATCTGTTTGTATTGATCCGGCTCGAGATAACGGAAGGACAAATCCTCCAGTTCCCATTTGATATGACCGATGCCGAGGCGGTGCGCGAGCGGCGCATAGATGTCGAAGACTTCCCGGGCGACTCGATTACGCTTCTCGTCGTCGGCGGTTTTCACCGCACGGATGGCGCAGGTACGTTCGGCGAGCTTGATCAGCGCGACGCGCACATCGTCGACCATCGCCACGAGCATCTTGCGCAGGTTCTCCACCTGCCCTTGCGTGCCCATGACCATCGATTGACGCGGACTGAGACTGGCGCTGATAGCAGCCATGCGCTGCACGCCGTCGATCAGTTTGGCCACCACCGGGCCGAAGCGCTGACCGACGGCCGCGAGTTCGATCTGGCCCTCGCGTACACCGCGATACAGGACCGCTGCGACCAGCGAATCCTGATCGAGCTTGAGGTCGGCGAGAATCTCGGCGATTTCCAAACCAGTACTGAAACTGCCAGAGCCTTCGGCCCACAGATTCTTCTTGGCATTGGACTGTTGTTCAGCCTCGCGAGCGAACTCGCAGGCTTCTTTCAAGGCTTCGCGATCCAGTGCCAGATCGACACTGACCGCGTGATCGAGCCAAGCCTCGAGATTGATACTGCCGTCAGTGTTGATCGGCTGGTGTGCTCTCACCTGTACCATGTTGCTTTACCTTCCCTACGACGCAGATTCAATGCGTCAAATCGCTGACCTACAGTGTCCATTCGCGCTCGCGGGGCTAAAGCGAGCGCTGCGCGGACAGGTCAGGCGGATTCAGACGAGCCATCCTGGCTCGCTTCAAATAACGCCATGGCCTCGACATGTGCCGTCTGAGGAAACATATCGAGAATCCCGGCACGTTTTAACCGGTAGCCCTGCTTGATCAATTCGACCGTGTCGCGCGCCAGAGTTGCAGGGTTGCACGACACATACACCAACCGTCTGGCACCCAGGGTCGCCAGCTTGCGAACCACCTCGAAAGCACCGTCACGCGGTGGGTCCAAGAGTACCGCAGAAAAGCCGTTTCCGATCCACTGGGCATCGGTCAAAGGCTGGGATAAATCGGCTTGAAAAAACTTTGTGTTATGCAAATTGTTACCAGCGGCGTTGGCTTCAGCGCGATCGACCATGGTCTGCACGCCTTCAACTGCCACCACTTCGCGCACGGCTTTGGCCAGCGGCAAAGCAAAGTTACCCAGGCCGCAGAACAGATCGAGCACGCGCTCGTCGCTGCCAGGTTTCAACCAGTCCAGCGCCTGCGCCACCATTGCTTCGTTGACGCCGGCATTGACCTGGATAAAGTCGCCCGGCCGGTACGCCAGATCCAGATTCCACTGTTCCAGGCGATAGCCCAGCGACTGAGTCGCATCCACCGGTTGTGGCTCACCTTCGCCATGCAGCCACAACTGCGCTTGATGGAACTGGCAGAAGTCCTTGAGGATGGTCAGATCCGCTTCGGACAACGGCGCCATATGCCGCAGCAATACCGCCAGTGACGAGCCGCTGAACAACTCGACATGCCCCAACGCCTGCGGCTTGCTCAGCCGACGGAGCATCTCCGGCAAACGGGTCATGATCGGTTGCAAGGGCTGTACCAGCACCGGGCATTCGTTGATGGCGACGATGTCCTGACTGCCGGCGGCACGGAAACCCACTTCGAGTTTCTTCGCCTTCATGTCCCAGCGCACTGCAATCCGGGCGCGACGGCGATAGCCGAATTCCGGGCCGGTCAGCGGTGCTGCCCACTCTTCAGGTTCGACACCGGCCACACGCGACAATTGCTCGGCGAGCATGCGCTGTTTCAGGGCAAGCTGTTCGTCGTGGGGCAAATGCTGGACGCTGCAACCGCCGCAACGGCCGGCGTGCTGACACGGTGCCGGGCGGCGCAGTTCGCTGGCCTTGAACACGCGCTCGGTACGCGCCTCGACCACTTTGCCGTGGGCGCCGAGCACCCGCGCTTCGACCTCTTCACCGGCAAGGGCGCCGAGGACGAACCAGGTTTTGCCTTCGAAAAACGCGATACCGCGCCCGTCATTGGCCAGGCGCTCGATGCTCAAGCGCTGCTTTTTGCCGGTCGGGATTTGCACGGCCTTGCTGCCGCCAGTGGGCTGGAAGCGCAGGCCTCTCTCGTGCTTGGCCATCAGTTGGGCGCGTCGAAAATGCCGGTCGACAGGTAACGGTCGCCACGGTCGCAGATGATCGCAACGATCACCGCGTTTTCAACTTCTTTGGACAGGCGCAGCATCGCTGCCACCGCACCACCCGAGGACACGCCGCAGAAAATGCCTTCTTCACGGGCCAGACGCCGGGTGACGTCTTCGGCCTCGCTTTGCGCCATGTCGACGATGCGATCAACACGATCAGCCTGATAAATCTTCGGCAGGTATTCCTGCGGCCAGCGGCGGATACCCGGAATGGCCGAGCCTTCCATCGGTTGCAGACCAACGATCTGCACGCTGTCGCTCTGCTCTTTCAAGTAGCGCGACACGCCCATGATGGTGCCGGTGGTGCCCATCGAACTGACGAAATGGGTGATGGTGCCCTGGGTCTGACGCCAGATTTCCGGACCGGTGGTGGTGTAGTGCGCCTCAGGATTGTCGCCATTGGCGAACTGATCGAGCACCTTGCCACGGCCTTCGGCTTCCATCCGCTGGGCGAGGTCGCGCGCGCCTTCCATGCCTTCTTCCTGGCTGACCAGAATCAGCTCGGCACCGTACGCGGTCATTGCCGCTTTGCGCTCGGCGCTGGAGTTGTCCGGCATGATCAGGATCATTTTATAACCCTTGATCGCGGCGGCCATGGCCAGCGCGATCCCGGTGTTGCCCGAGGTCGCTTCGATCAGCGTATCGCCGGCGTGGATCTGCCCGCGCAACTCGGCGCGAGTGATCATCGACAACGCCGGACGGTCCTTGACCGAACCCGCCGGGTTGTTCCCTTCGAGCTTGAGCAATAGGGTGTTGCTGGTAGCACCGGGCAGGCGCTGCAAACGCACCAGCGGAGTGTTGCCGACGCAATCGGCGATGGTTGGGTACTGCAGGGTCATGGCGTATTCGCAATCCAGACGTGCGGGGGCGCCTATCATACCGGCAAACCCGCGCAGGCCATATCACGCAAAGTGCGGTGCTTATGGTTTATGGGAATAAGGAACAATAGTCTCACCACTGGTGAGACTATTGTGTTGAGCCATTTTCATTGGTGGTGATGCGCAGAGACTCTTCGCGAGCAGGCTCGCTCCCACAGGGAGTAGTGTCATTCGCAGAATAGTGTCAGCAGTGATGACACTATTAACTGTTGATCACACAATCTGCGGCGAACCGAGTTCCAATGTGGGAGCAAGCCTGCTCGCGAAAGCGTCAGACGGCGCAACACAATCATCCGCCAGCAACCGTAAATTCAGCCGCAATCCCGCCCCGCCATTCTCCGACCAAATACTTCCGCCCTGACGCTGCACGGCATTGCGCGCAATGCTCAGCCCCAAACCAAAACCACCGTCCCCGGGCCGCGAGCCATCCAGCCGGGTGAACGGCGAGAAGATCCGTTCCAGATCAGCTTCCGCTACGCCGCCACCCTGATCTTCCAGCCACAGGTGCCAGAAATCGCCATCGCGCCGTCCGTCAAGACGCACAATCCCACCCGCAGGCGAATGCCGAATGGCGTTGCGCAAAATGTTCTCCAGCGCCTGCGCCAGCGTATTCAGGTTGCCACGCACCCAACACGACGCCTCGACCGAACACTGCAATTGCAGACTCGGCCAGCCGCTTTCATAACAGGCGTTATCCGTGAGCATTTCCCACAGGGCCTGAATCTGGATCGCTTCCTCGGGCAGCGGCGTGCGGTCGGTATCGAGCCAGGCCAGTTGCAAGGTGTCTCCGACCAGTCTTTGCATACCGTCAACTTCACGACCGATGCGCTCGCGCAGTTGCACCAGACCCTGTTCGCTTTCACTGGCGACACGCAAGCGGCTCAGCGGCGTGCGCAATTCGTGGGACAGATCACGCAGCAGTTGCTGTTGCAGAGCCACGGTCGATTGCAGGCGCTCGGACATCGAGTCGAACGCTCGCGCCAGCTCTCCAAGTTCATCCGGACGCTGGGTGATGCCGCTCGACAACCGCACATTCAACTGGTCGGCGCGCCAGGCGTTGGCCTGTTCGCGCAAGTTGTTCAGCGGCACTACCAGAAGACGATAGAGACCGACGCACAGCAGCAAAGTAAACAACCCCGGGATCACGCCGTTGGTGATGACGCGCCAGAACAACCGATATTTACCCGGCAGAAATCGCTCGGGCAATTCGATCACCAGGCTGCCGGCGGACGGCTCTTTAGGGAAAGGTATGCGCAGCCACGGCCGGTTCTGTTTGTGGATCGGCCAGTCGAGACCGCGCAGGAAAGTCAGATGCTGGATCTCCTGTTCATTCAGCGGATCAGTGCTCAGCGACTGCAAGTTGCCGCCGATGACGCCGACCCAACTGGCTTCGCGCAACTCCATGCTCTGCAACCAGTCATCGACACCGCTGCGTCCGCCGTGCTGCCACGCCTGTTCCGCTTGCGCGGCGTAACGAGTCAGAGTGCCGCGTGCCTCGTCGGAGAGGAACTGATTGCGCTCCTCCATATAACGTCCCCACGACCAGCTCAGCCAAATCATCAGCAGACAAAACGCCACCAGCAGAAACGCCAGTTTCCAGAACAGTGAATGCCGCCCCGGCAGTTCAGAGCGTTTCATCTGCTGCACTCAAGACATAACCCTTGCCCCAAACAGTGCGCACTTCACGTTCGGTGTAACCGATGGCTTTCAGTTTGCGGCGGATCTGGCTGATGTGCATGTCGAGACTGCGGTCGTGGGCCGCGTAGCCGCGCTGCAGAACGTGCTGATAAAGGAAGGCTTTGCTCAGCACTTCCTCGTCATTGCGATTGAGGGTTTCCAGCAAACGGTATTCGCTGCGGGTCAGCCCGGCGGGTTGCTCGCGGAAAAACACATCGCACTGTTCGTCATCGAACCTCAGCGTACCGGCGGCTACGGGCATCGCAGGCTCGGCCGGGCGCCGATCCAGCGCAACCCGACGCAGGATCGCTTCGATGCGCACATGCAACTCGGCCATGCTGAAGGGTTTGGGCAAATAGTCATCGGCGCCCAGACGGAAACCGCTGATGCGATCCGCCTCGGCACCGAGGGCCGACATCAACAGCACTGGCGTCGAATGACTCTGGCGCAACTGCGTCAGCACATTCAAACCATCCATGCCCGGCAACAGAATATCCATCAGCACCACGTCGAACGGCTGGCGTTTGGCGATGCTCAGGCCTTCCTGGCCGTTCTGGCACCAGGTCACCTGAAAGCCGCTGCGGCCCAGATGTTCGTGAACATAGGCGCCGAGCACCGGATCGTCTTCGATGGAAAGAATGCGTGGCTGGCCGGAAACAGGAGTCATGAGTATCTGCAAGTAATTCTCAGTTGAGAGTGATTATTCAAGATTGCCGGGGATCGGGCAACTCAAGGTTGGCCCAGCCGACAAACGAACAGCGGCGGCCCTGCCCCGACGCGAGCGCATTTTTCCGAAGATTGCCCGCGAGCAAATCGCTACACTGCGCCCATGTCGCGTGCCGGATGCACGCATGAGTCAACAGATCAGCGGGATGCAGGAGATAGGCGTGCTCAAGAAACTGGGAATCAAAGGTCGCGTGTTGTTGCTGACCTTGTTGCCGACCAGCCTGATGGCGCTGGTGCTGGGTGGTTATTTCACCTGGACGCAGCAGTCCGACTTGCAGAGCCAATTGATGCAGCGCGGCGAGATGATCGCCGAGCAACTGGCGCCGCTGGTGGCCCCCGCCATGGGTCACGGCAACAGCGATCTGCTGGAGCGCATTGCCACGCAGTCCCTTGAACAACCGGACGTGCGCGCGGTGACCTTCCTCGCCCCGGATCGCTCGCCACTGGCTCACGCCGGGCCAACCATGCTCAATCAGGCGCCCAGCGGCGACAGCGCGCATTTGCAACGGCGCAGCGGCAATGACGCGACGCGTTACCTGATGCCGGTATTCGGCAAGCATCGCAATCTCGCTGGCGAATTGATCCCGCAAGAGTCTGACCGCTTGCTCGGCTGGGTCGAGTTGGAGCTATCGCACAACGGCATGCTGCTGCGCGGTTATCGCAGCCTGTTTGCCAGCCTGCTGCTGATTGCCGCCGGTCTGGCCGGCGCGGCACTGCTGGCGTTGCGCATGGGCCGCACCATCAATCGCCCGCTGAGCCAGATCAAACAAGCCGTCGCGCAACTCAAAGACGGCCATCTGGAAACACGTTTGCCGCCGCTCGGCAGTCAGGAGCTGGATGAGCTGGCCTCGGGCATCAACCGCATGGCCGGCACCCTGCAAAACGCCCGCGAAGAACTGCAACACAGTGTCGATCAGGCCACCGAGGACGTCCGGCAGAATCTGGAAACCATCGAAATCCAGAACATCGAACTGGATCTGGCGCGCAAAGAGGCGCTGGAAGCCAGCCGGATCAAATCCGAATTCCTCGCCAACATGAGTCACGAGATCCGCACGCCACTCAACGGCATTCTCGGTTTCACCCATCTGTTGCAGAAAAGCGAACTGACCCCGCGCCAGCTCGATTATCTGGGCACCATCGAAAAATCCGCCGACAGCTTGCTGGGGATCATCAACGAAATCCTCGATTTCTCGAAAATCGAAGCCGGCAAGCTGGTGCTCGACCATATTCCGTTCAATCTGCGCGACCTGCTGCAGGACACCCTGACCATCCTCGCCCCGGCCGCGCACGCCAAGCAGTTGGAGCTGGTCAGTCTGGTCTATCGCGACACGCCGCTGTCGCTGGTCGGTGACCCGCTGCGTCTGAAGCAGATCCTCACCAACCTGGTGAGCAACGCGATCAAGTTCACCCGCGAAGGCACTATCGTCGCCAGAGCGATGCTGGAAGAAGAACACGAAGACAGTGTGCAGTTGCGAATCAGTATTCAGGACACTGGCATTGGCTTGTCCACTCAGGACGTGCGTGCACTGTTCCAGGCATTCAGTCAGGCGGACAACTCGCTGTCGCGGCAACCGGGGGGCACCGGTCTGGGGCTGGTGATTTCCAAACGCCTGATCGAACAGATGGGCGGTGAAATCGGCGTCGACAGCACGCCGGGCGAAGGCTCGGAGTTCTGGATCAGTCTGAGCCTGCCCAAGACCCGTGATGATGCCGAAGACTTGCCCTCGGCGCCGCTGCTCGGGCGCCGTGTGGCGGTACTGGAGAATCACGAACTGGCGCGCCAGGCCTTGCAGCATCAACTGGAGGACTGTGGCCTCGATGTCACGCCATTCAACACCCTCGAAACCTTGACCAACGGCGTCACCGGCGCGCACCAGACCGATCAGGCGATTGATCTGGCGGTCATCGGCATCACCAGCAACGACATGCTGCCCGAGCGTTTGAACCAGCACATCTGGGACCTCGAACACCTAGGCTGCAAAGTACTGGTGCTGTGCCCGACCACCGAACAGACACTGTTTCATCTATCGGTGCCGAACCCGCACAGCCAACTGCAAGCGAAACCGGCCTGCACGCGCAAATTGCGTCGCGCGCTGGCCGATCTGGTCAACCCGCGTCAGCCGCGCAATGAGCCGGGCGAACCGCTGTCGAGCCGTGCGCCGAAAGTGCTTTGTGTCGACGACAACCCGGCCAACCTGCTGCTGGTGCAGACCCTGCTCGAAGATATGGGCGCCAAGGTGCTCGCCGTGGAAAGCGGCTACGCGGCGGTCAAAGCGGTGCAAAGCGAATCCTTCGATCTGGTGCTGATGGACGTGCAGATGCCGGGCATGGACGGCCGCCAAAGCACCGAAACCATTCGCCAATGGGAAAGCGAACGGCATTGCACGCCGCTGCCGATCGTCGCCCTCACCGCCCACGCCATGGCCAACGAAAAACGCGCGCTGCTGCAAAGCGGTATGGACGACTACCTGACCAAACCGATCAGCGAGCGGCAACTGGCCCAGGTGGTACTGAAATGGACCGGGCTGGCATTGCGCAATCAAGCGCCGGAGCGGATCAGCGACAGTGCGGCGGGCAATAATGAACTACCGGTGCTTGATCATGAGGAAGGCTTGCGCCTGGCCGCCGGCAAGGCTGACTTGGCGGCGGACATGCTGGCCATGTTGCTCGCCTCGCTTGAAGCCGACCGCGAAGCCATTCGCACGGCGTGCGAAAACCGCGACCAGAATGCCTTGATCGAACGCGTCCATCGTCTGCACGGTGCCACCCGTTATTGCGGCGTACCGCAATTGCGCGCGGCCTGTCAGCGCAGCGAAACCCTGCTCAAGCAGGACGACCCGAAAGCCGTGGCAGCGCTGGAAGAACTGGAGCTCGCGATCAACCGCCTCGCGGCGCAAGCGAAGATCAGCGCCTGATCCACGGCAATGCCGGCCAACACCGGCAGCGCTAAAGTGAGTTCGGGTGATTCAATCCGTGTCGATGCTCCAGGAGGATTTCATGCGCACGCTCGTTTTCAGTAGCCAGACCTACGACCGCGACAGCTTCCTCGCCGCCGATTGCCCGGCGGGTGTCGAACTGCACTTTCAACCGGCCCGACTCAGCCTCGATACGGCGGCGCTGGCCGACGCACATGAAGTGGTCTGCGCCTTCATCAATGACGACCTCAGCGCTCCAGTGCTCGAGCGTCTGGCCGCTGGCGGCACACGCCTGATCGCCCTGCGCTCGGCGGGTTACAACCATGTCGATCTGCCCGCCGCGAAACGCCTGGGAATGGCCGTGGTGCGCGTACCTGCCTACTCGCCGCACGCGGTGGCCGAACACGCGGTGGCGCTGATCCTCGCCCTCAACCGCCGTCTGCACCGGGCCTATAACCGCACCCGTGAGGGCGATTTCAGCCTGCATGGCCTGACCGGTTTCGACCTGGTCGGTAAAACCGTGGGGATCGTCGGCACCGGTCAGATCGGCGCGACCTTCGCGAAAATCATGCACGGTTTCGGCTGTGAACTGCTGGCCTACGATCCCTTTCCGAACCCGGATGTTCTGGCGTTGGGTGCGCGCTATCTGAGCCTGCCGGAACTGCTCGCGCAGTCGCGGATCATCAGCCTGCACTGCCCGCTCAACGAGCAGAGCAAACACTTGATCAACCGCAATTCACTGGCGCACATGCAAACCGGCGCCATGCTGATCAATACCGGTCGCGGTGGTCTGATCGACACCCCGGCCCTGATTGACGCATTGAAGGACGGCCAACTCGGTTATCTGGGTCTGGATGTCTATGAAGAAGAGGCGCAACTGTTTTTCGAGGATCGTTCCGACCTGCCCTTGCAGGACGATGTGCTGGCGCGATTGCTGACCTTTCCCAACGTGATCATTACAGCGCATCAAGCCTTTCTGACGCATGAAGCGCTGGGTGCGATTGCCGCAACCACCTTGCACAACATCGCGACCTGGGCGGCGGGAACGCCACAGAACCAGGTCGTAGGCTGAGCGCTTTTCAGCTTATTTCGGGGAAAGCGAGGACGCCAGAATCAGCAATGCCAGCCAGCCGAAGCCAAAAAAGCGCTGTTTCATCGAGTGGCCGTAGCGCAGCAGGAACCAGACGAAAAACATCGGCAGCAGGAAGATCATGATCTTCAGCCAGCCTTCCACCGGACGACTGCCGTCGGCATTGGCCTGCTCAGTGGCCGGTTGCTCGGTGGGCTGCTGGCGCCGACGCCGCGCGGCGGCGGGCATGACTTTCGGCAAAGGTTGCGGCTCAGGCGCTGGAGCACTGACTTCGGGCACAGCCTTGTTACGCGGCAGACTGCCGAACGAGATTGTCGCAGCCTGAACAGGCGCGACTACGGTCTGCGCGTGTACTGCTTGCTCCGCCATTGGAGCCCCACAATGAATGCACGCATCGGCTTCGGAGCTGATGCTCTTTTTGCATTCATAACATTCGATCAGCGCCATGTTCCGTTCCTTCAGATTCGAGGCCGGCAGTTTGCCATGAGTGTCGCGGCATTTGAACCGGATCGAAGGTCGCACGCGCGCATCATTCTGCAATCAAGCCCGTGCTAGCATGTCGCGCATATTTGGAGGACCCATGGTCGAACACGATTTCCGCTACACCCTGATGAACCCGCAACACACCCTCACCGAATGCCGCGCCCTCGTTCCGGGCCGCTATCAGGTCACCGGCAATGGTGGCTCGATTCGCATCGGTGACGCCTTGTTGGTCACCCTCAAAGGCAGCAAGGACTTGTCCATGCGCCTGACCGTTGAAACCGTCCGCCACCTGATCAATCCGCCGGGCCAATGGACCGCGATGACCACAGGTCCGGTATTTGGTGAACTGGCGATCCACACCTGGCAGGTCAACTGCGACAGCTGCGCCAAAGATCTGAGCTTCGAATTCGCCGAGGATGCCAAACTCGGTAAAACCGCAGAGAAACCGGCAGCCACCGCGCGCATCGCCGAACTGGGCTGGAAAGCCGTTGGCGACAAGCACGTGTGCCCGAAATGCCAGGTGTCGGCATGATCAAACGCCTTGCCCTGACCGCGCTCGTCGGTGCCGGCCTGGTGGGTTGCGCCGCAGAGCCTGTGCAACTGCAACAGAACCGCAGCTACATTCTGGAGTGGATCGGTGAGCGGCCGCTGATGGATTACAGCCATCTGACCGTGACCCTGGGCGATGATGGCCGTGCTTACGGCAACGGTGGCTGCAACCATTGGTTCGCGCCATATACGCTGGACGGCGACAAGCTGACCTTCGGCAAGATCGGCAAGACCCGCAAACTGTGTGCGCCGGCGCTGATGGAGCAGGAGCAGCGCTTCCTGCAGGCGCTGGAGCATGTCCAGCGCTGGGACATCTCGCCGATCGAGCAGATGCGTTTCTGGCCGGCTGAAGGCAAGCCTCTGCGTTGGTGGCTGGAAGAGGGTTAAGCCTCAGGCCGCCAAAGCCCTCACCCTAGCCCTCTCCCAGAGGGAGAGGGGACTGATTGGGGGATATTGGAGAGCTACGCCGACCTGAACGGCCTATGCCGAATCCATAATCGACCGAGTTCCGCTGTGGCGAATTCATAATCGACTGGATTTTTCAGGTCGATGGAGGATGCCAGACACCTCGGTCAGCCCCCTCTCCCCCCCGGGAGAGGGCTGGGGTGAGGGGCTTTTGACGTTACTTGGTCGCCTGCAACGCCTCAAGCTTCGCCATCACCCCCGCCGCCGTCTGCTCGCCCATCAACTGCTCACGCACCTTGCCCTTGTTGTCGATGATGTACGTCACCGGCAATGCCTCACTGCGCGGCAACTCGAACAGTTCCGCCGGATCCTGCGCCAGCACGGTGAACTTGATGCCCAGCTTTTCGCTGGCATCTTTCAGCTCCACACCCTGCACATTGTCGAAGTTGACCCCGAACACGCCGACGTTCTTGCTCTTCAGCTCATCAGCCAAATGGTTGAGCTCCGGGATCTCGGTCCGGCACGGGCCGCACCATTCGGCCCAGTAGTTCAGCACCACCCATTGTTTGTCCAGACGCTCCGACGCGACCTTCTGACCGTTCTGGTCAATGCCGTAGTCGTTGCCGCAGCCCCCCAGCATCAACGCCCCGATTACCGTCAATGCCGCTGCCAATCGCCGTGTCATGTCGTGTTCCTTGTGAAAATTTGAAGGCGCCTGCGACCCATTGCCTCCGAAGGTTCTGGATTGCGCGCTGCACAGTTAGAATAGCCGCCACTTTACGCCAGAAGCGACCCGCCATGACCGATCTGACGCTTTATCACAATCCGCGCTGCTCGAAATCCCGCGGCGCGCTGGAACTTCTTGAAGCCCGCGGCCTGACCCCGAACGTCGTGCGTTACCTCGAAACCCCGCTGAATGCGGCGCAAATCAAGGCCCTGCTCGGCAAGCTCGGGATCAGCGCCCGTCAGTTGCTGCGCACCGGGGAAGATGAATACAAAATGCTTCAACTGGCTGACGAAAGCCTCAGCGAAGCGCAATTGATCGACGCCATCGCCCAGCATCCAAAACTGATGGAGCGACCGATTCTCGAAGTCGGCAACAAAGCCGTCATCGGTCGTCCGCCGGAAAATATCCTGGAGTTGTTACCGTGAGCGCGCCCTACATTCTGGTGCTGTATTACAGCCGCAACGGCTCGACCAACGAGATGGCCCGGCAGATTGCGCGCGGTGTCGAACAGGCCGGCCTTGAAGCCCGTTTGCGTACGGTGCCTGCGATTTCCACCGAATGTGAAGCCGTGGCTTCGGATATCCCGGACGAAGGCGCGCTGTACGCGAGCCTGGATGATCTGAAGAACTGCGCCGGGCTGGCCCTCGGCAGCCCGACGCGTTTCGGCAACATGGCCGCGCCGCTGAAGTACTTTCTCGATGGCACCAGCAATCTGTGGCTGACCGGCGCCCTCGTCGGTAAACCGGCCGGTGTGTTCACGTCTACCGCCAGTCTGCACGGAGGTCAGGAAACCACCTTGCTGTCGATGATGTTGCCGCTGTTGCACCACGGCATGCTGATCACCGGTCTGCCGTACAGCGAGTCGGCACTTCTGGAAACTCAGGGTGGCGGTACGCCTTACGGTGCCAGTCATCACGCTGGGGCTGACGGCAAAAAAGGCCTCGATCAGCATGAAGTGGCGCTGTGCCGTGCGCTGGGTCTGCGCTTGGCCAGGACTGCGCAGAAACTGGAGCGCTGACAGTGGCGAAGAAGCCGAAAGTCCTGCCCTCGGTCGAATGGCTTGAGCCGCGAGTGAAGGCGATGCGGGCGCTCAGCCTGCTGAGCTTTTTTGCCCTCGCCGGTCTGCTCGCGGCCTACTACCTGCTGTTCGCCGACCTGCACGGCGCGCGACCGTGGGTGATTCTACTGGTCGAACTGATCCCGTGGATCGTCCTTGCCCCGGCGATGATCATGGGCAGCGCCCGCGGGCATTCGTGGATGTGTTTTGTGGTGAATCTGTATTTCATCAAGGGCGCACTGGCGGCGTATGACCCGAGCCGCCAGTGGTTTGGTGTGCTGGAGATGATCGCGAGCCTGGCGGTGTTCTGCTCGGCGCTGTTGTATGTGCGGTGGCGGTATCAGTTGAATCGTAAATTGGCTGGCGAAGGCGAAATCTCCGTCGCCTGATTGAAAAGATCGCAGCCTTCGGCAGCTCCTACATTTGAAATGCGTTTCCCTGTAGGAGCTGCCGACGGCTGCGATCTTTTAGCTATTCAATGATTGACGGTGTAAGCCAGCATCATCGAAATCTGACTCATCGGCCGCCCGCCGCTCTGCTCATGCCACTGATTGAACACATCCTGCACAATGGCCAGATCGCGCAAACTGGTCGGCGCCTTGTCGACGATCTTCTGTGCATTCAGCGCCGCGACCACGTCGTAGCTCGGCACGAAGGTGTCCTTGCCGACCATGCGCAAAAAGCGTGGCGCTGATAGTCCCCCCAATTGATGACCGTGCTTTTTCAGATAGGTCCACAGGCCGACGATATCGGTCACCGGCCAGTCGGCAATCAGCGCACCGAAACTGCCCTTCTCCTTCTCCACATCGAGAATGAACTGGGCATTGCGCGGCACGCTTTTCAGTTTGCCCAAATGGCGAATGATCCGCGCGTCCTGCATCAGACGCTCAAGGTGTTCGGCACTCATCAGCACGACTTTTTCCGGGTCGAACTTGAAGAACACTTCTTCGAAGGCCGGCCACTTGGCGTCGACCAGACTGTGCTTGAGGCCGGCACGGAACACGCGCAGGGCCATGGTTGAAAGGTAGCGGTCGTCGCTGATCTTGCGCAGTTGCGCCGGGGTCTTGGGAACGGGCAGATGGGCTTCCAGTTCAGCCGCCGAACCGAAGCGGTTCAGACAGTATTCGTGCAGCCACTTGTAATCGCGCATGCCCTCTCCTATTGAATGAAGCGAAGAAACCAATGTGGGAGCGAGCCTGCTCGCGAAGTGGGAGTCTCAGTCAACAAATCAGTTGAATGAAACACCGCTTTCGCGAGCAGGCTCGCTCCCACATTTGAAGGTGTTTACAAATTGACGACGTTAACGAAGCGCGAAGCCGCGGTCTCGTCGATTTTCAGGCTGGTGAAGTCGAACAGGTTGCGGTCGGCCAGTTGCGACGGGATCACGTTCTGCAGACTGCGGAAGATGCTTTCGGTTCGGCCTGGGGTCTTGCGCTCCCAGTCCAGCAGCATTTCCTTGACCACCTGACGCTGCAGGTTTTCCTGCGAACCGCAGAGGTTGCACGGGATGATCGGGAAATCCTTGAAGTCCGAGTAAGCCTGAATGTCTTTCTCGTTGCAGTACGCCAGCGGACGGATTACCACGTTGCGACCATCGTCGGCGCGCAGCTTTGGCGGCATTGCCTTGAGCGAGCCGTTGAAAAACATGTTGAGGAAGAACGTCTCGACGATGTCGTCACGGTGGTGACCGAGGGCCATTTTGGTCGCGCCGATTTCGTCGGCGAAGGTGTACAGCGTGCCGCGACGCAGGCGCGAGCACAGCGAGCAAGTGGTCTTGCCTTCCGGGATCAGATCCTTGACCACCGAGTAGGTGTCTTTTTCGACGATGTGGTACTCGACGCCCAGCTCTTTCAGGTAGGCCGGCAGCACGTGTTCGGGGAAGCCCGGTTGCTTCTGGTCCATGTTCACCGCGACGATCTCGAACTTGATCGGGGCAACCTTCTGCAGGTGCAGCAGCACGTCGAGCATGGTGTAGCTGTCCTTGCCCCCGGACAGGCAGACCATGACCTTGTCGCCATCTTCAATCATGTTGAAATCGGCGACCGCTTCGCCGGCCAGGCGGCGCAGGCGCTTTTGCAGTTTGTTCTGGTTGACCGTAAGAGTGCCCATGACGCGAAATCCGTGAGGTGTGACGAAAGGCCGGCATATTACGCAAAAACCCCGGCGTTGTGGGCACAGGTTGTCGAGGCCCAAGTTTGCATTCTTTACAGACCCCAAGGCGATTAAGCCCTGTGTTTACAGCGCGATTTGCTCTAAGCCCCTAATACCTGTACGGGTAAGACCTTTCTATACTGCGACATAAGGTCGCACACAATCTGAAGACCTGTATTTGCTCGGCCACCTTGGCCCGTAGGCGCTCCGTTGGGGGGCGATGGCAATAACAAGAGGAGTGACTGGCATGATCCATCACGTAGTGGGACTTTTTACCCACCCCGATCAGGAATGGAAGGAGATCCGTGGCGACCAAGAGGAAAGCATCAGCCACATGTACCTCACCCACACGCTGATCCTGGCGGCCATCCCCGCCATCTCGGCGTTTATCGGCACCACTCAGGTTGGCTGGGTGATCGGCAACCGCGCACCGGTGATGCTGACCTTTGAAAGCGCACTGTGGATGACGATCATGTCGTACCTGGCCATGCTCGGCGGGGTCGCGGTCATGGGTGCCTTCGTGCACTGGATGGCGCGTACCTATGACGCCAACCCGAGTCTGGCCCGTTGTGTCGCATTTGCCACTTATACTGCGACACCGCTGTTCGTCGGCGGTCTAGCGGCGCTGTATCCGCATATGTGGCTGGGGATGATCGTCGGTACGGCGGCCATCTGCTACACGGTTTATCTGTTGTATGTGGGGCTGCCGACATTCATGAATATTCCGTCGGACGAAGGTTTTCTATTCTCAAGCTCGGTGCTGGCGGTGGGTCTGGTAGTGCTGGTCGCCATCATGGCATTCACCGTGATTGTCTGGGGGCTGGGCGTCGGGCCTGTGTATACGAACTGACTCGACAGGGCTGATCACAGGCCGCCGCAAGGCGGCCTTGTCGTTTCAAGGATGACCATTCGGCAGCTCGGCGATTCGCAAGTCCACAGGGTTGCGGCATACTCGACGCCTCTGGAGATCCATCAAGCATGCCCGAGCAACTCAATACCCGCGTCGAAAACTGTTACCAACTCGCTGAATCCTTTTTCAAACGTTCTTTCCCGCGCCCTGTCGTCAGCCTCAAGCTGCGCGGGCAAAAAGCCGGTGTCGCGCATCTGCACGAGAACCTGCTGCGCTTCAATCCGCAGTTGTACCGGGAAAACGCTGAACACTTCCTCAAGCAGACCGTGGCCCACGAAGTCGCGCACCTGATCGCCCATCAGCTGTTCGGCGACCGTATCCAGCCCCATGGCGAGGAATGGCAACTGATCATGCGCGGCGTTTACGAACTGCCGCCGGATCGCTGCCACACCTATGCAATCAAGCGCCGCAGCGTGACCCGCTATATCTACAAATGCCCGTGCGCCGACAGCGATTTTCCGTTTTCGGCGCAGCGCCATAGTCTGGTGCGGCAGGGGCGGCGGTATTTGTGTCGGCGCTGCCGCAACACCTTGGTGTTCAGTGGTGAGATGCGGGTGGAATAGCCCGGATTTGCAGTGCCTTGGCTGGCCCCTTCGCGAGCAGGCTCGCTCCCACAGTGGGCCGCATTCCAAATGTGGGAGCGAGCCTGCTCGCGAAGAGGGCGGTACAGGCACTAGAGAATCACTTTGGAAGCACGCAATTCAGCAATCCGCTCAGCACTAATCCCCAACTCGCCCAACACTTGATCCGTATGCTGCCCCAACGCCGCGCCGACATGCCGCGGTGCCGGCAACGCTTCGGAAAACTTCAACGGACAGGCCATCTGCGCCTGCGTCGTGCCATCCCCGCGCGGCACCTGCATCACCAATTCCCGCGCCTGCAACTGCGGATGGCGCACCGCCTCACCCAGGCTCAACACCGGCTCGACACACGCATCGATCCCGGCAAACATCTCGCACAGTTCGGCAAAGTCATGCTTTTCGAACTCGACCGTCAGTGCGTACTTCAACGCCCGCTGCTGTTCAGGCTTGGGCGACAAGCCCTGCGCCGCCATCTCCGGCCGCCCCAACGCCGTACACAGTTGCTGCATGAACCCGGGTTCCAGACTGCCCACCGACATCCAGCGCCCATCGCGAGAGCGGTAGTAGTCGTAAAAACTACCACCATTGAGCATCTGGTCTTCCCATTCAGGCTCTTCACCGCACGCCAGATAACCGGCACCGGCCATCGCATTCAGACTGAACGCGCAATCGGTCATGCTCACATCCAGATGCGTGCCCTGCCCGGTCTGCTGCCGGGCAATCACCGCCGCCAACAACCCGATCACCCCGTGCAACGAACCACCCGCAACATCCGCCACTTGCATGCCCAGCGGCAACGGCCCGCTGTCGGCGCGGCCGGTGTAACTGGCCAGCCCCGCCAGCGCCAGATAGTTGATGTCATGCCCGGCGCGATCCTTGTACGGCCCGGTCTGGCCGTAACCGGTAATCGACACGTAAATCAGCTTTGGATTGATCGCCTTCAGCGCTTCATAGCCCAGACCCAAACGCTCCATGACACCGGGGCGAAACTGTTCCAGAACGATGTCGTAATCGCCCAGCAGTTGCTTGACCACTTCCAGCGCCTCGGGCTGCTTCAGATCCAGCGCCAGGCTGCGCTTGTTGCGGTTCAGGTAGGCATGACTGGCCGAGACTCCGCCATCATGCGGCGGCAACACGCGCAGCAGGTCCAGGCGCGTCGGTGATTCGATGCGCAGCACTTCCGCGCCCATGTCCGCCAGCAACAACGAGGCGAACGGCCCCGGCAGCAGCGTCGAGAAATCGAGGATCTTCAGTGAGGCCAGCGGTGCAGACATGGGCGAACTCCTTAAGCGATGCACTCAGCCTAGGCAGCGATGCCACGTACAGCAATCACCGGAAATGTCAGCAGGTGTGACCGTTACGCTCAAATCGCAGGCAAGAAAAAACCCGCCGAAGCGGGTTTTTCCAGGCCAGCAGTGCTTACTTCACATTGCTTGGGGTTGGGCCTTCAGCCACACCCAGGTCATCTTCTTCACGCTCGTCGGAGATACCGCGACCGCCCGAGGCCAGCTCGGTTTGCAGCTGATCGGTATCCAGCTCCTTGACCCACTTGGCAACCACGATGGTGGCTACTGCGTTACCGACCAGGTTGGTCAGTGCGCGGGCTTCGGACATGAAGCGGTCGATACCGAGGATCAGCGCCAGACCGGCCACCGGCAGGTGACCGACCGCCGACAGGGTCGCGGCCAGCACGATGAAGCCCGAACCGGTCACACCGGCGGCGCCTTTGGAGGACAGCAGCAATACCAGCAGCAGGGTGATCTGGTGGGTGATGTCCATGTGGGTGTCAGTCGCTTGAGCGATGAACACGGCCGCCATGGTCAGGTAGATCGAAGTACCGTCGAGGTTGAACGAGTAACCGGTCGGGATCACCAGACCCACCACGGATTTCTTCGCGCCCAGACGCTCCATCTTGATCAGCATGCGTGGCAGTGCCGATTCCGACGAGGACGTGCCCAGTACGATCAACAACTCTTCACGGATGTAACGCACCAGTTTAAACACGCTGAAACCATGAGCACGGCAGATCGCACCCAGCACCACCACCACGAACAGGATGCAGGTGATGTAGAAGCAGATCATCAACTGGCCCAGTTGCACCAGCGAGCCGACGCCGTAAGCACCGATGGTGAAGGCCATCGCGCCGAAAGCACCCAGCGGCGCCAGTTTCATGATCATGTTGATGATGTTGAACATTACGTGGGCGAAGCGATCGATCATGTCCAGCAGCGGACGACCGTACGAACCCAGGCGATGCAGGGCGTAGCCGAAGATCACCGAGAACATCAGCACTTGCAGGATGTCACCGGTGGCGAACGCGCCGACGATGGTATTCGGGATTACATTGAGGAGGAAACCGACAATGCTCTGGTCTTTACTGGCCGTCACATAAGTGGCGATTTTCGAGGCGTCCAGGGTGGTGACGTCGATGTGCATGCCGGCGCCCGGTTGCACAACGTTGACCACGATCAGACCGATCAGCAGGGCAATGGTGGAAACGATTTCGAAGTACAGCAGCGCGTAGCCGCCGGTCTTGCCCACGGATTTCATGTTCTGCATGCCGGCGATGCCGCTGACAACGGTACAGAAGATGATCGGGGCGATGACCATTTTGATCAGTTTGATGAACCCGTCACCCAGCGGCTTGAGGGCTACACCGGTCTGAGGGTAGAAGTGACCAAGCAGGATGCCGATGGCGATGGCAACGATCACCTGGAAATACAGGGATTTGTACAGTGGCTGACGAGTCGTCATTGCAGATTTCCTCAAGAGCCTCGCGTGGCAACATCCATCTGTTGACCGCGAAACCTGAATTGCGAACCCTCCTGCACTGGAGGGATTTGTTGTTGGAGCAGCGTTTTCCGTCAGGGAAAAACGCACGCTTCTGTGGCTTGTATCGCAAACGTCGTGCCACTTTGGTGCGATTGCCTGCAAGCCTTTTGATATCAGGGATTACAGGTGCATGGATGTCACCATCCGGTGACTCAAGTGTGGCGGATTTCCGCCAACTCGCCGCTTCTCGTCCTACAATTTGGCGGAAATCCGCCTTGTAGGCGCGTCCAGCCGCCGGCTACCATCCGGCGCCTGAGGAAGGATCTGCCGCTTATGCGCGAACGCACCATCGCCAGTCATTTTGCCCGTGCCGCCCTCGGCGGCGCACGCCGCGTGGGTTTCGATTACTCGGGCCTGCTGTCGCAACTGGGCATCAGCCCTGAATTGCTCGATGAACCGCGTGCACGCATTGCCCCGGAACAATTCACTCGCTTGATTCAGGGCCTGTGGTTGGCGCTGGACGACGAATACCTGGGTTTCGGCAACGCACCGAGCAAACCCGGCAGTTTCGCCATGATGTGCCATGCCTCGATTCACTGCCGCAATCTGGAGAAAGCCCTGCAACGCGGTTTATTGTTTTATAGCCTATTCCCCGAAGTCCCGCGCCTGAGCCTGACGCGCGAAGACGAATGGGTGCGTTTGAGCCTCGATGATTCGCAGATGTGGGACCCGGATCACTTCCTCACCGAGAGTCTGCTGGTGATCTGGCATCGCCTCGGCAGTTGGCTGATCGGCCAACGGATTCGCCTTGAGCAGGCAACCTTCAGCTATCCGCGCCCCGAGCACGGTGCTGAATACGACCTGCTGTTCCCCTGCCCGCTGACCTTCGGCACCGATCAAAGCAGCCTGTTGTTCCACAGCAGATATCTACACATGCCGCTGTTGCAGGACGAACGCACCCTCAAACATTTCCTCGAACGCTCCCCCGCCGACCTGCTCTCTCGCCCGGACGACGGCGACAGCCTGAGCAGCCGCCTGCGCCGTTTGCTCAGCCGCGACACGGCGCGCTGGCCGGATCTGGAAGCGGTCGCGGCGCATCTGCACATCAGCCCGCAGACCCTGCGTCGGCATTTGCGTGAGGAAGGCACCAGTTTTCAGGAGTTGAAGGATCAGTTGCGGCGGGATATCGCCATTTATCATTTGGGCCGGGCGGATCTGTCGCTGCAGCAGATTGCCGAGCAGTTGGGGTTTTCCGAACCGTCGGCGTTTCATCGGGCGTTCAAGAAGTGGACGGGGCTGACGCCGGGGGCTTATCGGGCGCAGGAGCAATGAGGCTATAAATCAAAAGCCCCTCACCCTGACCCTCTCCCGGAGGGAGAGGGGACTGATTGGGGGATGCTCAAGATGTACGCCGACCTGAACGTTCTCTACTGAATCCAAAATCGACTGGCTATTTCAGGTCGATGTAAAACGCCAGACACCTCGGTCGGCCCCCTCTCCCTCTGGGCGGTCCGACGTTTCGGGAGGGCTGGGGTGACGGCAATCCCGATCACACCGCAGGAAAATGAATCCTGAACGCCGCCCCGCCCATCGGCGAGTCGCCCAGCGCCAGTTTGGCGTTGTAGCTTTCAATAATGTCCTTGACCACCGCCAACCCGATCCCCTGCCCCGGATGCTGAGCATCCAGTCGTTCACCACGCTCCAGAATCCGCGCACGCTGATCCGGCGGCACGCCCGGGCCGTCATCTTCGACGCACAGTTCGATTCCGGCGAGGGTCTCGCGCACGCTGATGCGCACTTCGCCCAGACACAGTCGATAGGCGTTCTCCAGCAAGTTGCCCATCATTTCCAGCAGCGCGCCCTGCTCGATCGGCACATAACAATGCTCGGGCAAATCAAATGCCACGCGCACATGCTTGTCGCGATACACCTTGTCCAGCGTGTCGCAAAGGCTTTTGAGCACCGGTTGCAAGCGCACCTGGTGTCGCACCAGTCCGCTTTTACGCAAGCTGGCCCGTTGCAGTTGATAGCTGATCTGCTGGCTCATGCGTTCGATCTGGCTTTGCAGCACCCACGCCTGATCGCGTTCTTCCGGACGCTGGGCCATGTCTTCACTGACGCCCTGCAACACTGCCAATGGCGTTTTCAGGCTGTGCGCCAAATCATCGAGGGAATCGCGATAACGACTACGTTGCTGCCGTTCGCTGTGCAGCAAGCGGTTGAGCGAGCCGGTCAGGCGCAGCAACTCGCGCGGATGCTGCTCGGTGAGGCTTTCACGGGTGCCGCCTTCGATTTCGTCGAGTTCCTGACTGAGCCGACGCAGCGCTTTGAGGCCCCAGGTCAGGCCGATCCACAACAGCGCCAACAGCACGAGCAACGCAGCACCGAAGCCCAGATAGAGATTTTCACGCAGGCCTTCGAGGGTGGTTTCATATTCGCGCACCGGTTGCAGGGCAACGATGCTGAATGCCGCGCTTTTACCGCCGAGCAGTTTGACTTCGACGTCGTAGACGAAGAATTCCTGACCATTGGTTTCACGAATCCGCGCGAACTCGTTACCGAGCCCGTCGTAGCGCGGCTTGTAGTTGATCTGCTCTTCCTGGGTGGCTTTCGAGCGCCAGACCAGATGCCCTTCGCGGTCGTAGATGTAGCCGAGCAAACGGAAGTCGGTGAGGTTGAAGCGCTCGTCCGGCAACTGATTGGGCATCACCAGCCGCCCGTTTTCGATGCGCGCGGCAGAGATCAGCGTGGTGACATCGGAGGCCAGGCGCTGCTCGATCGAGTCCTGCAACGCGAGGCTGAACGCGCCTTGCATGGCCGGGAGCAAGGCGAGCATGAACAACACCGCCAACGTGGTGGCGGCGAGCATCAAGCGAACGCGAAGGGAACGAATCAAGTGCAGCGCTCATTGAACAAGTAACCGAGGCCACGCACGGTGTCGATCGGCTTGAACCCGGCCGGGCCTTCGAGTTTGCGGCGCAGACGGCCGACCAGCACTTCGATGACATTCGGATCGCGCTCGTCGTCATCCGGGTAGAGCTGCTCCATCAAGCGATCCTTGGGCACTACTTGTTGATGGTGGCGCATGAGGTATTCGAGGATGCGGTACTCGTAGGCGGTCAGCGCCAGCGGTTGCTCGTCGAGGGTCGCCTGTTTGCGATTGAGGTCGAGCAGCAGCGGCCCGGCGACGATGGTCGACTGAGTGAAACCGCTGGAGCGGCGCAGCAAGGCATTCAGACGCGCGTCGAGTTCTTCGAACTGGAACGGCTTGACCACGTAATCGTCGGCGCCGGCGGCGAGACCTTCGACCTTGTCCTGCCAGTTGCCGCGCGCGGTGAGGATCAGGATCGGGAAGGTTTTGCCGCCCGCGCGCAACTGCCGAATCAGGTCGAGACCGCCCATGCCCGGCAGGCCGAGATCGATCACCGCCAGGTCAAAGTTGAACTGTCCGGTCTGGTACAAAGCCTCTTCGGCATTGGCCACGGATTCGACCACGTGACCACTTTCCGTCAGGCGGGTTTGCAGGTGATGGCGCAACAGCGCTTCATCTTCGACGACCAACAGTTTCATAACGCTCTCCCGGGTAAATCCAGAATCTCCAAAAACACACCTGTGGGAGCGAGCCTGCTCGCGAAGGCTGTGTGTCAGTCGATAAATTGATCGACTGATTCACCGCTTTCGCGAGCAGGCTCGCTCCCACATTGAACCTGTTGGCAACTCCTTAGAAATTGTAGTTAGCCGACAGGTAAGTCTGCGCGCTGCTGTTCAAGTCCAGCGAACCTTGCTTGCTGCCACCGCTCTCTTTCATCTCGGTGCTGGCGTTGCTCATCAGGTAACGGTAACCGAGTTCGACCGAGGTGTTTTGCGAGACTTGCTGCAACACACCGAACTGGCCGCCGACGGCGTAACCGATGTCACTGTCGCGGCTGTAGCCTGGCGAATCCTGAGTCAGCTTGGTCAAACCAGCCGTGGCACCGCCAAACAGCTTGGTGCTGCCGCCCACCGGATAGAACAGATCGTAGCTGCCCAGCAGATTTTCCTGACGCAGTTTAATGCCATTGTGCGAGCCCGACACGTTGTCGTAGGTGGCGTAGTAGCGACCCTGGCTGTTTTGCTGACCGAGGCGAACGCCGTAGGTGTTGTTGCCGTCGATCGCGCCGGTGGCGTTCGGGTGGTCGAGGTTGTTGTTCAGTGCGTGGGACTTGTCGATCTTGTTGCTGGTCTGACCGAACGTCAGGCCGGCAAAGTTGCTGGTGTCGTCGGCCTGGGCCGCGATGCTGGAGCCTAACAGGGTAAATGCCAGCAGCAGTTTGTTAAAACGAGTCATGGGTATTTCCTCTTTCACAGTTGCTGTTTGGGTATGGCGCAAGGTTACTGACCTCCCCCTGTACCGCCCCTGAACCGTCTCTGAACCTGACCTGAACCAAATGAACTAGGCTGTTTTGACCTTTTACTGTCAGGAGACCCGACCATGCGCCTGTTCCTCGCCCTTACCTTGCTGGCTGTCAGCAGCCTTGCTCAGGCTGCGATCAAGACTGAAGAAATCCCCTATCAGAGCGCCGACGGCACGAAACTGATCGGCTACTACGCCTACGACGACGCCATCAAAGGCAAGCGTCCGGGCGTCGTCGTTGTGCACGAATGGTGGGGGCTGAACGATTACGCCAAGCGCCGCGCGCGCGATCTCGCCGGGCTCGGCTACAGCGCCCTGGCCATTGATATGTACGGCGAAGGCAAGAACACCGAGCACCCGAAAGATGCGATGGCGTTCATGCAGGCGGCGACCCAGGATGCGGCGGCTTCCAGCAAGCGCTTCGAGGCCGGGCTGAACTTGCTGAAGAAACAGCCGCAGACCGACGCCAACAAAATCGCCGCCATCGGTTACTGCTTCGGCGGTGGCGTGGTGCTCAACGCCGCGCGGCAAGGTGAGCCATTGGCGGGCGTGGTGAGTTTCCACGGTGCGCTGGCGACCAAGACCCCGGCAACGCTTGGCAGTGTGAAAGCGAAGATTCTGGTCGAGCACGGCGCGCTGGACAGCATGGTTACGGCGGATAACGTCACGGCGTTCAAGGCAGAAATGGACAAGGCCGGGGCTGACTATAAATTTGTCAGTCTGGATGGCGCCAAGCATGGCTTCACCAATCCGGATGCCGATCGCCTGAGCCATGGCGAGCACGGTGGCCCGGACATCGGGTACAACAAGGCCGCGGATGAAAAATCCTGGGCGGACATGAAAGCGTTCTTGCAGAAAATCTTTAGCTGATCAGCGACACCGCGGCGCGGCCTTCGCGAGCAGGCTCGCTCCCACACTGGATCTATGCCGCCCAGTAGATCCCCTGTGGGAGCGAGCCTGCTCGCGAAAGCTTCACCGCCGATCTCGACCTTGTCTCGACTAACCGGCAAAATGCCCGCCATGAATCTCCCCCCTACCCTTCCCGCCTGCTGCACCGCGCTCGACAGCCATTGGCCGTTGCCGACGGTATTGGCCGACACCGTGCTGCTTAGCACCCATTTCGACCCGGCCCGACTGCTTGGCGATGACTTTCAACGCAGTGCCGTCGTCGCGCCGCCGAGCATTCAACGTTCGGTAGCCAAGCGTCAGGCTGAGTTTCTAGCCGGGCGAATTTGCGCCCGGGCGGCGTTGGAGCAACTGGAAGGCAGCAGTGTTGTGCCAGCGATTGGTGAAGACCGCGCGCCGATATGGCCCGCGCATATCTGCGGCTCGATCACCCACAGCACCGGTCGTGCGGCAGCGATTGTCGCCAACAAAAGGCATTGGCGCGGTTTGGGCATGGATCTGGAAAACCTGCTCAACACCGAACGTGCCGAGCGCCTGGCCGGGGAGATTCTGACGCCACCTGAAATGCAACGCATGACGTCCGCCTCGCGCGATCAGTTGGCCTTGTGGGTGACGCTGACCTTTTCGGTGAAAGAGAGTTTGTTCAAGGCGCTGTACCCGATTGTGCAGCAGCGCTTTTATTTCGAGCACGCTGAAGTGCTGGAGTGGACTGAAGCCGGTGAAGTCCGGTTGCGCTTGTTGACGGACTTGTCCGCTGAATGGCGCAACGGTACTGAACTGGAGGCGCAGTTCGGGGTGCGGGATGGGCAGTTGTTGAGTCTGGTCAGCATTCAGGCCTGAAATCTTTCAGCGCCTGTTCAGGCCTCTTCGCGAGCAGGCTCGCTCCCACATTTTGAAATGCATTCCCCTGTGGGAGCGAGCTTGCTCGCGAAGGCGGCATCGCGGCCACCACAAGAATTACCGGCGTTCCTGATTCCTCGGCCAACTCAGGCTAAAACAAGCCCCGCCCAGACTCTTGCTCTTGCCAATGATCGCCCGGCCGTCATGCCAGTGAATGATCCGCCGCACAATCGACAGCCCCAAACCATGCCCGCCCGACGCCCGCGTACGGCTGTCATCGAGACGTAGAAACGGCGTGAAAATCCGCTCCCACGCGACCTCCGGTACACCCGGGCCGTCATCCTCGACGTCGACGCGACAGCGCAATTGCCCGACCTGATAACTCACCGTCACGTTCGAACGTGCATGGCGCATCGCGTTGCTTACCAGATTCTGCAGCGCTCGATGCAGATAACGTGGCTCAGCTTCCACCCAGGCATCATCGTTATCAGCAGCAGACAGGCACAATCCCCGCTGCACGGTGACCTCGGCGCGTAACGGCGCCAGCTCTTCAATCACCTGATTGACCAGCGCATCCAGATCGATGCGCTGGAAGGTCAGCGCCGGCGAGCCCTGCTCCAGCCGAGCATAGGTGAGCATCTCATCGACCAGCTTATCGAGGTCTTCGATGTCGTGATCCATGCCTTCGCGGTACTTCTCCAGTGCTTGCGGCGTGGTCGCCGAGCCGATCATTTCCAGACCGAAACGCAGGCGCGCCACCGGCGTGCGCAATTCATGGGACACCGCGCGCACCAGTTCGCGCTGAATCGCCAGCAACTGTTGCAAGTGCTCGGCCATGCCGTTGAACGCCGACGCCAGACGCCCCACCGAGTCGGCACCGCGCGCCGGCACACGGGTTTCCAGGCTGCCCTTGGCAATCCGCGTGGCCGCCGCTTCAAGGCCGCGCAAACGGCGTTCGAGCTGACGCACCAACAGATAAACGATGAGACCGATCAGGCTCAGACCAAGTGCCGCAATCAGCACCAGCCATTCCGGCGGGTACGGGTTCATCTGATACAGCGGGCCGATCTCCAGCACCCACGGCGTGCCGACCATGCCGGCAAACACGCGAATCGAATCGCCGCCCTTGCCCAGCGCCATTACCGTATCGCCTTCGGCCACGCGGCGGCTCTGGTCTTCGTCCATGTCGGCCTCGTTCACCGTGACCAGGCGCAGATCGAAACCGAAACCCTTCTCTTCCTTTATCTGCGCGAGACGTTTGGGCTGCTCGCCAACCGGCACGCGCACCAGTTCATCGGCGAGCAGGTAAATGGTCGCGCGGGCCAGTTGCTCGC
This sequence comes from Pseudomonas sp. R84, assembly GCF_009834515.1. Taxonomy (NCBI): domain Bacteria; kingdom Pseudomonadati; phylum Pseudomonadota; class Gammaproteobacteria; order Pseudomonadales; family Pseudomonadaceae; genus Pseudomonas; species Pseudomonas sp. R84. The sequence continues at coordinate 4,877,739 of NZ_CP019426.1, forward strand.
TGATTTGCTGCACTTCCCCCACCAGCACCAGCTGCTCTTTGTCGCTGACCATTCGATAGACCTTCGCCGCGTGCGGTCCGGTCTGCTCGACCAACGCCTGACCACGCTGCACGCGGGTGCGCTGGGACAGATCAAGGTCGGTTTCGGCAAATTTCTTCAGCGCCAGCGGAATCCCCAGTAAACGCTCCCACACCAGCAGCGCACGATGGCGCTCGGTTTCGTTCATCGGCTGCAGGTTGCCGGCCATCAGCGAGAACGTGCCGTGGGCCAGACGTTCGCGGTACTGCTCGCTGCGCACCTGGTTGAGCAGGTTCAGCGCCAGCACGCCGAGCACCGCCACCAGAATGATCGCTGCGCACATGCCGCCGTAGATGCGCAGGAAGATCGAGTTCACAGCGGCAGATCTACGCAGGCTTCAGGGACGAACAGGTAGCCTTTGCTACGAATGGTCTTGATCAGGCGTGGATGGTCGGGGTCATCACCGATTTTCGGGCGAATGCGCGAAATGCGCACATCGATCGAGCGGTCCTGACCGTCGTAGCCGATGCCGCGCAGGGCGGTGAAGATTTCTTCGCGGGACAGAATGCGCCCGGCGTTTGACACCAGTAGCCATAACAGATCGAACTCGGCGCTGGTCAGTTCGATGCCATTGTCACTCAGCCACGCCTCGCGCAAGGCGTCGTCGACCACCAACGGACCAAATTGCAGACGACGGGATTTTTCGGCGACCGGTTCAGGTGTGTCGCTACGTCGCAGCAACGCTTGAATGCGCGCCAGCAACAGACGCGGGCGCACCGGTTTGCACACGTAATCGTCGGCACCGAGGTCGAGCCCCTGGATCTGATCGGCATCGTCGGTGCGCGCGGTGAGCATCAGAATCGGCCCATCGAAATGATTGCGCACCTTACGGCAAATGCTCAGGCCATCTTCGCCGGGCAGCATCAGGTCAAGGATCACCAGATCCGGCTGCTCCTTGATGATCCGTGCCGCCGCCAGCGCACCGTTGCCTTCGATGTCCACGCGCAGTCCATTGGCTTGCAGGTAATCGCGCGTCAGTTCGGCCAGTCGCTGGTCATCCTCGACGATCAATACCTGCCAGGCTTGTTGCTCCACCGGTGACCTCTGCTTTCTATTGTTATTGATAAAAGGAAGGCGATTGCCCAGACACACAATCCCCTGTAGGAGCTGTCGAGTGAAACGAGGCTGCGATCTTTTGATCTTGCTTTTCAAGATCAGGATCAAAAGATCGCAGCCTTCGGCAGCTCCTACAGGGGTACGCGATATTTAGCGTGATTCTCCCGACCTTTTGTCATGTTTCAGGAGGATAAGAATGCCTGTGCATGGGCCGATTGTATAAACGGCGTACAGCCAGAACACAAGTCGGTAAATGCGTTCGGAGAAGGCCGTTTTTTGTGATAGGGTTCGCGCCCTTAAAAATCCGCTGAAGCGTTTTTCCCGAGGATAAAACGGTGACAAACGGTCTAGCTCAGCAGGTCCGCGGCCTACACGGGAATTCCTTGTTTCTTACACAATTTACGCACAGGTTTATCCACAGGTAGTACGTTGCAACACCCCTCAAAACGCATTATCTTGTAGCACGGCGCGGAGAGAGACCCTACATATGGGGTTTTCCGCTCAAACGCCCAACCACATTTAGGGCCTGAAACTCAAGTGCTTTATTGCCAGTTTCCGGTTGAACCAAGCAAGTTTTTCAAAGCCCAAACCGCACTTGCGGATGGCACCGTTTTTTAGGTCCGAAATGACCGGAACGGTACGGGTGTTGCAGTCATTACTGTCACCCTGGAAGGAGTTTGGCTCGAGCCTTGGCTCGGCGCCGAAAACTTCGGCAAGGATGCGGCGCTACAAGCCTTTTTCCTACTGTTCCGAAGTTGTTACGCCGACGCTTGTCGGTTGCAGTGCTTCGGTACAGAACGGTGAGCACCATGACGGTGCCAAACAAACATAGAGAATGTGGAGACCACCCCCCATGCAAACCGACACAACTCGCGAGAACCCGCAGGGCACCTTGCCGCAGGCCGCTGATTCGAATTCGGATCTGGCAGCCACCGCGCCTGGTCAACTGCGCGTGATCAAGCGCAATGGCACTGTCGTTCCTTACACCGATGACAAGATCACCGTCGCTATCACCAAAGCGTTCCTCGCAGTTGAAGGCGGCACCGCTGCCGCTTCGTCGCGAATCCACGACACTGTTGCGCGCCTGACCGAACAGGTCACCGCGACCTTCAAGCGTCGCATGCCGTCGGGTGGCACCATCCACATCGAAGAAATCCAGGACCAGGTCGAACTGGCCCTGATGCGTGCCGGTGAGCAGAAAGTCGCGCGCGACTACGTGATCTACCGTGACGGTCGTTCGAAAGAACGCGCTGCCCACGCGCCGGCGGAAGAAGCGGTCAACGCTCACCCGTCGATCCGTATCACCCGTGCTGACGGCAGCCTGGCGCCGCTGGACATGGGTCGTCTGAACACCATCGTCACCGAAGCCTGCGAAGGCCTGGAAGAAGTCGACGGCGACCTGATCCAGCGCGAAACCCTGAAAAACCTCTACGACGGCGTGGCCCTGACCGACGTCAACACTGCCCTGGTGATGACCGCTCGTACGCTGGTTGAGCGTGAGCCGAACTACTCGTTCGTGACCGCCCGCCTGCTGATGGACACCCTGCGTGCCGAAGGCCTGGGTTTCCTCGGTGTGGCCGAAAGCGCTACTCACCACGAAATGGTCGACCTGTACGCCAAGGCATTGCCGGCCTACATCGCCAAAGGTATCGAGTTCGAACTGCTGAACCCTGTGCTGGCCACCTTCGACCTGGAAAAACTGGGCAAGGCGATCAACCACGAGCGCGATCAGCAATTCACCTACCTGGGCCTGCAAACCCTGTACGACCGTTACTTCATCCACAAGGATGGTATTCGTTTCGAACTGCCGCAGATCTTCTTCATGCGTGTGGCCATGGGCCTGGCGATCGAAGAGAAGCACAAAGAAGACCGTGCGATCGAGTTCTACAACCTGCTGTCGTCCTTCGACTACATGTCGTCGACCCCGACCCTGTTCAACGCCGGCACCCTGCGTCCACAGCTGTCGAGCTGCTACCTGACCACCGTGCCGGATGACCTGTCGGGCATCTACCACGCGATCCACGACAACGCCATGTTGTCGAAATTCGCTGGCGGTCTGGGCAACGACTGGACGCCGGTGCGTGCACTGGGTTCGTACATCAAAGGCACCAACGGCAAGTCGCAAGGCGTGGTTCCGTTCCTCAAAGTGGTGAACGACACCGCGGTAGCCGTTAACCAGGGTGGCAAGCGCAAAGGCGCTGTGTGTGCCTACCTGGAAACCTGGCACATGGACATCGAAGAGTTCATCGAACTGCGCAAGAACACCGGTGATGATCGTCGTCGTACCCACGACATGAACACCGCCAACTGGATCCCTGACCTGTTCATGAAGCGTGTCTTCGACGACGGCAAGTGGACCCTGTTCTCGCCATCCGAAGTGCCGGATCTGCACGACCTGACCGGTAAAGCCTTCGAAGAGCGCTACGAGTACTACGAAGCCCTGACCGAATACCCAGGCAAGGTCAAACTGTTCAAGACCATCCAGGCCAAAGACCTGTGGCGCAAAATGCTCTCCATGCTGTTTGAAACCGGCCACCCTTGGCTGACCTTCAAAGACCCGTGCAACCTGCGCAGCCCGCAGCAGCACGTCGGCGTGGTTCACAGCTCGAACCTGTGCACCGAGATCACCTTGAACACCAACAAGGACGAGATCGCCGTTTGCAACCTGGGCTCGATCAACCTGCCGAACCACATCGTCAACGGCAAGCTGGACACCGCCAAGCTGGAACGCACCGTGAACACCGCCGTTCGCATGCTCGATAACGTTATCGACATCAACTACTACTCGGTGCCACAAGCGAAGAACTCCAACTTCAAGCACCGTCCGGTCGGTCTGGGCATCATGGGCTTCCAGGACGCTTTGTACCTGCAGCACATTCCTTACGGTTCCGACGCTGCCGTCGAGTTCGCCGACAAGTCGATGGAAGCCGTCAGCTACTACGCGATCCAGGCGTCCTGCGACCTGGCTGACGAGCGCGGCGCGTACGAGACGTTCCAGGGTTCGCTGTGGTCCAAAGGCATCCTGCCGCTGGATTCGCAACAGATCCTGATCGAGCAACGTGGCCAGAAGTACATCGATGTCGACCTGAACGAAACCCTGGACTGGGCACCGGTTCGCGCCCGTGTTCAGAAAGGTATTCGTAACTCCAACATCATGGCCATCGCACCGACCGCGACCATCGCCAACATCACCGGCGTATCGCAGTCGATCGAACCGACCTACCAGAACCTGTATGTGAAATCGAACCTGTCGGGCGAATTCACCGTGATCAACCCGTACCTGGTTCGCGACCTCAAGGCTCGCGGTCTGTGGGACTCGGTCATGATCAACGACCTGAAGTACTACGACGGTTCGGTTCAGCAGATCGAGCGCATCCCGCAAGAACTCAAAGAGCTCTACGCGACCGCGTTCGAAGTGGACACCAAGTGGATCGTTGACGCCGCCAGCCGTCGTCAGAAGTGGATCGACCAGGCCCAGTCGCTGAACCTGTACATCGCCGGCGCATCGGGCAAGAAGCTCGACGTGACCTACCGCATGGCCTGGTACCGTGGTCTGAAAACCACTTACTACCTCCGCGCCCTGGCCGCGACCAGCACCGAGAAGTCGACCATCAACACCGGCAAGCTGAACGCTGTTTCCAGCGGCGGCAACCACGGCGACGATTCGGTTCTGGCGGCTCCTGCCGGTCCTGCTCCAGTGCCAAAGGCTTGCGCGATCGACGAGCCGGATTGCGAAGCTTGCCAATAAGCTGAGCTGAATCAGGCGTTGCGAGACGCCTGATACTCTCCTGGCAAAAGAAACCCCCGACAGACTTCTGGTTTGTCGGGGGTTTTCTTTTGGGGCAACATCAAAAGCCCCTCACCCTGGCCCTCTCCCGGAGGGAGAGGGAACTGACTGCGTGGATGTGAGAGATACGGCGACGCTGAATACCGAGTCGTATGCGATTTCAAAGCCAACACAAATCGGCCCCCTCTCCCTCGGGAGAGGGCTGGGCGGGCGGCGTTCCGATGAGGGGTAGCTACACCACAAATCCCAAGGTGCAGCGAAGCAAACCGTAGACGCTGCGCCCGGATCAGTCCCGGAGCGAACCCACAGGCCGCCAAGGCCAAAAAAAAAGCCCCTCAAAACGAGGGGCCCAAAAAACTACCACAAACCGCGTTCAGGTCATCTGAATAATGGTCTGCATAATCGTGCTCTGAGTGGAGATGGTCTTGGCGTTCGCCTGATAGTTGCTCTGGCCCTTGATCAGGTCTACCAGTTCGTTAGTCAGGTTAACGTTGGACTCTTCCAGAGAGTTCGAAGCAATCGAACCCAAAGTACCGGTTTCCGGTGCGTCGTAGCCCGGGATACCCGAAGCAAAAGTCTCTTTCCAGCTGGTGCCACCGATAGCCTGCAGGCCTTGTTCGTTGGTGAAGCTGGCGAGCGCAACCTGGCCGATGGCCTTGCTCTGGTTGTTGCTGAAGTTGGCAAACAAAGTACCGGTGCCGTCGATGGTCAGGTTGGTGATCTGGCCAGTGGCGTAACCGTCCTGAGTCGGAATCGAACGCGCGGTGTCAGCGTTGTACTGAGTGGTCTTGGCCATCGAAATGGTAATACCGGCCGGGTTGGCAGCCGCACCGTTAGGCGTAAAGGTACCGTTGGTCACAGTGCCCGGCTTCCAGGTCGTCAGCTTCAAGTCGCTGCTGATGATCGGGTTCGGCGCCGGAGCTGGTAATGTGCTAGGCGTGCTGACCTGCAACAGGTTGCCAGAACTGTCGAAGGTGAGTGTCGAAGCAACCGGAGGCGTAAGCGGATCGTTTGGATTGCTACCGGTCGCATCCGGGTTTCGGCCATCAACCAGAGTGTAGACCTTCCAGGTGTTTTCGCCGGTCTTCACCATATACTGATCCATGACGTGAGAGTTGCCCTGCGTGTCATAGATCGGCGTGCTGAACGACTTGGTGTAAGTCTCGAGTTTGGTCGGATCAAACTTGCCGGCCGCCACTGTGTCGTTGATCACCGGCGCAGTCGAGTTCAAGTTGATGCTCGAAGTCACCAACGAAGTCGATTTCGGCGCCAGGTTCGAGGTATCGATCTTCAGGTCGGTCAATACACCGTTGATGATCTTGCCGTTGGCGTCCACACCGTAACCCTGCAGGCGCGAGGTGTAGTCGGTGTTGGTGATGTAACCGGCGTTGTCGACCTTGAACGTACCGGCACGGGTGTAGGACACCGAGCCATTGTTGCTCATGGTGAAGAAGCCCGAACCGTTGATGCCCATGTCCAGCACGTTACCGGTGTTGTTGATGTCACCCTGGGTGAACTGCTGGGAAACGTTGGCCAGGCGCACGCCGTTGCCGATCACTTTGCTGCCGCTGCCCAGGCGAGTGGCCGAGTAGACGTCTTCGAATTCTGCACGGGACGATTTGAAACCGGCGGTCGCGACGTTGGCGATGTTGTTGCCGGTCACGTCCAGTTGTTTGTTGGCTGCATAGAGACCGCTAAGGCCGATATTGAAAGACATATTCCACTCCTTTGTGCCGGTTAGTCGGCTCTATATACCAATGGTTTGTACTTTGGACAGGGCAACGGTGCCCTTGCCGGACAGGTTGAGCATCAGCTCACCGCCGGTCTGGCTGATCGTCACGCTGGTGACGGTGGCCGGCAGGTAGGTCGCCATATCGGTCGAGGTGCCATTGATCAATGCGTTGGCCTTAACGGTATAGGTGCCAGTAGCCACCAGATTGCCGTCCTTGTCCTTGCCGTCCCAAGTAAAGCTTGCGTTGCCTGCAGCGCGGCTGCCCAGATCGATGGTGCGAACCACCGCGCCGCTGCTGTCGGTGATGCTCACGGTGCCGCCGGCAATCGACGACGGAACGGTGACCGAACCGGTCATGCCTTTGCTTGGATCGTCGAGCTGAACCGAGTTGGTCTGCACGATCACATTGCGGCCCACCAGCGACGACGCCTGCAAGGCTTGCGAGGAGTTGTAGTTGCCGGCCAGCGAACTGACTGTGCTGTTCAGCGTGGTGATGCCTTCCAGGCTACTGAACTGTGCCAACTGGGCAACGAATGCGCTGTTGTCCTGCGGATCGAGCGGGTTCTGGTTTTTCAGCTGGGTGACCAGCAATTGCAGGAACGCGTCCTTGCCCAGGGCCTGGCCGCCGGTGGCGCTGTTAGTGGCCGAAGCAATGCCACCGGCGGTCGAACTGGTCTTTTTCGACGAGTTCGACAGGATGTCATTCATGCTCAAGCTGCTGGTGGTATCGGAAACACTCATGGCAGTCGCCCCTTATTACTGACCGAGGGTCAGTACCTTCTGCATCATGGTTTTGGCGGTGTTCATCATTTCGGCGTTGGTCTGGAAGGACCGGCTCGCGGAAATCATGTCAGCCATTTCTTCCACCACGTTGACGTTCGGGTAGTAGACGTAGCCTTTGGCATCGGCCGCCGGATGGTTCGGCTCGTAGCGCGCTTCGAGGTTGCTCTGGTCTTCGACCACGCCGAGCACCTGCACGCCTTGACCGGCGGCGTCCTGGCTCTGGAACAGCGAATTGCTGCCGCTGTTCTGGCCGCCCTGGAACATGGTGGCGAATACCGGGTGACGGGCGCGATAGGTCTGGTCGATGCTCGAGGAGACGGTTTCGGCGTTGGCGATGTTCGACGCCACGGTGTTCAGACGCGTGGTCTGTGCGCTCATGCCGCTGCCGGCAATGTTGAAAACGCTGGACAGGGACATGAATTACTCTCCGCGCAGGGCTGACACCAGCCCTTTGAATTTGCTGTTGAGCAGGGTGAAGCTGGCCTGGAAGCCGACGGCGTTTTCCGCGTAGTTCGACTGTTCCAGCTGGGCGTCCACGGTGTTCTGGTCGATCGAAGGTTGCATCGGCGTGCGATACATCAGCGATTCGTCGCCGTTGCCCAGACCTTCAGCTTCGATGTGACGGCTGTTGGTCATGTTCAGGGCGATGGTGCCGTTCGCGTTTTTCTGGGTCTGTGCTTCAAGCACTTTGGAGAAATCCAGATCCCGAGCCTTGTAGTTCGGGGTATCGGCGTTGGCGATGTTGTTGGCCAGCACTTCGGCACGCTGGGCGCGGAAGCCCAATGCCTTTTCGTGAATGCCGAGCGCTTTATCGAAGCTGATGCTCATGTCGGGAACCTTCAGGTGACCGGTTTTTCGTAACTGAGCTTTAGCAAGCGCCGTGCCAAACTATAAACCCCCCATAAACCGCGGCTTTGCGGGGAGTCGGCAACGCGGCAATGCCAGAAAAGCGGCAACCGGTTTCCGCCGGATGCCGCTTTTCTGCCGCTTGCCGTCCATCTCATACGCACCACGGCCCCCTGTAGGAGTGAGCCTGCTCGCGATAGCGGTGTGTCACGCACCGATGATGTTGAATGGGCTACCGCTATCGCGAGCAGGCTCACTCCTACAGGGGTTTTGTGGTGTCAGGGAGAAATTCCGCAGGCACAAAAAAACGGCAGGCCTTTGCGGTCCTGCCGTTTTTTGTGTTGCCGATGTAATCATTTCGCCTGGTAAATGATCCCCGGGCTGCACTGCACCATCTGGTAATGGTCCGGCAAACCGTTCAGCGCTTCGGAAGCGCCAAGGAACAGATAACCGCCCGGCTTCAACGTGCTGTGAATGCGCAACAGGATGTCCTTCTTCACTTCGGCAGAGAAGTAGATCAACACGTTGCGGCAGAACACGATGTCGAACTTGCCCAGCGCGGCGTAGCTGTCGAGCAGGTTGAACGAGCGAAACTCCACGCGGTTCTTGATCGGCGCCTTGATCACCCAGCGCCCCGGCCCTTTCGGGTCGAAGTAACGCTGCAGACGCTCCGGCGACAAACCGCGACCGATCGCCAGGCTGTCGTATTCGCCCGTCTTGCAGTTGTTCAGCATAAGGCCGGAAAGATCAGTGGCAACGATCTGCACACCCATCTTCAACTGGCCCAGGTTGCTGCGCTCGAACTCGTCGATCGACATCGACAGCGAGTACGGCTCCTGGCCCGACGAGCAGGCGGCCGACCAGATCCGTAGACGCTGGTTGGGGCTGGCCTTGATCGCTTCAGGCAGCACCTTGTTCTTCAAGACTTCAAACGGATAGGTATCACGAAACCACAGGGTTTCGTTGGTCGTCATGGCATCGACCACCTGCTCGCGCAAACCGCTGCGCGGCTGGGTCTGGATGCGCTGAACCAGCTCACCCAGGGACTTGATGCCTTGCTGCTCCATCAGTTTGTTGAGACGGCTCGAGACCAGGTACTGCTTGTTTTCACCGAGCAAAATGCCACAGGCTTTTTCCAGGAAGACCCGGAACTGTTCGAAATCCAAATTACCCGTAGACAATGATGCCGCCTCTTAAATCGTGTTGACCGCCAGGAGCAAAGCGCTCCTAGCTGATATCTGCTGCTTTGATCCGGTCGACTACCCGGGATGCCAGGTCATCAGGACGGAATTTGGCCAGGAAGTCATCAGCACCGACTTTCTTGACCATCGCCTGATTGAATACCCCCGACAACGAAGTATGCAGGATGATATGAAGCTTTTGCATGCGTGCGTCGCCGCGGATTTCCGCCGTCAGGGTGTACCCGTCCATCTCCGGCATCTCGATGTCGGAAATCATCATCAGGAACTCTTCTTCCGGCTTCTTGCCCTCATCGACCAGCTTGCGCAGGTAATCCAGTGCTTGCTTGCCGTCGTTCAGCGCCACCACTTCGACACCGATCGTTTGCAGACAACGCGTGACCTGCTTGCGCGCCACCGATGAGTCATCGACCGTCAAGACACGCAACGACAGTGCCTTGGTCTGGGTCTCGACATCGACCACGCCCACCGAAATCGCTTCCGGTGTCGGCGCAACTTCCGCCAGCACTTTCTCGACGTCGATGATTTCGACTAACTGATTGTCCACCCGAGTCACAGCGGTCAGGTAATGATCGCGGCCCGTGCCCTTGGGTGGTGGATGAATCTCTTCCCAGTTCATGTTGACGATGCGCTCCACCGAGCGGACCAGGAAACCCTGGGTCTTGGTGTTGTACTCCGTGATGATCACGAACGGGTTGTTCTTGTCTTTCAACGCTCCGGAACCGGTGGCCATTGCCAGATCAAGGATCGGAATGGTCGCCCCCCGGATATTTGCCACCCCGCACACGACAGGACTGGACTTGGGCATCAACGTCAGCGACGGGCACTGCAACACTTCCCGCACCTTGAACACGTTGATTCCATAAAGCTGCTGACCGTCAAGACGGAACAACAACAGCTCCAGGCGATTCTGCCCTACCAGTTGCGTGCGCTGGTTCACCGAATCCATTACACCAGCCATGCCCAGACTCCTACACCAACGCCAAGTGTTGTTGCGACGCACATTCATTGCTAAACGGCACGGCGCTTGCTTTTTTAACTCGTATGAACGCTCAAACGACATTTTTCCGACACCTGACCTCCCGCGCTCGCAAAAGCCTTTGCGCGATGTCAGCCGTCTGCTGCTTTTTCGCTGGCAACCCTGCCATTGCTGATGCGGTTACCTTGCCTGACATGCTTATCGGCGTCACTCAGGGCTTTCTTGAGTTCACCGTAGAAGACTATCTGGCTACCAGTCAAACGGAAGGCCGCTACGAAATCGAAGTTAACCAGCTCGACCCCCGTATGCGCATGCCTATGTGCGACAAGGAATTGACAGCGACTTTGGAGAGCCCGGCACGTCCGTTGGGCCGGGTTACCGTGAAGGTGCGCTGTGAAGGCGCCTCGCCCTGGACCGTGTTCGTGCCCGCTCAAGTCCGCCTGTTTCGCGAGATTGTGACCACCACCCGACCGCTGAAACGTGCAGGGATTATCGAACCGCAGGACGTGACCCTGCGTGAGCGCGACGTGAGTACGATCAACCAAGGCTTTCTGACCTCGGTAGACGAAGCGATCGGGCAGAAATTAACCCGACCAACGGTAGCCGATCAGGTCATTACCCTGGTTCATCTGGAACAGGCCGAAGTCATTCGCAAGGGCGATCAAGTGGTCATCACTGCGCGCAGCGGCACGCTCGCCGTGCGCATGCCAGGTGAAGCGCTGGCCAATGGCGGTTTGAAAGAACAGATACGCGTGAAAAACCTCAACTCGCAACGGGTCATCAAGGCGCAAGTCACCGCGCCCGGCCAAGTGGAAGTCGCGATGTAGAAAACTGGCGCTGCCCCCGGCTGTTCCCTAAACTGTGCCGCAGCAGGACACGCGCCGGCGCATGCAAGGCTCATTGTAAATGTGCCTAAAGTTTTCCAGGGGATGGCCGAAAACATGGCAAGCGTCCAAATTCCCAGAGGTTTTTATCATGGTCATCGATTTCAGCCGTTTGAACAGCTCCTCGTCACTTACGGGCAGTACACGTACCAGCAACGCCAAGGAAACCGCCGAAACCGGCACCTCCGCGCCGCTGAATACCCAGGCCGAACCGGCCAGTACCGCAAAAAGCGGGGAATCGGTACACCTCAGCAATGAGGCTCAACAGTTGCAGAAGGTCACTGACAAGCTGCGCGATCAGCCTGCTGTCGACAAAGCCCGTGTGGCCGAGTTGAAAGCCGCGATTGCCGATGGCAGCTATAAAGTCGACAGCAACCGTGTAGCCAGCAAACTGCTCAACTTCGAAGCCCAGCGCTAGGCCTTTGCCGGCGCGAGGCTTTTGGACGCTTAACACCCAAGGCCAGCCATGCACGACACTAATTTATTGCAACTGATCAACGACGACTTTGCTCCAGCTCAACAATTGCTGGAGTTGCTGCAAACCGAATCTCTCGCGTTGCACGGTCGCGACATGCCCCTGCTGGAAGAAATTCTGGCGCATAAACAGGCATTGATCATTTTGCTTGAACAGCATGGCCGCAAACGCAGCGAAATCCTCGCCAGCCTCAACTTGTCGACAGACCGCAGCGGTCTGGAGCAGCTGGCTGGCAAGTCGAGCATTGGCGACCAGTTGTTGACGCAAGGCGATGCATTGACCGATCTGATCGCTCAATGCCAGGCCGCCAACGTCAAGAACGGCCAGTCGATCCAGATCCAGCAGGCCGCCACGGCCAATCAACTGAAGATCCTTACCGGTGGTGAAGCGCCAGCGCTTTATAACGCCAGCGGTACATTTGCCAAACCCGCCGTACCGCGTCCGCTCAGCCAGGCATGAGCCGTTGATGCGCCAGCTCTATCAACCCGCGGAACATGCTGGCAAAATGCTGGCTAGTCGTCATATTTTGTCTGGAGATTGATAAACCGTGTCCAACGCCCTCAGCGCGGATGATGCTCCGCAGCCCCCTAAGGTGCTCACCACGCCACTGGAAATCTCCAGCAACCTGCGCCAGCTGCAAGAAAGCCACGATCCGCTGATCATCACTTTTCACGAGCGCAGCCAGCGCTTCCAGAGCTACCTGATCAAAGTCGACCGCGACAGCGCCTCGATCGCGCTGGATGAGATGATCCCGCGTGATGGCGAACGCTTCCTGCTGGCCGGCGAGCCGTTCAAGGTCGAAGGTTTTCATGACGGTGTGCGCATTGCCTGGGAATGCACCGGCACACTGAACATCGAAGAGTCCGAAGGTGATCGTTTCTACACCGGCGAACTGCCGACCGAAGTGGTTTACCACCAGCGCCGCAATGCTTTCCGCGCCGCGCTGAAGCTGACTGATCTGGTCAGCGTTGAACTGGGCGGCGAAAAGCTCAAGGCGCCGATCAACGGCAAACTGCTGGATATTTCCGCGACCGGCTGCAAGCTGCGCTTCGAAGGCGATATCACTGATCGCCTGCAACTGGGTCAGGTCTATGACCGCTTGATCGCCCCGCCGCTGTTCGGCAACCAGCCGACCTCCGTCGAACTGCGCTATCTGCACTTCGAAGAAAAACTCAACATCACCTTTGCCGGCCTGCGCTTCCACAATATCAGTGGTCAGGCGGCGCGCAACGTTGAGCGCTTCGTGTATCAGTTGCAGCGTGAAGCACGCCGTTTCGATAAAGACGATATGTGATTCGTCCGGCTAATAAAAAGGGCAGTCCTTGAGGGGACTGCCCTTTTTTATGCGCGGTGGTTTTTGTTCAGTTCAGGGTCTGCCGCCACTGAGATCGGGCGCGGGCTTGTCGGTGTCGGTGTCGGTGTCGGTGTCGGTGTCGGTATCCGGTTCGACCGCTGCCGCAGGCGCTGGCTGACTATCAGGTTCAGGCTCGGGATTTGCCGGGGCCTGCCCAGGATCCTGGACCATCTGCTCCTGGACCACCTGCTCGTCTACCCGAGGGTCGAGGGCGGCCACGAGCGGCGAGCTGGACATGCTGTCGGGCATGGCCACGTGATGCAGCGGCGCATCGTCGACCTGATGTAGATTGGTCACGGCTTTCGGCCGGATCCGCCACACCAGCACCAGCGCGAAGAAGCTGAAGAACGCATACAGACTCTGACTGCCAAACAGCTTCATCAGCACACCCGCGAGCAGCGGCCCAATGCTCGCGCCGACCCCGTAAGTCACCAACAGCATGGCGGTCAGCGACACACGGCGATCACCTTCCACATGGTCATTGGAGAATGCCACCGCCAGCGGGTACAGACAGAACTGCACCAGTGAACACAGGAAACCAACCCCGAACAACACTTCCAGCGGAACCTGCGGCAGCACCGCCAATGGTAACGCCGCCACCGCCAGGAACCCGGCAAAACAGCGAATCAGCAGCGCCCGGTCGTAACGATCGGACAACCAGCCCAGCGGCCACTGCACCAGCAAACCGGCGAAGATGCAGCTCCCCATGAACAGACCGACCTGCTCGGTCGACAGCCCTTGTTGCGAGGCATACAACGGCGCCAGACCATAGAACGAACCGATGATCAGACCGGCACCGAGCACCGTACTCAGCGACTGCGGCACCCGTTTGATGAAGAAGCGCGGCTCCATCGGCGCCGGATGCAGTGGCGCCGGGTGAATGCGCCGGGTCAACGTCACGGGCACCAGGCACAGGGCAAAACACAGGGCAACCAGCATCAGCAGTTCCAGACCCAGCCCGGGGTGCATGACCAGAATCAATTGACCCAGCACCAGGCCAAGGTATGACGCGATCATGTAACCGCTGAATACCAGACCTCGCTGATTGGCGTCCGCCTGTTCGTTGAGCCAGCTCTCGATCACCATGTATTGGCACATCATGCCCAGACCGACGATGGTCCGCAGCACCAGCCATGCCGGCAGCCAATCGACCAGACCATGGCCAAGCACTGCCGCCCCGACAATCCCGGCACAGGCAGAATAAGCACGAATATGCCCGACCCGGGCAATCAGTCGGTGACCGATCTTGCCGCCCAACACCAAGCCGAAATAGTTGGCGGCCATCAGCGCACCGACCCAGAGGCCGTCGACGTTGTCAGCGGCCAGACGCAAGGCCAGATAAGTGGATAGAAGGCCCGAGCCGATCAACATCATCAGCGAGGCGAAATACAGCGCTCGAAAGGATTTCCAGATTTGGCGCATCGGCGTTCCGAGCGGCTCCTTGCAGTAAATATCGGGCTACCAAAACGATAGCCCGGTGGCGACAGTTCGTCAGGCCTGGGCTGCTAGAACACGCCGTTCCCAGGGAGTGATTTCATCAAAGAAGCTGGTCAACTCCATGGTCTTCGAAGCGATGTAGCCTTCGATGAACTCCTGCCCGAACAGTTCCCTCGCCAACTGGCTACGCTTCAGACGTTCGAGCGCGGCGTGCAAGGTACACGGCAGCGAGAGGTTGTCCGGCACCTCGAACTCGCCCTGAATCGCCTCGCTCGGCTCCAGCTCATGCTCGATACCATGCAAACCGGCAGCCAGACTGGCAGCGATCGCCAGATACGGATTGGCATCGGCGCCCGGCAAACGATTTTCCACCCGACGAGCCACCGGCGAACTGGCCGGAATTCGCAGCCCGGCGGCACGGTTGTCGTGGGACCAGCACGCATTGTTCGGCGATGCATAGGGATGGCACAGGCGCTGATAGGAATTCACATTGGGTGCAAACAGTGCGGTGAAATCAGCCATGCCCGCCTGCTGACCACCGATGAAATGGCGGAACATCGCCGTCGGCTGACCGCTTTCGTCGCTGAAGACATTCTTGCCACTGCCGATGTCGACGATGCTCTGGTGAATGTGCATCGAACTGCCCGGCGTGTGTGCCAGCGGTTTAGCCATGCACACCACGGTCAGGCCATGCTTGAGCGCGACTTCCTTGAGCAGGTGTTTGAACAGGAACGTCTGGTCGGCGAGCAACAGCGGATCGCCGTGCAGCAGATTGATCTCGAACTGGCTGACACCCATCTCGTGCATGAAGGTATCGCGCGGCAAACCGAGGGCCGCCATGCATTTATAGACTTCGTTGAAGAAAGGTCGCAGACCGTTATTGGAGCTGATGCTGAACGCCGACTGGCCATCTTCGCGACGACCGTCGAGACCGACGGGAGGCCGGAACGGTTGGGTCGGATCGGTGTTCGGCGCGAAGACAAAGAATTCCAGTTCGGTCGCCACCACCGGCGCCAAGCCGCGCGCGGCATAACGGGCAATGACTTTTTTCAACTGGCCACGGGTCGACAGATTGGAGCTTTCGCCGGTCAATTCATCGGCGTCGCAAATGGCCAGGGCACGCGGGTCGTTGCTCCACGGCAGGCGATGGATCTGGGTCGGTTCGGCGACCAGCGCCAGGTCTCCGTCATCGCTGCCATAAAACCGCGCGGCCGGGTAACCGCCCATGATGCATTGCAGCAGCACACCCCGCGCCAACTGCAAACGCCGTCCTTCGAGGAAACCTTCGGCGGTCATCACTTTGCCCCGCGGTACGCCGTTCAAATCCGGCGTGACACATTCAATCTCATCAATGCCCGTCAATCGCTGCGCGAGTGAACGCTGGCCATCGGTTGTCATGACGCAATCCTTGTTATTGTGCGAGCCGCGAACGGCGACCCGTACAAAATAGGCTTCGGCTGTTCGGAATATCAAGCAGCGTCAAACAAAAAACCAGACAACGGGGATGTGCGTTCAGGGTAGGTAGAGGTTGAAGACGCCGCCGCCCAATGGCCCGCCATTGCGGATTTCGGTGCGACCTTCAACACCGTTACGCTGATGCAGCGCCGCGATGCGATTGGCGAAATACAAACCGAGCCCGGTGCTGCCACTGCTGTGGTTGATGCCCTGCACGTAATCGGCCTGGCGCTCGAGCATCTCGGCCGGGTAACCGTCGCCGTCGTCGTTGATGCTCAGCACCAATTGCCCGGCTTCGTCACTGACGGTGATCAGCAACGATTCGCGGGCATAACGAATCGCATTGTTGATGCAGTTACCGAGCACTGAGGCAATCAATTCACGGTCGAAGAAACCCAACGGACTCAGCGGATCGACCTCGTAGGTGGCGATGATCCCGCGACTGGCAAACACCTCTTGATGCGCCGCCAGTTGCGCCTCAATAAAGTCATCAAGTTCGTGATACGCCGGTTGCAGCGGCATCTGGTTGACGCCGAGCTTGTACAGCCCGAGCAACTGCACCAGCATGCCATTGAGGTGGGCGAACTCGAAGTCGATGACGCCCCGCTCCGAACCTTCGCGCTGCGCTTGCGGCAAGCGCGCCAGCCATTGGCTATGGGCCTGCATGAGCATGGCCAGCGAGTTCTTCATGTCGTGGACGGTGGAGGCGATCACCGTAGAAAAATCCAGCGCCTGCTTGTCGTTGCTCATTCGCCAAACGCCTTGCTTTTCAGCTTCTGATAACGCGCATGACGCGCGTCGGTGTCGGGCATCAGGCCAACCATTTTCAGGCAGGCCCGACATTCTTCCAGCTCCGCCGACGGCACACTGGTGTCGGTGCCGTGGAGCAGCGACTGGGCCATGTTCAGCGCGATACTGATGTTCTTCGGTTGCATCTTCAGCGCCTTGCGGAAGACCTCGCGGGCCTCCACCAGGTTGCCGGTCTTGTACACGCGCACGCCCTGACGGTTGAGATCGGCAGCGGCGTTGCTGGAGCTGAGGATAGTCGGGTCGTCGGTGAGCTTGGCGATGTCTTTCATCACCGCCGGATCATCACCGTAGATTTCCGCGCAGCTCTTGAGCATCGAGGTGCCCGCCTCGGCCTGCCCGAGCATCTGCAACTGCTTGGCGACCAACAGCGCCGCTTCCGGACTCATGAACTGTTCCATGCCGTCGAGGCGCATCAGCGCTTGTTCGGTGAGCTTGTCGGCAGTTTCGGCATCATTGAGCAGAAGACTGGTGGCTTTCATCAGACGTGCACGAATCTGCAGGCCGGGGTCGGTCGGGTTTTCTTTGGCCACCGCGCTGAGGGTGGTGTTGATTTCCAGCCGCGTGCGCGTGTCGAGACCGCGTTCGCTGCCCTTGCTGATCAGCGCGTGGGCCAGCCCGAGGTTGCTTTCCGGGTCCTTGAAGCGCGACTGTGCACCTTGCGACACCGCTTGGCGGTAAGCACGCGAGGCGGTGTCGAAATCTTCGTTGGCCATCGCCAGTTTGCCAAGCAAGGCCTGTCGGCGCACCGCCAGCGGCGAAAGACGAATGGCCTCTTCGAGCACCTGTTGCGCGCCTTTGGTATCGCCCTCCGATACCAGCACATCGGCCATACCGTCGTACAGCGACGGCATCATCGGGAACACCTTCAGCGCTTTCTCATAGACGCCTTTGGCCTGTGCAACCTGACCACGCTTGAAGAGCAACTTGCCCAATCCGGCAAATGCCCATGGCAACGGCCGGTCGGCAATGATGCTGTCGTAGAGGCGTTCCAGCGCTTCGTTCTGATTCATGTCGCGCAGCGCATCAGCGCGGTAGCGCAGGCACAGCGGCGAATAGCGAATGTCCTGCTTGCACAGGGCGATGCAAGCGTTGAGCACCTCGACCGGTTTGCCACGGTCGAGGGCCTGCAGAATCGGTTTGAGCAACGTCTTGCGCTGCTCCAGACGTTCCAGGCGCTGGGCCAGACCGGAACGGTTGAACGGCTTGGTCAGGTACGCATCCGGCTCATGCTCTAGGGCACTGAGCACCATCGCCTGACTGGTCTCGGCGGTGACCATGACAAACACTGCTTCATGGCTGATGAGCTTTTCCAGCATCAGGTCTTCGAGAACCTGCTGGCCGTTCTTCTTGCCGTCACCGAGGTGAAAATCCTGCAGGATGAAATCGTAGGACTTCTGTGCGCACATCTTCAGCGCCTGCTCACCGGTGTCGGCCGTATCGACATCCTTGACCCCAAGCTCACGCAGCATCGAACGCACGGAACTGCGGAAATCCGAGAAATCATCGACGATCAGAAAACTCTTTTGGTGATACGACAGCATCGAAGACTTCCAGGCAATTGAAGTGAGGGCAATTTCAGGCGCGCAAATGATAGCTGGCGGCCAAATGCCATCAAGCGATTTCGCGCGACTTTTAAGTCACCGAATGGGTTATCGGCCAGAAGTGCTGTTCCCTGAAGCCGGCGCTTCAAGATTCCTTGCCTAGCGATTACCCTGCGCGCCGGCATAACTTCCCACTACAAGGTTTACATCGTGCACATCAAAGGACGCTGCATCACGTCTGTCTGCGCGTTGCTGTTTATACAGCAGGCAATGGCGGCTGGAATGGATTGTACAAAAGCGGCGAATGCCGTCGAAAACACTGTTTGCGCGAACAAGTCGCTGTATGAACTGGATGCGCAGATGGGCGTGGTTTATCGGGATTTATTCAAAGCCTCTGCTTGCGCACAAGCTGAACTCAAGCGCACTCAACGGCTGTGGCTGAAAACCCGCAATGAATGCGCCGAAGATATTTCGTGCCTGAGTCAGCAGTATCGCGAGCGCCTGCAAGCGCTGCACGCGCAGTGGCAGGCGGCGGTTGCCTATCAACCGGATGACCTCGATAAACAGGCGCTGGACGATCTGCAAAAGCGCATTCAAGCCGCCAGTAAAGATGATCCAGAGTTTGCGCTGGATCGAGCGCTCGCCGCGCTCGCCGTCAAAACAACTGCCGGCGGTTTTGACGGTGAAGCAAGTGAAGAGGATTCGTCGATAACGCACTTTCCGACAGCGCAGCCCAAAGGCGTTAGCGCCAATGAATGGCGAGCGCTCACCGCTTCCCTGATCTCTGACGCTGCCGAAACCGGCCTGAGTTCTTACACCTTGCGGGATCTGGATGGCGACGGGCAACGCGATCTGATTGTAAATACTTACGCCGGGGGTACCGGCCTGTTCACCTACGTGGAAACCTGGCGTCGCGACGGAGAACGGTTCGTTAAACGTTCTGTTGAGCCTGAAAGTTCGCTGTTCTACACCAACGATCGCGGAGCCAATCAGTCAGTGGATTGGATAAACCTGCATGGCAAAACTTATGCGGCTTATCGAAACAGCGAGTACGGCGTTGATCGTGTCTACTTGCTGAACCCGCTGAAAATCAACGTTCAGGTGCCTACGGTGACGATCCGTTATCGCTATGACCTCGACGTGCCCATTCTTCAACACAAAGATGACGGCAACAGCACGTTTGAACTCGAACCCGATCTGCACCGAGCGCTCAATCTGGCAGTGGCGAAGGTAAATGAAACCGCCGTTATCCCTTCAAAAGAACCGCTCTGCCCTATTCCGGCTACCGGTGCCGTGGAAAACGATTACTACAGCTTTGGTCCGGCGCATTACAGCATTGAAAAAGTCGCCGACCTGCCGGTCTTCATTGGCAATGATTGTTACATCGGCGCCTTGATCGACTGGTTCGGCAGTTACCGCGAAAAGTATGGTTTGTTCGCGCAACTGGCATTGCGTAAACCGGACAGCGATGACGGCAGCCGTATATACGAAGTCTACGGTCGCCGACACATAACCGACGTCAGCACTTCAATGGGTGAAGTTGAGCTGAACGAAGGTTAGCCGCGCATCCTGTCTGATGTTGAAAATCAATGGTGCAGTCGCGGCTCGCCGTGGCAATTCGTCGGCTGACGTGAATGCAAAAAGCCCCGTCGCAATTTCCATTGCGACGGGGCTTTGAATTTGAACTGGATAGTCTTCCCATGCTTTATCCCGGAATTACTTTTCTGCGGGCAAAACAAAACCCCAACTGCTTTCGCAATTGGGGTTTCGGAATTTAATCTTGACGATGACCTACTCTCACATGGGGAAACCCCACACTACCATCGGCGATGCATCGTTTCACTGCTGAGTTCGGGATGGGATCAGGTGGTTCCAACGCTCTATGGTCGTCAAGAAATTCGGGTACTGAGTCGTGGCCTTGTGGCCTCGCTTCAGCAAATTGGGTATGTGACAGCTTTCGGTGTTTTGTGAACATCGAACTTTCGGTTCGTTTCGTCTTCACACACCGCAATCTGGTCTCTCTCGAGTTCGCAAATTGCTTGGGTGTTATATGGTCAAGCCTCACGGGCAATTAGTATTGGTTAGCTCAACGCCTCACAGCGCTTACACACCCAACCTATCAACGTCGTAGTCTTCGACGGCCCTTCAGGGAACTCAAGGTTCCAGTGAGATCTCATCTTGAGGCAAGTTTCCCGCTTAGATGCTTTCAGCGGTTATCTTTCCCGAACATAGCTACCCGGCAATGCCACTGGCGTGACAACCGGAACACCAGAGGTTCGTCCACTCCGGTCCTCTCGTACTAGGAGCAGCCCCTCTCAAATCTCAAACGTCCACGGCAGATAGGGACCGAACTGTCTCACGACGTTCTAAACCCAGCTCGCGTACCACTTTAAATGGCGAACAGCCATACCCTTGGGACCGGCTTCAGCCCCAGGATGTGATGAGCCGACATCGAGGTGCCAAACACCGCCGTCGATATGAACTCTTGGGCGGTATCAGCCTGTTATCCCCGGAGTACCTTTTATCCGTTGAGCGATGGCCCTTCCATACAGAACCACCGGATCACTAAGACCTACTTTCGTACCTGCTCGACGTGTCTGTCTCGCAGTCAAGCGCGCTTTTGCCTTTATACTCTACGACCGATTTCCGACCGGTCTGAGCGCACCTTCGTACTCCTCCGTTACTCTTTAGGAGGAGACCGCCCCAGTCAAACTACCCACCATACACTGTCCTCGATCCGGATAACGGACCTGAGTTAGAACCTCAAAGTTGCCAGGGTGGTATTTCAAGGATGGCTCCACGCGAACTGGCGTCCACGCTTCAAAGCCTCCCACCTATCCTACACAAGCAAATTCAAAGTCCAGTGCAAAGCTATAGTAAAGGTTCACGGGGTCTTTCCGTCTAGCCGCGGATACACTGCATCTTCACAGCGATTTCAATTTCACTGAGTCTCGGGTGGAGACAGCGCCGCCATCGTTACGCCATTCGTGCAGGTCGGAACTTACCCGACAAGGAATTTCGCTACCTTAGGACCGTTATAGTTACGGCCGCCGTTTACCGGGGCTTCGATCAAGAGCTTCGCGTTAGCTAACCCCATCAATTAACCTTCCGGCACCGGGCAGGCGTCACACCCTATACGTCCACTTTCGTGTTTGCAGAGTGCTGTGTTTTTAATAAACAGTCGCAGCGGCCTGGTATCTTCGACCGGCATGAGCTTACGGAGCAAGTCCTTCACCCTCACCGGCGCACCTTCTCCCGAAGTTACGGTGCCATTTTGCCTAGTTCCTTCACCCGAGTTCTCTCAAGCGCCTTGGTATTCTCTACCCAACCACCTGTGTCGGTTTGGGGTACGGTTCCTGGTTACCTGAAGCTTAGAAGCTTTTCTTGGAAGCATGGCATCAACCACTTCGTGTTCTAAAAGAACACTCGTCATCAGCTCTCGGCCTTAAGATCCCGGATTTACCTAAGATCTCAGCCTACCACCTTAAACTTGGACAACCAACGCCAAGCTGGCCTAGCCTTCTCCGTCCCTCCATCGCAATAACCAGAAGTACAGGAATATTAACCTGTTTTCCATCGACTACGCTTTTCAGCCTCGCCTTAGGGACCGACTAACCCTGCGTCGATTAACGTTGCGCAGGAAACCTTGGTCTTTCGGCGTGGGTGTTTTTCACACCCATTGTCGTTACTCATGTCAGCATTCGCACTTCTGATACCTCCAGCAAGCTTCTCAACTCACCTTCACAGGCTTACAGAACGCTCCTCTACCGCATCATCCGAAGATGATACCCGTAGCTTCGGTGTATGGTTTGAGCCCCGTTACATCTTCCGCGCAGGCCGACTCGA